>NZ_CP109150.1:5488011-5792900 GCF_035920365.1 Micromonospora sp. NBC_01740 | reverse complement strand
GCGGGGTCAGCGCCGTCGCGGCGCTGCTCGCCGTCCTGGTCATTCCGGTCGCGGTGCCCATCCTCGCCGGGTACGTGGTCGCCGCCCTGCACGCCGTCGCGCGGCGGACCGTGCCCGCCCCGGTGGGACAGTCGTGACGGGCGGCGACCGGCGGGCCGGCGTGACCGAGAACGATCGGCAGCTCAGCGTCGACGACGTGCCGGTGGCCCGGTACGTCGTCGACCCGGCGATCGACCCCCGGCACGGCCCCCGCCCGTACCTGCACCCCGTGCGGACCCTCGGCGGGACCGTGGTCACCGACGCGTTCCCGGCCGACCACGTCTGGCACCTCGGCGCGTCCCTGGCCGTGCAGGACGTCGACGGCACCAACCTCTGGGGCGGGCGCACCTACGTCCGCGACACCGGCTACACGTGGCGCGACGACCACGGCCGCATCGCGCACACCCGCTGGGAGACCCGCGACCCGCAACGGCTCGCGCACCAGCTGGAGTGGCGGGACCGGGACGGGGCGGTGCTGCTCACCGAGCGGCGGGAGCTGGCCGCGCAGCGGGTCGGCGAGCGGGCCTGGGCCCTCGACGTCGGGTACACGCTGACCGCCCCCGCCGACCGGGACGTCGCCCTGGGCAGCCCGGCGACCAACGGACGCCCGGGTGGCGCCGGCTACGGCGGCTTCTTCTGGCGGGCGGTCAGCGCGACACCCGCGCGGGTGTGCACCGCCACCGCCGAGGGGGAGGACGCGGTCAACGGCAGCGACGCGCCGTGGCTGGCCTTCGCCGGCACCGGGCCGGACGGGGCCGCGTACACGCTCGTGCTGGCCGGCCTCGCGGAGGGCGACCGCTGGTTCGTCCGCACCGCGATGTACCCGGGGGTCTGCGTGGCGTTCGCCTTCGACCGGCCCAGGGTGATCACCGCGGGTACGAGTCGCACCGGGCGGCACCGCGTGGTCGTCGCCGACGGCACGCTCGACCAGGCGACGGCCGCCGCGTTGGCCGCCGGCGGGACGGTGTGACGCGGCCCTCCCACCCCGGATTTGACGATCTTGTCGGGCGGGCGTAACTTTCTCTCTGCCAGCGCGGAACGGACGAACAGGGTGAAAGCCCTGGCGAGGCCGGAGCGCGGTGAGACCATCGATCCGGGTGGGGTTCTCCCACCGGGGCCGGCACGGGCGGTGCCCCGGATCCGTCGCGAGGCGGATTTGGCGAGGCGGAACCGACCGGGTAAGGTTCACGGCCGGCAGGGATCCGGGCGAGCTCGCGGGAAACCGCGAAGCGGCCGGTCTGCCGAACTTCCCGAAAATCGTCGGCGAGAGTCGACGTAATCGGGATGCCCGGAAATTGGGTTGAAGTGGTGCGGATCGCTACGAAGCGGTTTGACACGGCGGAAACCATCGGGTAACGTAGTAAAAGTGCCCGGCGCGAGAGCGCCGGACGCGGTGAACGAAATGCCCCGGGTCGGGTGCTCCACGGTGTGGGGTTTCTGGGCGGTGTGTGGTTGTTCTTTGAGAACTCAACAGGGTGCTTGATAAGCCAGTGCCAATTATGATTTATACCCCGGACTGGTCAGGCTTCGGTTTGGCTGGTCTTGGATTCCTTTGGCAACACTTTTTGTTGTCGGGACAGTTTTTCAACAAGTTTTTGTTGGAGAGTTTGATCCTGGCTCAGGACGAACGCTGGCGGCGTGCTTAACACATGCAAGTCGAGCGGAAAGGCCCTTCGGGGTACTCGAGCGGCGAACGGGTGAGTAACACGTGAGCAACCTGCCCTAGGCTTTGGGATAACCCTCGGAAACGGGGGCTAATACCGAATAGGACCACCGGTCGCATGGTTGGTGGTGGAAAGTTTTTCGGCCTGGGATGGGCTCGCGGCCTATCAGCTTGTTGGTGGGGTGATGGCCTACCAAGGCGACGACGGGTAGCCGGCCTGAGAGGGCGACCGGCCACACTGGGACTGAGACACGGCCCAGACTCCTACGGGAGGCAGCAGTGGGGAATATTGCACAATGGGCGGAAGCCTGATGCAGCGACGCCGCGTGAGGGATGACGGCCTTCGGGTTGTAAACCTCTTTCAGCAGGGACGAAGCGTAAGTGACGGTACCTGCAGAAGAAGCACCGGCCAACTACGTGCCAGCAGCCGCGGTAAGACGTAGGGTGCGAGCGTTGTCCGGATTTATTGGGCGTAAAGAGCTCGTAGGCGGCTTGTCGCGTCGACCGTGAAAACTTGGGGCTCAACTCCAAGCCTGCGGTCGATACGGGCAGGCTAGAGTTCGGTAGGGGAGACTGGAATTCCTGGTGTAGCGGTGAAATGCGCAGATATCAGGAGGAACACCGGTGGCGAAGGCGGGTCTCTGGGCCGATACTGACGCTGAGGAGCGAAAGCGTGGGGAGCGAACAGGATTAGATACCCTGGTAGTCCACGCTGTAAACGTTGGGCGCTAGGTGTGGGGGGCCTCTCCGGTTCCCTGTGCCGCAGCTAACGCATTAAGCGCCCCGCCTGGGGAGTACGGCCGCAAGGCTAAAACTCAAAGGAATTGACGGGGGCCCGCACAAGCGGCGGAGCATGCGGATTAATTCGATGCAACGCGAAGAACCTTACCTGGGTTTGACATGGCCGCAAAACTCGCAGAGATGTGAGGTCCTTCGGGGGCGGTCACAGGTGGTGCATGGCTGTCGTCAGCTCGTGTCGTGAGATGTTGGGTTAAGTCCCGCAACGAGCGCAACCCTCGTTCGATGTTGCCAGCGCGTTATGGCGGGGACTCATCGAAGACTGCCGGGGTCAACTCGGAGGAAGGTGGGGATGACGTCAAGTCATCATGCCCCTTATGTCCAGGGCTTCACGCATGCTACAATGGCCGGTACAATGGGCTGCGATACCGTGAGGTGGAGCGAATCCCAAAAAGCCGGTCTCAGTTCGGATCGGGGTCTGCAACTCGACCCCGTGAAGTCGGAGTCGCTAGTAATCGCAGATCAGCAACGCTGCGGTGAATACGTTCCCGGGCCTTGTACACACCGCCCGTCACGTCACGAAAGTCGGCAACACCCGAAGCCGGTGGCCCAACCCTTGTGGAGGGAGCCGTCGAAGGTGGGGCTGGCGATTGGGACGAAGTCGTAACAAGGTAGCCGTACCGGAAGGTGCGGCTGGATCACCTCCTTTCTAAGGAGCACCTTCCGACGAAAGTCGGTAAGGAGCCCGCACTGCCCGAATGTGGTGGTGGGGTGCTCAATGGCGGAGACACTGGCGAGTTTTTTCCTGGCAACGGCCGGGTTCTTCCTAGTACAGCTGCCCTCGGGTGGTGGGAACGGAGTCCTGGTGCGGCTGGGAGAGGGCGGATAGCACCCTGTTGGGTCCTGAAGGAACAACCGTTGGTTGTTTTTTCGGAGCCGTAGGCGAGCGTGAGAGCTTGTCGGGCTGCCAGGCATGGCCTGGTGTGGCATACCGCCGGCGGTGGTCGGGTTTGGTGTCGCACGGATCGGGTTGTGGGTTGGTCGTTTGTTGAGAATTGCACAGTGGACGCGAGCATCTTTGTGGTCAAGTTGTCAAGGGCGAACGGTGAATGCCTTGGCACCAGGAGCCGATGAAGGACGTGGGAGGCCGCGATAGGCCTGGGGGAGCTGTCAACCAAGCTGTGATCCCAGGGTGTCCGAATGGGGAAACCTGGCTGGAGTCATGTCCAGTCACCCACACCTGAACACATAGGGTGTGTGGGGGGAACGCGGGGAAGTGAAACATCTCAGTACCCGTAGGAAGAGAAAACAATTTAGTGATTCCGTGAGTAGTGGCGAGCGAAAGCGGATTGAGGCTAAACCGGTTGCGTGTGATACCTGTCAGGGGTTGCGTGGTCGGGGTTGTGGGACCCTGCTGAACAAGCTGACACTTGTTCGAGAAGTTACAAAGTCAGTGGCTAGTCGAACAGTCTGGAATGGCTGACCGTAGACGGTGAGAGTCCGGTAGGTGAAAGTTGCTGACCTTCTGTGGGTGTTCCCGAGTAGCGGCGGACCCCTGAAATCTGCCGTGAATCTGCCAGGACCACCTGGTAAGCCTAAATACTTCCTGGTGACCGATAGCGGACGAGTACCGTGAGGGAATGGTGAAAAGTACCCCGGGAGGGGAGTGAAATAGTACCTGAAACCGTTCGCCTACAATCCGTCGGAGCCTTGCGGGGTGACGGCGTGCCTTTTGAAGAATGAGCCTGCGAGTTAGTGGCATGTGGCGAGGTTAACCCGTGTGGGGGAGCCGTAGCGAAAGCGAGTCTGAATAGGGCGTTCAGTCGCGTGTCCTAGACCCGAAGCGGAGTGATCTAGCCATGGGCAGGCTGAAGCGCGGGTAAGACCGCGTGGAGGGCCGAACCCACCAACGTTGAAAAGTTGGGGGATGACCTGTGGTTAGGGGTGAAAGGCCAATCAAACTCCGTGATAGCTGGTTCTCCCCGAAATGCATTTAGGTGCAGCGTCGCGTGTTTCTTGCCGGAGGTAGAGCACTGGATGGTCTAGGGGGCCCACAAGCTTACCGAAATCAGCCAAACTCCGAATGCCGGTAAGTGAGAGCGCGGCAGTGAGACTGCGGGGGATAAGCTTCGTAGTCGAGAGGGAAACAGCCCAGATCACCAGCTAAGGCCCCTAAGCGTGTGCTAAGTGGAAAAGGATGTGGGGTCGCATAGACAACCAGGAGGTTGGCTTAGAAGCAGCCACCCTTTAAAGAGTGCGTAATAGCTCACTGGTCAAGTGGTTCCGCGCCGACAATGTAGCGGGGCTCAAGCACACCGCCGAAGCTGTGGCATTCACATTTTTACCTCGCTTGGACTTGATTCCTTGTGCAGGTGTGTGGATGGGTAGGGGAGCGTCGTGCCGGGGGTGAAGCAGCGGGGTGACCCAGTTGTGGACGCGGCACGAGTGAGAATGCAGGCATGAGTAGCGAAAGAAGGGTGAGAAACCCTTCCGCCGGATGACCAAGGGTTCCAGGGCCAGGCTAATCCGCCCTGGGTGAGTCGGGACCTAAGGCGAGGCCGAGAGGCGTAGTCGATGGACAACGGGTTGATATTCCCGTACCCGCGAAAGAGCGTCCCTGATGAACCTCGTTGTGCTAACCACCCGAACCTGGGGAGGTCTTCGGACCGAACTGGGGGAGCGTGGGAACCTGGCGGGTAGTAGTCAAGCGATGGGGTGACGCAGGAAGGTAGCTGAGCCCGGCCGGTGGTTGTGCCGGGGTAAGCGTGTAGGCCGGTGTGTAGGCAAATCCGCACACCATTAGGGCTGAGACGTGATGCCGAGCCGATTCAGGTGAAGTCAGTGATCCTATGCTGCCGAGAAAAGCCTCTAGCGAGTTCTTAGCGGCCCGTACCCCAAACCGACACAGGTGGTCAGGTAGAGAATACCGAGGCGATCGGGCGAACTGTGGTTAAGGAACTCGGCAAATTGCCCCCGTAACTTAGGGAGAAGGGGGGCCGGAGACGTGAAGCCCCGCGCGGGTGGAGCGTTGTATGGCCGCAGAGAGCAGGGGGAAGCGACTGTTTACTAAAAACACAGGTCCATGCGAAGAAGTAATTCGATGTATATGGACTGACGCCTGCCCGGTGCTGGAACGTTAAGGGGACCTGTTAGCTCTTTGGGGCGAAGCGGAGAACTTAAGCGCCAGTAAACGGCGGTGGTAACTATAACCATCCTAAGGTAGCGAAATTCCTTGTCGGGTAAGTTCCGACCTGCACGAATGGCGTAACGACTTCCCCACTGTCTCAACCACAGGCCCGGCGAAATTGCATTACGAGTAAAGATGCTCGTTACGCGCGGCAGGACGGAAAGACCCCGGGACCTTTACTATAGCTTGACATTGGTATCCGAATTAGCTTGTGTAGGATAGGTGGGAGCCGGTGAAGTCCATACGCCAGTATGGGTGGAGGCAATCTTGAAATACCACTCTGGTTGATTTGGGTATCTAACTTCGGACCGTTATCCGGTTCAGGGACAGTGTCTGGTGGGTAGTTTAACTGGGGCGGTTGCCTCCTAAAGGGTAACGGAGGCGCCCAAAGGTTCCCTCAGCCTGGTTGGCAATCAGGTGTTGAGTGCAAGTACACAAGGGAGCTTGACTGTGAGACTGACAGGTCGAGCAGGGACGAAAGTCGGGACTAGTGATCCGGCACTTGCGAGTGGAAGCGGTGTCGCTCAACGGATAAAAGGTACCCCGGGGATAACAGGCTGATCTTCCCCAAGAGTCCATATCGACGGGATGGTTTGGCACCTCGATGTCGGCTCGTCGCATCCTGGGGCTGTAGCAGGTCCCAAGGGTTGGGCTGTTCGCCCATTAAAGCGGTACGCGAGCTGGGTTTAGAACGTCGTGAGACAGTTCGGTCCCTATCCGCCGTGCGCGTAGGATACTTGAGAAGGGCTGTCCCTAGTACGAGAGGACCGGGACGGACGAACCTCTGGTGTGCCAGTTGTCCCGCCAGGGGCACGGCTGGTTAGCTACGTTCGGAAGGGATAACCGCTGAAAGCATCTAAGCGGGAAGCTCGCTTCAAGATGAGGTATCCCACCCACTTTGTGGGGTAAGGCCCCCAGCTAGACGACTGGGTTGATAGGCCGGAAATGTAAGCCCGGTAACGGGTTCAGTTGACCGGTACTAATAGGCCGAGGACTTGACTACTAAGCTGCTACGCGTCCACTGTGCAACTCTCGATAAACGAACAACAGACCACGTGGTTGGTGTTGTTTGATATGTCGATAGAGTTACGGCGGTCATGGCGGAGGGGAAACGCCCGGTTACATTCCGAACCCGGAAGCTAAGCCCTCCAGCGCCGATGGTACTGCACTCGGGAGGGTGTGGGAGAGTAGGACACCGCCGGACAATCTTTCAGTTCAGGGTCACCCCTTCGGGGGTGGCCCTGAACTGCTTTCCGTGCACCGGAGCCCGTCAGAACGCGTAGCGGACCCGGCAGTACGGCGCCTTCGCGGCGATCAGGTCCGTCAACGCCACCACGTAGGCGCCCTTGCTGCCGGTGCGGTACCGCACGTTCCAGCCGCCGGTCTGCGACCGCTTCGGCTGCTGGAGATCCGGCCGCCAGAGGATCTCCTCGGCCTTCGGGTGCCAGCCGAGGTTCACCTCGTGCAGCCGGTCGTTGTGGGTCAGGAAGATGACCTCGGCGGCGAGCTGCGCCTTGGCGGCGGGCCCGAGCGCGTCGTCGAGCTGGTCGAGCAGCTCCGCCCAGTCGTCCAGCCACCCGTCGCGGACCACCACCGGGCTGAAGTTGACGTGCACCTCGTAGCCGGCCGCGACGAAGTCGTCGACGGCGGCCAACCGCTCCGCGACCGGGGAGGTCCGGATGTCGAGCAGCTTGGCGTCGCGGGCCGGCATCAGCGAGAACCGGACGCGGGTCCGGCCCCGGGGATCCCAGTCGAGCAGGTCACGGTTGACGTGCTTCGTGGCGAACGTGGCCTTCGCCGTGGGCAGGCCCCGGAACAGGGTCACCAGGTCCCGGACGTTGTCGGAGATGCGGGCGTCCACCGAGCAGTCGGAGTTCTCGCCGATGTCGTAGACCCAGGCGGCGGGGTCGCACTGGTTCGGCTCACTTTTGACGCCCTGCCGGCCCACGTGCCGACCCAGGTAGCCGGCGATCCGGTCGATGTTGGCGAAGACCGTCACCGGGTTGCTGTAGCCCTTGCGGCGCGGCACGTAGCAGTAGGCGCACGCCATCGCGCAGCCGTTCGCCGTGGACGGGGCGATGAAGTCGGCCGAGCGGCCGTTCGGGCGGGCGGTCAGGGACTTCTTGACCCCCAGCACCAGGGCCTCCGTCTTGATCCGCACCCACCGGGCCACGTTCGTCTCGTCCCCGTACAACTCCGGGATGCGGGAGTGGCTCTCGACCTCGACGCGCTCCGCATCGGGAAAGCGCTCCAGCACGGCCCGCCCGCGGGGCAGCCCGGCGGCCTCCGGCTCTACGTAGATCCGCCGGATGTCGAACAGCCGCGGGTGCGGGACAACGTCGGTCACGAAAGGGACAACTGCGGACCGATCGCCGTTGTTCCCGCGCCCCGGACGCGCCGTTTTCGCGCCCGTGCCTCGGGTACCCGGGCCGCATGCCCGAGGGCCACCTCGTCCATCGGTACGCGCGCGAGCAGCACGCCGCCCTCGCCGGGCAGGTCCTCGCCGTGTCCAGCCCGCAGGGGCGTCTCGACGCCGGCCCGTACGACGGGCGGCGGTTGCGGGCGGTGGAGGCGTACGGCAAGCACCTGCTCTACCACGTCGATGACGCGCCGGCCCTGCACGTGCACCTCGGCATGCGCGGGCTGTTCCTGCGCCACGACGACCCGGCCGTCCCGCCCCGCAAGGGCGTCCGGCTGCGCCTGGCCCGCGCCGGCGTCGCGTACGACCTGATCGCGCCCATCCGCTGCGAACCGCTCCCGGACGACGGCGAGCGCGCGCTGCGGGCCTCGCTCGGCCCGGACCCGCTGCGCGCCGACGCCGACGGCGAGGACGCCGTACGCCGGCTCGGCGCCGCCAGGGGCGCGGTCGGCGCGGCGCTGCTCGACCAGGCGGTGTGGGCGGGCCTCGGCAACGTCTGGCGGGCGGAGCTGCTCTTCCTCGCCGGCCTCGACCCCGACGCCCGAGCGGTCGGGACGGCGCCGGCCCGCCGGCTGTGGGAGCTCGCCGTCGCGTACCTCACGCTGGGTCGCGACGCCGGCCAGGTGGTCAGCGACCCGGCGGCACCCGACGAGCGGTGGGTCTACAAGCGGCCGACCTGCCGGCACTGCGGCGCCCGGGTGCGCACGTGGCAGCTGGGCGGTCGCACGGCGTACGCCTGCCCGGTCGACCAGCCCGTGGCCTGACCGTCCCCGGGACGCCGGGACCGCCCTCGGCCGGGAGGACCGGTCCACCCGGCCGGACGCCGCGGCGGTCGTCGGGAGCGGGCGCTCAGTGAAGGGGCGGGTGTTCGGTGAAGGGGCCGGCGTTCAGTGGCGGGGCCGGCGCGAGGCGGCGAGCCGCAGGGCGTTGCAGACGTCGGCGACGCCCCGGACGTCCCAGGCGATCTCGCCGGCCACCCGCCGGGTCTCCGGCCCGGTCACGATGCCCGCGAGAATGACGACGCGGTTCTGTACGGTCACCACGATCTGCTGGCGGCGGGTGGTCCAGTCGCTGCTCAGCCGCTGGGCGACCAGCGCCGCCAACCGGCCGTCCTCGTCGTCCGGCGAGGGGCCCGGCGGCTCGGGGCGGAACCCGCCCTCGTCCGGGTACGGCCAGGGGATGAGCATGGCGTGCTTCCTCTCGATGGTCTGCGGGCCGGGCCGCCCGGGCCCGGCGGTCGGGTCAGCGGGACGACGCCTCGGTCGCCGCCGCCGCACGGCGGCCGCGCGGACCCGGCCCGGCGGCGACGGCCGCCAGCCCCGCGGTGTCACCTGCCCCGCCCGGGGAGAGCCGCCGGAGCGCCTCCTGCGGGCTCGCGAAGACCGGGAACAGCCCGTCGAGCCGCATGGTGTGCAGCACGGTGCGGATGAAACGGGACGGAGCGGCCAGGCAGAGCACGGCGCCACGCTCCCGGGCGTCGCGGTGGGCCCGGACGAGCAGCGCGAGCCCGCCGGCGTCGATGAGGCGCACCCGGGTCAGGTCGACCACCACGTGCCCGCCGACGTCCACCGCCTGCCGCAGGGCGGCCCGCAGCTCGTCGGCGGTGTCGACGTCGACGTTCCCGGCGGCCGTCACCGCCGCGACGTCGTCGAGATGGTCCACGCCCGGCGGCCCGCCCTGACCCGTGGCGTCGCCCCCGAGACCCGGCAGGCTGCACGGGGGACAGCGGTGCGGGCCCGTGGCGAACGGCGAGCCGCTCCAGCCGTGTTCGGCCACCAGGGTCCAGACGACCTCGGCGTCGGGCAGGACGCAGGCGGTGCCCGTGGTCGTGTCCCCGCAGCTGTCGCAGATCAACGTCATCAGGTGCTCGTCCGGTACGACGGTCATCGTGTCTTCCTCCACGGGAGGTCGGGCCGTGCCACGCGCCGGCCCGCGACCGGCGGCGTCTGGGCGGTGTCGAGGTCCGGCCCCGTCCCGCGCGGCGGGGCGGCGGCGCGCCGGGGACCGGCCGTGGCCGCCACGAGGGCGACGCCGACGACGGCCGAGGCGGCCGGCACGCCGACGCGCCACGCGCCCGACCGGTCGGTGTCGAGGCCGACGATGCGGGCCAGGATGACGCCGAGCAGCGCGGTGACGATCCCCGCCACCAGGGCCAGCCAGGCCGGCACCTCCCGCCGGCGCGGGGTCACCCACCAGCCCGCCCCGGCGACGAGGAGACCGACGGCGAGCGCGGTGAGGAGACCGGCGACGGTCATCTGGTCCCTCCTGCCGGGCCGGTCGGCCGACGGCAGCCGGCCCACGGGTGTTCCCCACCACCCTCGGCGCCGCCCGTGGCGCGGGTCGCGCGGTTGTATGACAGTTGCGTGACAAAACCGTCGAACGCCGGACACGGTTGGGCGCCCGTCGCCGCCTTGGGGATGATGCCGGTATGACGGACGTGCTGGTGATCGAGGACGACGACCGGATCCGTCTGGCGTTGCTGCTCGCGCTCGAGGACGAGGGGTACCGCGTCCGGGGCGTGGCCACCGCCGAGGAGGGACTGCTGCGGCAGCGCCGGGAGCCGGCCGACACCGTACTGGTCGACCTGATGCTGCCGGGCCTCGACGGCTTCGAGTGCATCCGGCGGCTGCGCCGCGACGACGACGTGCCGATCGTGGTGGTCAGCGCCCGCGACGACACCCACGACATCGTCGCAGCGCTGGAGGCGGGGGCCGACGACTACGTGGTCAAGCCGGTGGCGATCAAGGAACTGTCGGCGCGGCTGCGCGCCCTACGGCGCCGGGCCCGGGCGGCGCCCGACCCCGTACCGGTGCTCACCTTCGGGCAGCTGGAGATCAGCCCGGACGCCGGGGAGGTACGCCTGGCGGGGCAGCCGGTGCCGGTCACCCGCACCGAGTTCCGGCTGCTGTGCGAGCTGGCCGAGCACGCCGGCCGGGTGCTGTCGCGCCACCAGCTGCTGCAACGGGTCTGGGGCTACGACACCGGTGACGAGCGGCTCGTCGACGTGCACGTGGGTCGGCTGCGACAGAAGATCGAGGACGATCCGGGCAACCCCCGGCACCTGGTCACCCTGCGCGGCCTCGGCTACAAGCTGACCCGGTGAGGCGCCTCGGACTGCGGGCCCGGGTGTCCGCCGGTTTCGCGGTCGGCGCACTGCTGCTGTCGGCCTCGATGGCGCTGGTCTCGTACGAACTGACCAGGCGATCCCTGCTGGACGAGCGGGAGCGCACCGCCGTGCGGGCGGCGTACTTCGACGCGGCGGTGGTGCGTACCGGCCTGGACACGGAGGCCCTCGACGTGGTGGAGGTGCTGCGGTCCCTCGACACCGGCGGCAACCGCCGGCCGCTGCTGCACCGCGGCGACGACTGGTACGCCCGTACGGCCGACGCCGGCCTGACCGCCGCCATCCCGGTCGACCTGCAACAGCTCGTCCACGCCGGGGAACCGGCAGTGCAGCGGGTCCGGGTCAACGGCCAGCCCACCCTGCTCGTCGGCCTGCCGCTGGCCCCGTCCACCAGCTACTACGAGCTGACGTCGCTGCGCGAGCTGGACCAGACCCTGCGGGTCCTGGCGCTGGCACTGACCGCCGTGGCCATCGTGGTCGCCGGGTCCGGCGCCGCCCTGGGCTGGTACGCCACCCGACACAGTTTGCGGCCGCTGACGGCGGTGGCCGACGCCGCGCAGGAGATCGCGGCGGGCAACTTCTCCGCCCGGCTCGCCGCGACCACCGACCCCGACCTCACCCGGCTCTCCACGTCCTTCAACCACATGGTCGACCAGCTCTCCCGGCGTATCGAGCGGGACCGGCGCTTCGCCGCGGACGTCAGCCACGAGCTGCGCTCGCCGTTGCAGACCCTCTCGGCCGCGGCCAGCGTCCTGGCCCGTCGCCGGGCCCATCTCGACGAGCGCACCGCCACCGCCGCCGGCCTCGTGGCCGACGAGATCACCCGGTTCCAGCAGTTGGTCGACGACCTCATCCAGCTGGCCCGCAGCGACCAGCCGGTGGACCGGGCGCCGGTGGACGTGGCGGCGCTGGCCCGCCGCGCCTGTCAGGTCCGTGGGCTGCCGGCCACGCTCGTCCGGGTCGGCGCGGGTGTCCCGCCCACCTGGCTGGTCGACGAGCGTCGGGTCGAGCAGATCCTGGCCAACCTGGTCGACAACGCGCTGCGCCACGGCGGCGGGCCGGTGGCCGTGCGGCTGTCGCAGCGGAACGGGACGGGGATCGTCGAGGTCGACGACGAGGGGCCGGGCGTGCCGCCGGAGGACCGTGACCCCATCTTCGACCGCTTCGTCCGTGGCCGGGCCGCGCACTCGCGTGGCGACGGCGACGGCACCGGGCTCGGGCTGGCCATCGTCGCGCAGCACGCCGCCGCGCACCGGGGGCGGGCCGGCGCGGGCGACCGCCCCGGCGGGGGTGCCCGCTTCCGGGTCGAGCTGCCCGGGGTGCTGCCGTGACCCGCCGCGCGCCCGTGCAGCCGTCGCCCGCCGCGCCCGGCTCCCCGCCCGCGAACTCCCCGCTCGCCGCGACCGGTCGTGCCCCCGCGAGCCCTCCGCCCGCCGCGACCGGCCGCGCGCCCGCGAACCCCCCGCCCGCGAACCCCCCACCCGCGCGCCGCCCGGGCCGGTGGCGCGCCGTCGGCGGCGCGCTCGTCGTGCTGGGGCTGCTGGGCGGCTGCGGCGTCCCGACCGAGCGCGCCCCGCGCGCCGTGGCACCCCCGCCCGGGCCGTTCCCCTCGCCGGGGGCGATCGTGGCGACACCGACCCCCACCCTGACGGCGGGGCGGACGACGGAGGTGCTCTGCTTCGTCAGCGACGACCGGCTGGTCCGCGTCGAGCGTCGGGTCGACGGCACGCCCACCGTCGACGCCCAGCTCCAGCACCTGCTGGCCGGCCCGACCACCGCCGAGCGCGACCGGGGCCTGACGACGGCGCTGCCCGGGGCCGTGCCGGTCGCCGCTGCCCGGCCGCGGGGCAACGAGGTCGACGTGGACCTCGGCGGGGCCGGCGACGAGACGGGCCGCAGCGACGAGGTCCTCGCCTTCGGGCAGATCGTCTGCACCCTGACCGCCCGTTCCGACGTCGACACCGTGGCCTTCTTCCGGGGCGGGGCCCCGCTGGGGGTGCCGCGCGCCGACGGGTCGCTGTCCCGGCGACCCCTGGCCGCCGACGACTACGCCGGCCTCGTGGCACCCCGCTGACGGAACCGGACCGTGCCGCGGACGCCCCGCCGGGACCTGCCCGACGGCGGCCTCCGTCCGGTGCCCCGACGGCGGCCTTGTCCGGTGCCCCGGAGGCGGGCCGGCGGTGTCCCGACGCGGCCTGCCCGCGCTCCGGCGCCGGCCCGTTCGGCTCCCGAAGGCGCTCCGCCGGGCGTCCCGGGGGCGGGCCGCCCACGGTGTCGCGCGGGCGGGGTCAGCCGCCGAAGGCGGTGAGGAACCGGTCGCGGAAGGCGTCCATCGGCCAGACCGGCGCGCGTGGCCCGGGCCGGAGTCCGTCGTCCCAGCCCCATCCCGAGATCCGGTCGAGCACGGCCGGGTCCCGGGCGACGACGGTGACCGGCACGTCCCGGCTCGCCCGGGCGCCGGTGACGACCGGGGCGGGCTGGTGGTCGCCGAGGAAGACCAGCACCAGGTCGTCGTCGCCGTGGGCCTCCAGGTAGGACACGAGGGTGCCCAGGGAGTACTCGACGGACCGGCGGTAGCCGGCGCGGGGCTGCGCCGACGGGTTGCCGGTGGTCTCGCCGTGGAAGACGGTCCCGTCGCCGACCCGCGACCAGTCGACGAGGCGCGGGATCTTCGTCCAGGGGGAGTGGCTGCACACGAGCGCGATCTCGGCCATCACCGGGGCGCGATCCGCCCGGGAGCGTTCCAGGCGCTCGAAGGTCGCCAGGGTGTACTGGTCGGGCATCGGGGCGTAGCTGAACTTCGGCCCCCGGTAGCCGAGGCTGCGGGCGTCGTAGAAGGCCTCGTAGCCGAAGAAGGCCCCCTCCGGCCAGGGTCGGGCGGCGGCCGGCATCACACCCACCGTGCGCCAGCCGGCCCGCCGGAAGGCGCCGCCCAGCGTCAACCGGTCGCTGGCCAGCAGGCTGCGGTGCCGCTGGTCGTTGTCCACCCACATGCCGGACAGCAGCGTGGCGTGGGCCAGCCAGCTGCCGCCGCCGGTGGTCGGCGAGGTGAGGAACCCGCTGCGCGAGGCGAAGCCGGCGGCCCGCAGCCGGCGGTCCCCGTCGGCCAGCACGGCGCCCACGCCCGGGGCGTACTCCGGGTTCTCCACCGCGTCGCGCCCGTAGCTCTCCACGAAGGCGACCACCACGTCCTTGCCGCGCAGCGCGGTCAGCAGGCGGTCGCCGGGGGCGTCCCGGAACGCGTCGACGCCGACCTGGGCCGCGAAGACCTCCCGGTCGCGCAGCCGGGCGCGTACCTGGCGGGCGTGGTCGCCGACCAGCTCGGTCGCGGCGGCGTCGGCCACCGGCACGCCGGGGGACACGCGCACGCCGAACGTGGCGCAGGCCAGCCAGACCACCACCAGTGCGGCGACCATGCGCCGGGTGGCGGCGCGGTGCCGCACCAGCAGGGGGGTCAGCCGCAGCACGGACCGCGTCGTCGCGAGGAGCACGGCGGCGAGCAGCAGCACGGCCGCGACGACCGCCCCGGCGGCGCCCGCCCGCCCGGCCGAATCGGTGAGGAACCCGAGCGCGTCGTCGAGCAGGGCCCAGTCGAGCACCAGGTCGAAGGGGCGGCCGAGGGTCGCGAGGAAGCCCAGGTCGGCGACCTTCAGCAGGGCCAGCAACCCGAGCAGCGCGCCCGCGAGCGCCGCCACCGGCCGCCGCGCGCGGGCCGGCAGGGCGAGCAGCACGGCGACCACGAGCAGACCTTCGAGGGGCACCCGCACGAACGCGCCGGGTGTGAGCCGGGCGGGCTGGTGCGGCGCGGTCAGGGCGACCAGCACGAGCAGGGCGGCCAGCGCGGTCGTCACCCGCGCCGCGCCCCGCCGCCTCCCGCCCGCTCCTTCGGAGGTACGGCCGCGCGCCCCGACAGCCGACCGGCCGGTCCCGGGCGGCGACGAGGGCCGGTCGTTCGCGGGCGGCGACGAGGTTGCGGGGGGCGACGAGGGCCGGCCGTTCGTGCGCGGGGACGAGGGCGGCTCGGTCCCGGGCGGCGACGGGGGGCGGTCAGTCACGGGCGGTGACGAGGTCGGGGCGTACCGCCGCGGGCCGGATCCGGCGGCGCGGGGCGCCCGGTGACACCGCCCAGACCGAGCGGCGCCGCCACAGCCACCCGACGTCGCGGCCGAACGACTCGACGAGCAGGGCCAGCGCGACCGTCAGCACCAGCGCGTCGCCCGGTCCGGGCAGCACCCCGGCAGCCGCGACCAGCAGCAGCACGCCCTGCGCCGCCGCGACGACCTTGCGCCAGTACCTCGGGGGCAGCGGCCGGCGCAGCCAGGGCAGCACCCACCCGGCGGCGACGAACGCGTACCGCATGGCGCCGAGGGCGAGCACCCAGGCACCCACGGCGGGCGCGACGGCCGCCCCGAGGACGAGGATGAGGAACGCGTCGACCTCCATGTCGAAGCGGGCCCCCAGCGCGCTGGCGGTGCCGGTGCGCCGGGCCACGTACCCGTCGACGGCGTCGAGGGCCAGCGCCACGGCGGTGAGGGCGACCAGCACCCCGACCGACGCGGCCCGGTCGACGGCGGTCGGGGCGAGCGCGTCCCCGGTCAGCGCCGTCACGCCGCCGACGAGGAGCGCCCGGGCCAGCGTCACCCGGTCGGCCGGCCCGAGGGCGTGCGAGCCCGACCGGCGCAGCCCCCGGTCGAGGATCAGGCACAGCGCCGCCCCGTACGCGGCCCCGGCGAGCCAGCCCACCGGGCCGAGACCGACCGTCGCGGCCAGCCCCGCCAGCAGGACAATCTGGACGATCAGCCCGATCGCCGGGTCTTTTCGAACCGTGGGCACCGTGCCTCCGTGTCTATCGTCGACGACATCCGACAGGAACTACGGGAAATACCGCCGTTCGGTTCGCCCCGGATGCGGGTGAGGAGGAGCCGGTGACCGGTGAGGCGCGCGCCTTCTGGCTGCGTACGCCCGGCGAGGGTGAGATCCGGTCGGCACCGCTCGCCGACCCCGGCCCGGACGAGGTGCTCGTCCGCAGCCGGTACTCCGGCGTCAGCCGGGGCACGGAGACGCTGGTCTTCGCCGGCCGCGTCCCCGCCGACCAGCACGCGGCGATGCGCGCCCCGTTCCAGGAGGGGGACTTCCCGGCGCCGGTGAAGTACGGCTACCTCAACGTGGGGGTGGTCGAGCGGGGCCCGGACGAGCTGCGGGGCCGGACCGTGTTCTGCCTGCACCCGCACCAGACCGCGTACGTGGTCCCGGCCGGCGCGGTGGTGCCCGTGCCGGACGCGGTGCCGCCCGCCCGCGCGGTGCTCGCCGGGACGGTGGAGACGGCGGTGAACGCGCTCTGGGACGCCGCGCCCCTGGTCGGCGACCGGGTGAGCGTGGTCGGCGGCGGCATGGTCGGCTGCTGCGTGGCGGCGCTGCTCGCCCGCTTTCCGGGCGTGCGGGTGGAGCTGGTCGACACCGACCCGGCCCGGGCGACCGTCGCCGCCGCACTCGGCGTCGGCTTCGCCCCGCCGAAGGAGGCCGCCGGCGGGCGGGACCTCGTGGTGCACGCCAGCGCCACCGCCGCCGGCCTGCAACGCTCGCTGGAGCTGCTCCGGCCGGAGGGCACCGTCGTCGAGCTGAGCTGGTACGGCGACCGCACCGTCGCGCTGGCGCTGGGCGGGGCGTTCCACTCCGGACGGCTGAGCGTGCGCGGCAGCCAGGTGGGCGCCGTCGCGCCGGCCCGACGGGGCAGCCGCAGCTTCGCCGACCGGCTGGGGCTCGCCCTGGAGCTGCTCGCCGATCCCGCCTTCGACGCGCTGCTCACCGGCGAGTCCCGCTTCGCGGAGCTGCCCGACGTGCTGGCCCGGCTGACCGCCGGCAGTCTCCCCGCACTGTGCCACCTCATCACCTACGACGGAGAGTGACCCGTGTTCAGCGTGACCGTACGAGACCACATGATGATCGCCCACAGCTTCCGGGGGGAGGTGTTCGGTCCGGCGCAGCGCCTGCACGGGGCGACCTTCGTCGTGGACGCCACCTTCCGCCGCCCCGACCTCGACGCCGACGGCGTGGTGGTCGACATCGGGCTCGCCACCGACCAGCTCAAGGCGGTGCTCGGGGAACTGACCTACCGCAACCTCGACGACGACCCGGCCTTCGCCGGGGTGAACACGACCACCGAGGTGCTGGCCCGCGCGGTCGCCGACCGTCTCGCCGAGCGGGTACGCGCCGGCGACCTCGGCGCGGGCGCGCGCGCCCTGGCCGGCATCACCGTCACGCTGCACGAGTCGCACGTCGCCTGGGCCAGCTACGAACGGTCGCTCTGAATGGCGACGGTGCACGTCGTGCTGCCGAACGACATCGACGACCCGGCCGAGCCGAGCGGCGGCAACGGCTACGACCGCCGGCTCTGCCGGGGCCTCGCGGCGGCCGGCTGGACGGTCCGCGAACACGCCGTGCCCGGCGACTGGCCCCGCCCCGACCGGGCTGCCCGCGCCGGGCTCGCCACGGTGCTCGCGGCGCTGCCCGACGGGTCGCCGGTCCTGCTCGACGGGCTGGTCGCCTCCTGCGTGCCGGAGGTGCTCGCCACGCACGCCCGGCGGCTGCGCCTCGTCGTCCTCGTGCACCTGCCGCTGGAGCACGACGCCGAGGCCGCCGCCCTGGCCGCCGCCGGCGCGGTCGTCACCACCAGCGAGTGGACCCGGCGGCGGCTGCTCGACCGGTACGCGCTGCCGGCCGACCGGGTGCACGTGGCCCGGCCCGGCGTGGACCCGGCCCCGCCCGCGCCCGGGTCACCGGCCGGCGGAAACCTGCTCTGCGTCGCCGCCCTCGCCCCGCACAAGGGGCACGCCGTGCTGGTGGAGGCACTGGCGGCGGTCGCCGACCTGCCCTGGGGCTGTGTCTGCGTGGGGCCGCTGACCCGGGACCCGGGGTTCGTGGCGGCCCTGCGGCGGCGGGTGACCGGGCACGGTCTCGCCGACCGGGTGCGCCTGGTCGGCCCGCGCACCGGGGCGGCCCTGCACGCCGCGTACGCCGCCGCCGACCTGCTGGTGCTGGCCTCGCGCCGGGAGACGTACGGGATGGTGGTCACCGAGGCCCTCGCGCGGGGCGTGCCAGTGCTCGCCACGGCGGCCGGCGGGCTGCCCGAGGCCCTGGGCCGCGCGCCCGACGGCGCGGCGCCGGGACTGCTCGTGCCGCCCGACGACCCGGCGGCCCTGGCCGGCGCGCTGCGGCGCTGGCTCGGCGAGCCCGACCTGCGTCGGGCGCTGCGGCGGGCGGCGCGCGGGCGGCGGCGCACGCTCGACGACTGGACGGTTCCCGCGACCGTCGCGGGCGCGGTGCTGGCCGGGACGGCCGCGGCATGACCGGGCACCTGCCGCCGCGCTTCGCGCACTGGCTGGCGCTGCGGGAGCCCGCCGACGCGGCGGCCCGCGCCGAGGACCTGGTGGACCTGGTCCGCCCCCGGCTGGCCGGCGCCGGACCGCTCGTCGTGCACGACCTCGGCGCTGGCACCGGCGCGATGGCCCGGTGGCTCGCGCCGCGACTGCCCGGCCCGCAGCACTGGATCCTGCACGACCGGGACGCCGACCTGCTCGCCCGCGCGGCCGCCGGGATGCCCGCCGCCGCGGGCGACGGCGGCCCGGTCACCGTCGAGGTGCGCTGCGGCGACCTCACCCGGCTGACGGCCGCCGACCTCGCCGACGCGTCGTTGGTCACCGCGTCCGCGCTGCTGGACATGCTCACCGCGCAGGAGGTCGAGCGGCTCGTCGCGGCCTGCGCCGGGGCGGGCCGCCCGGCCCTGCTGGCCCTGTCGGTGACCGGTCGGGTGCGGCTCACCCCGGCGGATCCGTGGGACGGGCGGATCGCCGACGCGTTCAACGACCACCAGCGACGCACGGTCGACGGGCGCCTGCTCGGGCCGGACGCCGTGCACGCCTGCGCGGCGGCGTTCGCCCGGCACGGCGTCGACGTGGTCCTGCGGCCCAGCCCGTGGCGGCTCGGCCCGCAGCGGGCGGAGCTGGTTGGCGAGTGGTTCACCGGCTGGCTCGACGCCGCCTGCGAGCAGCGGCCAGAGCTGACGGGCCCGACCCGGGCGTACGCCGGCCGGCGCCGCGCCGAGATCGCCGCCGGCCGGCTCGACGTGCTGGTCGAGCACCTCGACCTGCTGGCCGGCTGTGGCTGAACCGGGCGCCCCGCCGGTGCGCGCCCACCGGCGAGGCGAGCGTCCGGGACGGGCCCGGCTGGTGGCGCGCCGGTGCTGGCCATGGGTGCGGACGCTCGGCGGCGGGGGCGTGCTGGCCGTGCTGCTGGGCTGGCTGGGTGCCGGCCCGTTCCTCGCCGGGCTCCGCCTGGTCGACGGCCCGGCGCTGGCCGCCGCCGTCGCCATCGGAGCGCTGACCACAGGCTGCTGCGCCTGGCGGTGGAGCCTCGTCGCCAACGGGCTGGGGGTGCGGCTGCCGCTGCCGACGGCGCTCGCGCACTGCTACCGGGCGGTGTTCCTGAACTCGACTCTCCCCGGCGGTGTGCTCGGCGACGTGCACCGGGCGGTGCGGCACGGCCGCGACGTCGGCGACGTCGGCCGGGGGGTGCGCGCGGTGGTGTGGGAACGCGTCGCCGGGCAGGTCGTGCTGGCCGCCGTGGCGGTGGTCGTGCTCGCCGCGTTCCCGTCGCCGGTGCGGCCCCACCTGCCGGTGGTGGCGGCGCTGCTGGCCGCCGCCGGGCTGGGCGTCGTCCTGCTGGCCCGCGCGCTGCCCACCGCCGGGCCGTCGCGGTGGGCGCGCGCGGCGCGTGCGGCGGTGGCCGACGTGCGCGCCGGGCTGCTCGGCCGCCGCGCCTGGCTGGGCGTGCTCGTGGCCTCCACCGTGGCCGTCGCCGGCCACCTCGCCACGTTCGTGCTGGCCGCGCGTACCGCCGGCTCCACCGCGCCGCTGACCCTGCTGGTGCCGCTGACCCTGCTGGCGCTGCTGGCCATGGGGGTGCCGGTGAACGTCGCCGGCTTCGGCCCCCGCGAGGGCGTGGCCGCGTGGGCGTTCGGCGCCGCCGGCCTGAGCGCCGCCGAGGGCGTCGCCACCGCCACGGTGTACGGGGTCCTGGTGCTCGCCGCCAGCCTGCCCGGCGCCGCCGTCCTGCTGGTCCGCCGTGCCCGCGTGCCCGCCGGCACCGTCTGACGAGGAGCCCGATGTCCGAATCCCCGCCCGCCGCCACGGTCCGTACGCAGGTCACCGTGCCGCTGCGGTTCCCCGACGGATACCTCACCACCGCCCGGGTGTTCTCCTTCGACGGTCTCGTCGACGGCCGGGAGCACCTCGCGTTCGGCCTGGGTGACCGGGCCGGCCCCGTCGACAGGGCCACGGCGCGCCCGTCGCCGCCGCTGGTCCGCCCGCACAGCGAGTGCCTGACCGGGGACGTGTTCGGCAGCCGGCGCTGCGACTGCGGCCCCCAACTGCGCGAGGCGGTCGAACGCATCGCCGACGCCGGCGGCTACCTGCTCTACCTGCGGCAGGAGGGACGCGGCATCGGCCTGTACGCCAAGCTCGACGCGTACGCGTTGCAGGACGCCGGGCTGGACACCTACGAGGCGAACCTGGCGCTGGGCCACCAGCCCGACGAGCGGGACTACACCGTGGCCGCGCAGATGCTCGCCGCTTTGGGCGTGGACCGGGCCGCCCTGTTGAGCAACAACCCGGACAAGGCGGCACAGCTTCAGCGGCTCGGGGTGACGGTCACCGCGCGCGTACCCACCGGGGTGCACCTGTCCCCGGCGAACGCCGGCTACCTGGCGGCGAAGGCCGGGCGTGGCGGGCACGCCCTCGACCTGCCCTTCGTCCGTGACTGACCGCCCGTACGTCCTGCTCAGCTGCGCCACGTCGATGGACGGCTACCTCGACGACGCGAGCGGGCAGCGGCTGCTGCTGTCCAACGAGGCCGACCTGGACCGGGTCGACGCGGTCCGGGCGGGCTGCGACGCGATCCTGGTCGGCGCGGGCACGGTCCGCCGCGACGACCCGCGTCTGCTGGTCCGTTCCGCGCGACGGCGCGCCGAACGGGTCGCGCGGGGCCTGCCCGCCTCCCCGACCAAGGTGACGGTGACCGGCTGCGGCGACCTGGACCCGACGGCCCGCTTCTTCACCACCGGCGACGCCGACCGGATCGTCTACTGTGCCACCCCGGCCGTGGCGAAGACGGGGGAGCGGCTGGCGGGCCGGGCCGCCGTGGTGGACGCGGGCGAGCCGGTGGACCCGGCGTGGCTGCTGGCGGACCTGGCCGGCCGGGGCGTGGACCGGCTGATGGTGGAGGGCGGGGCGAGCGTGCTCGGGCAGTTCCTCACCGCGGGCCTCGCCGACGAGCTGCACCTGGTCCTGGCCCCGTTCTTCGTCGGTGACGGGCGGGCGCCCCGGTTCGTCGGCGACGGGAGCTTCCCCTGGCATCCCGGTCGCCGGGCGCGGGTGGCGGAGACCCGCCAGATCGGCGACGTCGTGCTGGTCCGCTACGCGCTCTCGGAGCGCTGCGACGCCACCTGAGCGGGCACCACCCCGAGCGCCTCGTCCACCCGCTCCAGCACGGCGACGTCGTCGTGGCCGACCCCGCGCAGCAGGTCGATGGCGGTCGCCCGGATCTGGCCGACGATCATCGTGACGGGCAGCGCCGGGTCGGACGCGAGCAGCCGGCCGGCGACCCGGACCGCGGTCATGGCCGCCTCGTCGGCCCGGGCGGCGTGCCGGGCGGCGTCCTCGCCGGTCAGGTCCGTCGCGACGGCCTCGCCAGCGGCGCGTACGGCGGCGGCCAGGGCGGGGATCGCGTCGCCCAGTTCCGGCGGCGTGTCGGTGCACAGCCGGGTCAGCGTCACCCCGGCGCGGGCCAGGACCCGGACGTTGCGCACGGCGTAGTCCAGCTGCCGGGCGGTCGCCTCCACCTCCCGTACCTGCCCGACGTGCCGCCGCCGGCGGACCCGGAACCGCAGCGTCTCCCCGGTGGCCCGGACCGCCGTGCGCAGCCGGTCCACGCAGTCGTCCAGTTCCCGGGCCCGGTCCAGCGCGGTCCGGGCGGCGGTCTCGTCGCAGCGGGCGAGCGCGTCGTCGAGCGCGTCGAGCACCTCGGCGAGGTCGGCGAAGCTCTGCCGGGCCTCCCGCACCAGCGGGGCGAGGGGGTCGCGGGCCGCCAGGAGCTGGCTCGCGGCCAGCGCGACCGCGCCGCCGATCAGCGCGTCGACGAATCGGAAGGGCATCAGCGTGCCGCTGGGCGCGGCGACCGCCACCAGGTACATCGCGGAGACCGCCGCCTGCACCACGAGGGTGGTGCGCGCCCCGATCGCCACCATCAGGCCGGTGGTCAGCAGCAGCACCAGGAAGACGGTGCCGGTGCCGGGGCCGAGCGCGTACACCAGCAGCTCGGCGACGAGCACCCCAGCCGCGACCCCGAGCAGGATCTCCACCGTCTGCCGGACCCGCCGCCCCCGTGCCTCGCCGAGGACGACCAGCGCGGCCGTGGGCGCGAAGAACGGGTCCGGGTGGCCGATCACCCGCGCGGCGAGCATCCAGGCGACGGTCGCGGCGAGGGTCAGCTCGACCACGGTCATGCCGTCGGCGCGGATCCGCCCGCGCGCGCCCCGCCACCACTGTCGCACCGTCGGCACTCCTTCTCCGGCGGGGCGCGCTCCACACCGGACCCGCCCGCCGGGCCGGCGTCGAGGACCGCCCCGGCGAGTCCCCCGTTCCGGTCGGACCGGTTCGAGCGTCGCCTCTACCCGCGCCGCGCCCCTGGTAACCGTGCTGGTGCGCAGCCGCCGGACGGCCGGCGTCACGGGGTGCCGGCCGGCGCGCGTGCGGCGACCGGGCTGTGCATACTTGCGCGGTCGATGTTGTGCCGGCGGGCAGGCCCCCGGCTGCTGCGCGAGGTGGTTGTGGTGGTCGAGAAGACGGCGTCGCGGCGCAACCCGGCGACCGGAGGGGCCGCGGCGATGGCCGATCCGGGGCTCCGGCAGCTGCTGGCCGGCCTGACGGCGGTACGCGACGGTGACTTCGGCACCCGGCTGCCGGAGGACGCCGACGGCCTGCTCGGGGAGATCGCCACCGTCTTCAACGGCATGGTCGACCAGTTGTCGCTGTTCACCTCCGAGGTGACCCGGGTGGCCCGGGAGGTGGGCACCGAGGGGCAGCTGGGCGGCCAGGCCGAGGTGCCCGGGGTGTCGGGCACCTGGAAGGACCTCACCGACTCCGTCAACGCCATGGCGGGCAACCTCACCGACCAGGTCCGCGACATCGCCGAGGTGGCCACGGCGGTGGCCCGGGGCGACCTGTCGCAGAAGATCACCGTGGACGTGCGCGGCGAGATCCTGGAGCTGAAGATCACCATCAACACGATGGTGGACCAGTTGTCGTCGTTCGCCGACGAGGTGACGCGGGTGGCCCGGGAGGTCGGCAGCGAGGGCCGCCTCGGCGGCCAGGCCGAGGTGCCCGGCGTGGCCGGCACCTGGCGCGACCTCACCGACTCGGTGAACTTCATGGCCGGCAACCTGACCAGCCAGGTCCGCAACATCGCCCAGGTCACCACGGCCGTGGCCCGGGGCGACCTGTCGCAGAAGATCACCGTCGACGCCCGGGGCGAGATCCTGGAGCTCAAGAGCACGATCAACACGATGGTGGACCAGCTGTCGTCGTTCGCCGACGAGGTGACCCGGGTGGCCCGCGAGGTCGGCACCGACGGGCGGCTCGGCGGTCAGGCCCAGGTCAGCGGCGTGGCCGGCACCTGGCGCGACCTCACCGACTCGGTGAACTCGATGGCGGTCAACCTCACCGACCAGGTGCGCAGCATCGCGCAGGTGGCCACGGCGGTGGCCCGGGGCGACCTGTCGCAGAAGATCACCGTCACCGCGCACGGCGAGATCCTGGAGCTGAAGAACACCATCAACACGATGGTGGACCAACTGTCGTCGTTCGCCGACGAGGTGACGCGGGTCGCCCGGGAGGTGGGCACCGAGGGGCGCCTCGGCGGCCAGGCGGACGTCAAGGGCGTCTCCGGCACCTGGAAGGACCTCACCGAGTCGGTCAACGTCATGGCGGACAACCTCACCGCCCAGGTGCGCAGCATCGCCGAGGTGACCACCGCCGTGGCGAAGGGCGACCTGACGCAGAAGATCCGGGTCGACGCGCGCGGCGAGATCCTGGCGCTGAAGGAGACCATCAACACGATGGTCGACCAGCTCTCCGCGTTCGCCGACGAGGTGACGCGGGTGGCCCGGGAGGTGGGCACCGAGGGCCGCCTCGGCGGCCAGGCCCGGGTGTCCAACGTGGCCGGCACCTGGAAGGACCTCACCGACAACGTCAACGAGATGGCCAACAACCTCACCAACCAGGTGCGCTCGATCGCGCTGGTCGCCACGGCCGTCGCCCAGGGCGACCTGAGCCGGCAGATCACCGTGGAGGCCAAGGGCGAGGTGGCCGTGCTCGCGCAGACCATCAACACGATGGTCGGCACGCTCGGCGCCTTCGCCGACGAGGTGACCCGGGTGGCCCGGGAGGTCGGCACCGAGGGCCGCCTCGGCGGGCAGGCGCGGGTGCCGAACGTGGCCGGCACCTGGAAGGACCTCACCGACAACGTCAACTCGATGGCGAACAACCTCACCGGCCAGGTCCGCAACATCGCCCAGGTCACCACGGCCGTGGCCCAGGGCGACCTGACCAAGAAGATCGACGTCGACGCGCGCGGCGAGATCCTGGAGCTGAAGACCACCATCAACACGATGGTGGACCAGCTGTCGTCGTTCGCGGCGGAGGTGACCCGGGTGGCCCGGGAGGTCGGCAGCGAGGGCCGCCTCGGCGGCCAGGCCGAGGTCGAGGGCGTCTCCGGCACCTGGAAGCGGCTCACCGAGAACGTCAACGAGCTGGCCGGGAACCTCACCCGCCAGGTGCGCGCCATCGCCGAGGTGACCAGCGCCGTGGCCACCGGCGACCTGACCCGCTCCATCACCGTGGACGCCCCCGGCGAGGTCGGCGAGCTGAAGGACAACATCAACTCGATGGTGGAGTCGCTGCGCGAGACCACCCGCACCAACCAGGAACAGGACTGGCTCAAGACCAACCTGGCCCGCATCGCCGGCCTGATGCAGGGCCACCGCGACCTGGACGTGGTCGCCGGTCTGGTGATGAACGAGCTGGCCCCGCTGGTCTCCGCGCAGCTCGGCACGTTCCTGCTGGTGGACGACGGCCCCGGCGGGACCGGCCTGCGGGTCGTCGGCGGGTACGGGCACGACACCTCCGGCCGCCGGTACGCCCTCGGCGACTCGCTCGTCGGGCAGGCCGCGGTGAGCAAGCGGGCCATCGTGGTGGACACCGTGCCGGCCGACTACGTCACCGTCTCCTCCAGCCTCGGCGCCGCCGCCCCGCTGCACCTGGTGGTGCTGCCGATCCTCTTCGAGGACCAGGTGCTCGGCGTCATCGAGCTGGCCAGCATGAGCCGCTTCACCGAGGTGCAACGCGACTTCCTCGACCAGCTGACCGAGACCATCGGCGTCAACGTCAACACCATCGTCGCCAACGCCCGTACCGACGTGCTGCTCACCGAGTCGCAGCGCCTCGCCGCGGAGTTGCAGGCCCGCTCGGAGGAGTTGCAGGCCCGCTCCGAGGAGCTCCAGCGCTCCAACGCCGAGCTGGAGGACAAGGCGGCCCTGCTGGCCCGGCAAAACCACGACATCGAGACGAAGAACTCCGAGATCGAGCAGGCCCGGCAGGAGCTGGAGGCCCGCGCCCAGCAGCTCGCCCTCGCCTCCAAGTACAAGTCGGAGTTCCTCGCGAACATGAGCCACGAGCTGCGTACGCCGCTGAACTCGCTGCTCATCCTCGCCCAACTGCTCGCGCAGAACCCGAACCGCAACCTGACCGCCAAGCAGGTGGAGTACGCGACGGTCATCCACTCGGCCGGCACGGACCTGCTCCAGCTGATCAACGACATCCTCGACCTGTCCAAGGTGGAGGCCGGGAAGATGGACATCAACCCGGAGACGTTCGAGCTGGCCGCGCTGCGCGACTACGTCGACGCCACCTTCCGGCCGCTGACCACGCCCCGGGGCCTGGAGCTGGAGATCAGCACCGGGCCGGGCGTGCCGACCGAGCTGCACACCGACGAGCAGCGGCTGCGGCAGGTGCTGCGCAACCTGGTCTCCAACGCGGTCAAGTTCACCGAGAAGGGGCGGGTACGGCTGCGCATCGAGCGGGCCGCGCCGGGTGAGTTGCCCGAGGGGCTCGCCCAGACGGACGTCTTCCTCGCGTTCCGGGTGATCGACACCGGCATCGGCATCGCCGAGCAGCACCTGACCGCGATCTTCGACGCCTTCCAGCAGGCCGACGGCACGACCAGCCGGCGGTACGGGGGCACGGGCCTCGGGCTGTCCATCAGCCGGGAGATCGCCCACCTGCTCGGCGGCCGGATCCAGGCGCGCAGCGTGCTCGGCCGGGGCAGCACGTTCACCCTCTACCTGCCCGTCGGGCCGGTGCCCGCCGGGACCGGCGACGCGGCGGTCCCGCACGACCGCCCGACCGGCGCGCTGCCGGCCGCGGGCCGTGCCGGCGCGCTGCCCTGGACGTCGCCGGCCACCCTGCCGTGGACGCCCCCGGCCACCCTGCCCTGGACGCCGCCGGCCACGCTGCCGCCGGCCGTGACCCTCCAGCCCGGCGAGGTCCGCCGGATGCTGGTGTTGGAGCGTCACGACAAGGGGCTGCTGACGCTGCTCGCCCAGGGCGTCGCAACGGACCTGGGCGACGCCCACCCGCCGGTGGAGATCTCCACCGCGGTGGACGTGGCCTCGGCGGTCGAGGCGCTCGCCGCCGGGCGGCACCACGTCCTGGTGCTCCAGCTCGACCTGCCCGACGACGGCGGTACGAACCTGCTGAAGGCGCTGCACGACGATCCGGCGCTGCGCGGGGTGCCCGTGCTGGCGTACCACGGACACCCGCTGCCGTCGGGCTCGCAGGCCCTGTTGCAGGCGTTGACCCACGAGCGGCCGCTGGAGGTCCTGCGCAGCCTGGACGACCTGCGCGAGCGGATCGCCCTGCACCTCACGGCGGTGACGCCGGAGCGGGTGCTGCCGTTCGCCCCGGTGCTGCCCGACGTCCGTCCCGTCGTCGACGCCCTGCCCGGCGACCTGGCCGGGCGCAAGGTGCTGGTGGTGGACGACGACGCGCGCAACGTCTTCGCGCTGACCAACATCCTGGAGCTGCACGGGCTCGACGTGGTGTACGCGGAGAACGGCCGGCAGGGCGTCGAGACGCTGATGCGTCACGACGACATCGACCTCGTGCTGATGGACGTGATGATGCCGGAGATGGACGGCTACGCGGCGACGGCGGCCATCCGCGCCATGCCCCGCTACGCCGACCTGCCGATCATCGCGGTGACCGCGAAGGCCATGCACGGCGATCGGGAGAAGAGCATCTCCTCCGGCGCCAGCGACTACGTCACGAAGCCGGTCGACGCCGCCGACCTGTTGCAGTGCATCCACCGCTGGCTGCACGGCTGAGGCCTCCCGCCGGGCCCCGAGGGCGTACCGCCGGGTGGCATCCGCCCGCTGCCGCCCTTCCGCCCGGGCGGCTCCGCCCCCGTCGCCGGTCCCGGCGGCGGGGGCGAGTCGGATTTCGGCCCGTCGCCAATGCGACTTGCCGCATCCGCGTGGTGACGCCGGGTGCTCCCATGTCTCCCACTGGTCCGCACCGGGCGGGCCGACGGAAACGGAGAGTGCGAGTGGGACCCAACCTGCTGCGCCGCGTCGCCACGGCGACCGTGGCGCTCAGCTGCGCCGTCATCGGGACGGTGGTGGCGGCGACGGGGCCGGCGGCGGCCAGCCCGATCCGCAACAGCACCCCCTGGTCGGTGCTGCTCTGCAAGTTCAGCGACAAGCCGGCGGAGCCCCGGGCGCCGTCGTTCTTCGCCAACTTCCTCACCGACGCAGGCCTCGGCACCTCCGGGGTGGCGGACTACCTGGCCGACCAGTCCGGTGGCCGGGTCTCGCTGGCCGGCTCGGCCGTCCGGGGCTGGTACACGATGCCGTACACCCTGGCGCAGTACCAGTCGATCGACCGCGGCACCCGCATCCAGCGCTGCGTCGACACCGCCGCGGCCAACGGCTACACCGTCCCCGCCGGGCACCGCACCGCCGTCATGCTCAACGACTGGGTCGACTCCGGGGCCGCCGGCGGGCGGGTGCTGCTCGACCCGGGCGCCTGGAACGTCGGCTTCGCCGCCCACGAGATGCTGCACGGCTACAACCTGGGGCACTCGTTCTCCAACGACACCACCTACCAGAACGCGCCGTGGTCCCAGCCGGGGGAGTACGACGACCCGTGGGACGAGATGAGCGCGATGCACATCCACGCCTTCGCCACGGCGAACTACGGCACGAGCGCGGTCGGGGTCAACGCGTTCCACCGCGACGAGCTGGGCTGGCTGCCGAAGAACCGGGTGTTCACCATGGCCGCCGACGGGGTGGGCTCGCGGAGCATCACGTTGGCGCCGCTGGAGGTGCCCTCGGCGAGCGGCCCGCAACTGGTCCGGATCCCGTTCGACCCCGCCGACACGTTCCACTACTACACCGTGGAGTTCCGCCGTAAGACCGGCTGGAGCGCCGGCATCCCGGCCGACACGGTCCTGCTGCACGAGGTCCGCAACGGCACGCCCACGCTGCTGCGTACCGGGCCCGGCGGCGGTCCGGCCCAGTCGCTCAACGCCAACGGGGTCCAGATCGGCGTGAACTGGATCTCGGGCAACTCCGCGTCGGTCACCGTCACCACCGACGTGGTGAACCGCTGCCTGCAGGGGTACGTCTGGCGGGAGGCCCGGCCGGGCGACATGGTCTGCGTCACCGGGGCGACCCGCAGCCAGGTGTGGGCGGACAACGCGGCGGCCCCGAGCCGCTGGACCAACGGCGCGTACGGCCCGCACACCTGCATCTCCGGCTACGTGTGGCGGGAGGCGTACGCCGGTGACGACGTCTGCGTGACCGGCGCCCAGCGCACCCAGGCGGCCTCGGACAACGCCGCCGCGACGAGCCGCCGCAACCCGGCGCGCCTGGTCGCCGGGCCGAACACCTGCGTCAGCGGGTACGTCTGGCGCGACGCCGACCAGTCCGACTACGTCTGCGTCACCGGGACGACCCGCTCCCAGGTGCTCGCGGACAACGCCGTCGCCACGAGCCGCTGGGTCAACGGCCCGTACGGCCCGCACACCTGCGTCGCCGGCTACGTGTGGCGCGACGCGTTCCTCGGTGACGACGTCTGCGTCACCGCCACCCAGCGCAGTCAGGCCGCGGCGGACAACGTCGCCGGCCCGGGCCGGGTGCTGCGGCCGGGCGGCTGAGCCCCCGACGCTCCCCGGGTGGGCGACCGCCCGGGGAGCGTCCCGCGTCTCAGGGCCGGCCGGCCTCGAAGGTCTCCCGGTCGAGGAAGAGCAGCCGGGCCCGCTTGCCGTTCACGTCGATCAGCGGGCCGGCGACGAAGCCGGTGCGCCGGAGCCGCTCGACCGCCTTGTCGTTGCGCGCGTCCGGCTCCATCACGACGCGCCGGTGTCGCGGGTCGGCGAAGACGAAGTCGAGGAACACGCGCAACAGGGTGCCGGTGAAGCCCCGCTCGACCGCGCCGGGCGGGCCGATCAGCAGGTGGGCCCCGTGGTCGCCGGGCTGGACCGGGTAGCACTCGCCGACCGGGTCGGCGGCCGGCTCGTAGGTCTGGAACAGCGCCACCGGTGTGCCGTCGCGGTGGGTCAGCCAGGCGTGGTGGGTGGGCAGCGAGTCGAGGTAGCGGTAGATTTCCTCGACCCGGTCGCGGCCGGCGTCGCGCATGCCCCAGAACCGGGCGCGTTCCTGGCTGACCCAGGCGTGGATCAGGTCGGTGTCGGTGTCGGGGTCGACGGGTCGGATCGTCACCCGGCCGAAGCCGTCGACGTCCTGTCGGTAGGTGCTGGCGAGATCACGCATCGTGTGCCACCGTACGGTGATTCCGGTCGATGCGCGAGTAGGTCGACCCGTGGCGCGGCGCGGGCCGGCAGGCGGGCCGCGCCGGGGGTGCGAACGCCCGTCACCCGCCCACCTTGCCTCCGCCGGCGGTGACCGCCGGGGCGCTCGCGGCGGCCCGGCGGCGGGCGGCGGGGACCACCAGCGGGGTACCGGTCTCCGGGTCGTCGATCACGCGGCAGGGCAGCCCGAAGACCTCCTCGACCAGCTCGGCGGTGACCACCTCCCGGGGCACGCCGGCGGCGACCACCTCCCCCTCACGCATCGCGATCAGGTGCGTCGCGTAGCGGGCGGCGTGGTTGAGGTCGTGCAGCACCGCCACCAGCGTGCGGCCCTGCTCCTCGTGCAGCCGGGCGCAGAGGTCGAGGATCTCGATCTGGTGGGCGATGTCCAGGTAGGTGGTCGGCTCGTCGAGCAGCAGCAGGGGGGTCTGCTGGGCCAGCGCCATCGCGATCCACACCCGCTGCCGCTGCCCGCCGGAGAGCTCGTCGACGGCCCGGTCGGCCAGGTCGGCGACCCCGGTGGCGGCCATCGACTCGGTGACCACCCGTTCGTCCTCGCGCGACCACTGCCGCAGCAGCCCCTGGTGCGGGTACCGGCCGCGGGCGACGAGTTCGGCCACGCCGATGCCGTCCGGTGCGATGGACGTCTGCGGCAGCAGGCCGAGGGTGCGTGCCACGCTGCGGGCCGGCTGCCGGTGGATGTCCTCGCCGTCGAGCAGGACCGCCCCGGCGGCCGGCTTCAGCAGCCGGGACAGGGCCCGCAGCAGGGTGGACTTGCCGCAGGCGTTGGGGCCGATGATGACCGTGAAGGACCGGTCGGGCACGGCGACGCTCAGGTCCTGCGCGATGGTCCGCCGCTCGTAGGCGAGGGTCATCGCGGTGCCGCTCAGCCGGGACTGCATGCTCGGTGCTCCGTTCTCGTCGTGGGTGGCCCGCCGGCCGCGCCCGGTCACAGTCGGCCGGCCCGGCGCTCGGTGGCCAGCAGCCAGACCAGGTAGGCGCCGCCGAGCACGCCGGTGACGACGCCGACCGGCAGTTGGTGCCCGGGGAAGGCCCGCAGCGCGAGCTGGTCGGCGGCGACCAGGAGAACCGCGCCGACGGCCGCCGAGGGCAGCAGGTTCGGCCCGGGGGCCCGGGTCAGCCGCCGCGCGAGGTGTGGCGCGGTGAGGGCCACGAAGTTCACCGGCCCGGCGGCGGCCGCCGCGAGGGAGACCAGCAGCACCGCCGCCGCGAGCACGACGAGGCGCAGCCGCTCCACGCGTACGCCGAGGGCGGCGGCGGTGTCGTCGCCCATCTCGACCAGCCGCATCGCCGGCCCGTAGCCGGCCAGCATGAGGGGCACCAGCACGCCCAGCGCGATCAGCAGCGGCAGCGCGTTCGACCAGCCGCGACCGTCGAGGCTGCCGGTGAGCCAGAGCACGGCGCGGGCGGCGTCCATCAGGGGGGCCCGGGTGAGCAGCCAGCCGTTGACGCCGGTGAGGATCGCCATGGTGCCGATGCCGACCAGGATCAGCCGGTACCCGTGCACGCCGCGCCGCCAGGACAGCGCGTAGACCAGCGCGCCGGTGACCAGCCCGCCGACCACCGCCGACGAGGCCAGCGCCACGCTGCTGCCGCCGAGCACCACCACGACGAGCGCCCCGGTGGCCGCGCCCTGGGTGAAGCCGAGCATGTCGGGGCTGCCGAGCGGGTTGCGTACGAGGGACTGGAAGACCGCGCCGGCCAACGCCAGCGCGGCGCCGACGCAGAGGGCGGTGACCACCCGGGGGAGCCGTAGCTCGGTGACGATGAACTCCTCGGCCGGGGTGCCCCGGCCGGTGAGGGCGCGCAGCACGTCGGCGGGGCTCATCGGGTAGTCGCCGCTGCCGATGGCGAGCACGCCCAGCGCCAGGGCCAGCAGCACGCAGGTGACGCCGACGGCGACGGCGCGGGGACGCAGCCGCAGGGACAGGCCGCCGGTACGCAGGGTGATCACGGGTGGGCCACCCGTCCGCGCTGCACCAGCCAGAGGAAGAGCGGCCCGCCCGCCACGGCGGTCACGAGCCCGACCTGGAGCTCGCCGGGGCGGCTCAGCACCCGCCCGAGCACGTCGGCGCCGAGCAGCAGCACCGGTGCCAGCACCGCGCAGTACGGCAGCAGCCAGCGCAGGTCCGGCCCGGTGAGCGCACGCACCAGGTGCGGCACCAGCAGCCCGACGAAGACGATCGGCCCGCAGGCGGCGGTGGCGGCGCCGCAGAGCAGCGTGATCGCCAGGATGACCGCGCCCCGGACCAGGGCCGGGCGGGCGCCGAGCGCGCGCGCCGCGTCGTCGCCGAGGGCGAGGGCGTTGAGCGGGCGGGCGACGGCCAGGGCGACCAGCAGGCCCGCCGCCATGAACGGCGCGACCGTGCGGACGGTCGACGGCTCGGCGCTGGCCAGCGAGCCGACCGTCCAGAACCGCAACCGTTCCAGCGAGGCCGTGTCCACCAGCATCACCGCGCTGACGTACGAGTAGAGGGTGGCGTTGAGCGCCGCGCCGGCCAGCGCCAGCCGGGCGGGGGTGGCCCCGCGCCCGCCGCCGACGGCGTACACGGCGGCGGTGACGGCGGCCGCGCCGAGCAGCGCGAACCACACCTGCCCGCCGACGCCACCGACGCCGAACAGCAGCGCCCCGGTGGCCACCGCCGCCGCCGCGCCGGCGTTGATGCCGAGCAGGCCGGGGTCGGCGAGCGGGTTGCGGGTCAGCGCCTGCATGACCGCGCCGGCGACGCCGAGCGCCGCCCCGGCGAGCAGGCCGAGCAGCGTTCGCGGCAGCCGCATGCGGTGCACGACGGCGTACTCGGCGGCGTCGCGGTCCAGCAGGCCCTGCCACACGTCGGTGAGGGGAAGTTGTTTGGCGCCCACGGCGATGCTGAGCACCGCGACGGCCGCGAGCAGCAGCACCGACGCCGCGAGCCCGGCGGCCCGCAGGGCGGCCCGGCCGGGCCGGCGTACGGCCGGCGGTGCCGGCGGCGCGCCGACGCGGGGGGAGAGGGTGGCGGACAGTGTGGGCTCCGATTGGTGCGGAATTCCGAACGGGACTTGACAGCCGTTTAGGTTAGGTTAACCTAACCCCGCTGTCCATGGTCATTCGCCCGACCCTGATCGAAAGACACCGCCATGCCGCATCCCGTGTCCGCCCGCCGCCTCTCCCGCCGGGGCCTGCTCGCCGCCGGTGGCGCCGCCACCCTGGCAGCCCTGCTCGCCGGCTGCGGCGGGGACGAGGAATCCGCCGCCCCGGCCGCCAAGGACTCCGGCGGGCCGTGGTCGTTCACGGACGACCGCAACGAGAAGGTGAGCGCCCCCGCCCGGCCGACCCGGGTGGTCGCCTTCACGGGGGTCGCCGCCGCGCTTGTCGACTTCGGGCTCGACAAGCAGATCGTCGGGGTGTTCGGCGAGACCAAGCGCTCCGACGGCAGCAAGGACCCGCAGGCCGGCGACCTCGACGTCGAGTCCGTGGAGATCCTCGGCAACGTCTGGGGCGAGTTCAACCTGGAGAAGTACGCCGCCCTGCGGCCCGAACTGCTCGTCACCCACATGTACGACCCGGGCGCCTTCTGGTACGTGCCGGACGAGAGCAAGGGCAAGATCCTCCCGCTCGCCCCCACCGTCACCGTGACCACCGCGCGGGTGCCGATGACCAAGCCGATCGAGCGGTACGCGCAGCTCGCCGAGTCCCTCGGCGCCGACCTGTCCGCCAAGAAGGTCACCGACGCCAAGGCCCGCTTCGAGGCCGCCGCCGAGTCGGTCCGCCAGGCGGTCAAGGCCAACCCGGGCATCAAGGTGCTCGCCTGCTCCGGCAGCCCCGACCTGTTCTACGCCTCCAACCCCAAGGTCAGCACCGACCTGATGTACTTCGCCGAGCTGGGCGTCGACATCGTCGTCCCCACCAAGCTGGAGGCCGGCGACTACTTCGAGGCGCTGAGCTGGGAGAACGCGGGCAAGTTCCCGGCCGACCTGCTCCTGCTCGACAACCGCGCCTCGGCCCTGCAACCCAAGGACATGGCCGCGAAGCCGACCTGGCAGCAGCTGCCGGCGGTCAAGGCCAACCAGGTCGCCGCCTGGGACGCGGTGCCCCGCTTCTCGTACGCCGGCGCCGCGCCGCTGCTGGAGAACCTGGCCGCCGCCATCAAGGGCGCGAAGAAGGTCACGTCGTGACCACCGCCGTCGCCGTGCAGTACCGCCTCTTCGCCGCGCAGGTCGTCGGCGCCCGCCGCGTCGGCGCCTCCCTGGTCCGGGTCACCTTCGGCGGGCCGGAACTGGCCGACTTCGCCGGTGGCGGCCGGGACCAGAGCGTCTCGCTGTTCCTGCCGCACCCCGGTCAGCCCGAGCCGGTGCTCCCCGTCGGGGCCGGGGAGGACTGGTTCGGCGCCTACCGGGCCATGGACCCCGACGTGCGCGCGGTGATGCGCTCGTACACCATCCGGGAGCAGCGCCCCGAGGCGGCCGAGGTGGACATCGACTTCGTCAGCCACGGCGACACCGGCCCCGCCTCCCGCTGGGCCCGGCACGCCCTGCCGGGCGACCGGGTGGTGCTGCTCGGCCCGGCCGTGCACGACAACCGCAGTGTCTGCTTCCGGCCCCCGGTCGGCACGGACTCGGTCCTGCTGGTGGCCGACGAGACCGGGCTGCCGGCCGCCGCCGGGATCCTGGCCTGGCTGCCGCCCGGCACCCCGGTGCGGGCCTGGATCGAGGTCCCCGACGCGGGGGACATCCAGGAACTGCCCACCGAGGCGCGGGCCGAGGTGCGCTGGATCGTGCGCGGCGCCACCGCCCCCGGCAGCACCCTGCTGGCGGACGCGGTGCGCGCCGCCCGGCTGCCGGCCGGCACCCCGTACGCCTGGATCGCCGGCGAGTCCTCGATGGTGCGCTCGGTGCGCCGGCACCTCGTCGGGGAGCGCGGCCTGGACCGCCGCCACGTCACCTTCTCCGGCTACTGGCGCCGGGGCGCCTCCGAGGACAACCTGCGCGCCGAGGCCGTCGCCAAGGCCGCCGTCTGACGATGCCCGCCGCGCGCCGCGTCCCGCCCCGATGGGACGCGGCGCGCGGCGTCCGGCCGGTCGCTCAGAACTCCCGGTACATCACGTGCAGGCCCACCCGGCCGAGGGTGGGATGCCGGAACGCGCCGGGCACCGTGCCCACCACGTCGAACCCCTCCCGCCGGTACAGCTCCACGGCGGTGGCGTTGCTCGCCACCACGGCGTTGAACTGCATGCCGGCGTACCCCCGCTCGCGGGCCCAGTCGACCGCGTGCCGGCACAGCGCGGTGCCCACGCCACGCCCGCGCGCCGCGCGGGCCACCATGAAGCTGGCGGTGGCGACATGCGCGCCCGGCCCGGGGCGGTTGGTGCCCATCTTCGCGGTGCCCAGCACCGCGTCGCCGTCGACCGCGACCACCGTCCGGCCGGGCGCGGCCTCCACCCACATGTCGTACGCCTGCTCGGCGGTCAGCTCCGGGTCGTAGGGGAAGGTCTCCCGCGCCCGGACCACCTCCTGGACGATCGGCCACACCTGGGCCCAGTCGGACTCGTGGAACTCGCGGATCCGCATCCGGCGGATGCTAGGGACGGCCCCGGCGCGGCGGCAAGGCGTTTACCGGCGGGGAGGGTGCGCCGGCGGCCCGGGACGGCGGTGCGGACGTCCGCGCACTACCCGTCGACGAGCTGCTCCCGGAGGATGTCCGCGTGCCCGCAGTGCTGGGCGAGCTCGCGCAGCACGTGGAGATACACCCACCGCAGCGGAAGCGGGCCCCGCCGGTTCCCGTGCAGGATGTCGTCCAGCCCCAGGGACGACGTCGCGCGGCGTGACGCTTCGCAGGCTTCGCGGTGTGCGTGCTGGACGGTGGCGATCGTGTCGTCGTCATCGAGGATGAACGACTCGTCCGGCGTCGCGGGGATGCCGATCTCAGCGCGCGACCGGCACGTGACGGCTTCGTCGAACCAGACCTTCTCGACGAAGGTCACGTGCTTCACGAGGCCCAGCAGCGTGGTCCGGGAGGCCACCAACGAGCGGCGCGCCTGTTCCTCCGTCAGCCCGTCCAGGCAGCCGTTGAGCGCGCGACGGTGCTCGTCGAGGAACGCCTCGAACTGGGCCCGGGCTGGCTGGGCGACGACCTGGTCGGCGAAGGTGGGCGGGTAGGAGGGCATGGGAGAAGCATTCCAGACCGGCGCCCGGGAGCAGTGTCGGACATCGGCAGGTGGCCCAGGCCGAGGGCGGATGGTGCGGCTGGTACGGCGGGTCTGCGGACGTGACCGCCGACGGGTGCGCCAGGACGACGTTGATGACGCGGACCCGCTCGCCGCGGCCGGGGTTGTCGTCGGCCGGCGGTCGACAGGCTAGTTTGCTCGGATGAGTTCCCTCGATGACGTCGCGAGGCGTGACGGCTGGCGGTGCTGGGTGTGCGACGAGCCGGTCGACGCCGGCATGTCGGTGAACGACCCGCGTGGTCCCAGCGTCGACAGCCGCACCGCCGACAGGAAGGCCAAGGTCGCCGAGCGACTCGCGCACCGTGCCTGCAACACCCGCAAGGGCGCGGTCAAGGTGGTCATCGCCTGGCCGGACCACCTGCACGTGGTGGAGCCCGCGCCACTGATCACCGTCGCCGAGCGACTCGAACGCAAGGGCGGTCGCGAGCTGGTCGCCCGCTGTCCGAGCAGGAAGGACGCCCAGGCGGCGGCGGACTGGCTGGTCGACCGGTTCTCCCGGCTGGTGCCCGGACTGCCGGTGACCGCGAGCGTCGACGCGGGCGGCGGACAGTACCTCGTCGCCCTGGCCGCCGGCCGCCGCTGACCGGTGGCCCTGGTCGGCGCGTCGCCGACCAGGGTCCGATCCGTGAGCGTCCGGCAGCCCGGGACCCGAGCCGCCCCGGCGCTGCGGCACACCGCGCTCACCGGCCGTCTCCAGCCGGTGGCGTCGGTGGGCGATCAGTTCCCCGATCAGAAGGGGGGTGCGTCCTCGCCCATCAACGCCAGCACGACGCCTCCCTTCCCGCTCTTGAGGCCCTGGACCACGACCTTGCCGGTGCTGCCGTCGGGCAACTCCAACGTGAAGGTCTTCCCGACCGCGTTCTTGGGGCCGTTGCCGGCGCTGTTGGCGGGTCGGAAATCGCCCGCCCACGGCGGGGTCCCACCCTTGCGGGCGGGCTCGGCGAAGAGCGCGGCGGTGCCGGGGGTCCGGGTGCCGTCGGAGGAGAGGAGCACTGAGGCGCTGCGATAGGTAGCCATATGCGCCAAGGCTATCCCGGACTGTGCCCGTTCGCGCCACCACAACTGCCGGGTGACGCGAACGGTTTCGGCGAACGACGGTGACCTCGTCTCACCCCTCGTGCCGCATCCTGGACCTCGATTCTCCGATGATGGTGTCGTATCGGGGCGTGGCCGTTCGTGGAACCAGTGTGCGGCGGCCGGCTGGGCCGTTGGACACGAGGAGCCGGCAGGGCCCTCGTCCGGGACCGAGAGGAGACAACCATGACGGAGTACCTGATCACCTTCAACGACGAGTGGGTGCCCGAACACACGGCGGAGCAGCTTCGCGAGAAGAGCAGGGCCGGCTGGGCCGTGATGGCGGACATGCAGGCCGAGGGCGTCCTGCTCTTCAGCAACGGGGGGCTCGACCGGTCCACCGCGGTGTGCAGCGTCGAATCAGTCGACGGTAGGCCCGTCTTCACCGACGGCCCGTACGTCGAGACCAAGGAGCACCTCGGCGGCTTCGCCGTCGTGGACGTGCCCGACGACGAGGCGGCGCGACACTGGGCCGGCAGGCTCGCGACCGCGCTCGACTGGCCGCAGGAGGTGCACCGGTTCAGAGGCCCCGGGGCGCGCCCGGCGTAACGGCGCCGGGGAGAAGTGAGCGTGGTGCCCAGATACCTGCTGTCCGTCCACGGACCGGCCGAGCCCACCGAGCTCGGCACCCACCCCTCCCAGGAGGCCGTGCCGCAGGCGTTCGCCGACACCGGCGCCTTCGACGAGAGGCTCCGGCGGGACGGTCACCTCGTCTTCACCGGCGGCCTGGCGCCCGCGACGACCGCCACCACCGTCGACGGGCAGGGCGAGCGGCCCGTTCTCACCGACGGGCCCTACCTGGAGACGAGGGAGCACCTCGACGGCTTCTGGGTCATCGAGGCGGCCGACCTCGACGTGGCCCTGGCCCTCGCCGCCGAGGGGTCGAGAGCGTGTCGCGGTACGGTCGAGGTGCGTCCCTTCCGAACCGGGGCATCCGTCCGAGCGCTGCCGGAGCCATGACCGATCCCACCGTCGAGCAGGCGATCACCCGTGTCCACCACGAGGAGTGGGCGCGGGTGGTCGCGGGCCTCGCGCGCCGTTTCGGCGATCTCGACGTCGCCGAGGAGGCGACGGCCGAGGCGTTCGTGGCGGCCGCGGAGCGGTGGCCGCGCGAGGGCGTACCGTCCAATCCCGGCGGTTGGCTCGCCACCACCGCGACCCGCAAGGCGATCGACCGGCTCCGTCGCGAGTCACAGCGCGACGCCAAACACCAGGCGGCCCGGATCATGTACGACGACACCCCTGCTGAGCCGACCGGCCCGGTCGAGGACGACCGGCTCAGACTGATCTTCACCTGCTGCCACCCCGCGCTCGCGTCGGAGGCCCGGGTGGCGCTCACCCTGCGCCTGCTCGGCGGCCTCACCGTGCCCGAGATCGCCCGCGCCTTCCTGGTGCGGGAGACCACCATGGCGCAACGCATCACCCGCGCCAAGACGAAGATCAAGGCGGCGCACATCCCCTACCGGGTGCCCTCGGCCGACGACATCCGCGAACGGCTCGCCGGCGTGCTCGCGGTCGTCTACCTCGTCTTCAACGAGGGCTATCTCGCCAGCGAGGGGGACGCCCCGGTGCGCGTCGACCTCACCGACGAGGCGATCCGCCTCGGCCGCCTGCTCCGGACCCTCCTCCCGGACGACGGCGAGGTGGCCGGCCTGCTCGCCCTGATGCTCCTCACCGACGCCCGGCGCCCGGCGCGCGTGTCCCGCACCGGGGAGCTGGTGACCCTCGCCGAGCAGGACCGCGGCGCCTGGGACCGCACCCTCATCGCCGAGGGCAACGCCCTTCTCCGCGAGCGGATCGAGGCGATGGTGACCGGCGGCGACCCACCCGGGCGCTACCAACTGCAGGCCGCGATCAACGCGGTCCACACCGACGCCCCGTCCGCCCGGGACACCGACTGGTCCACCATCGTCGCGCTCTACGGGCGCATGTCGCTGCTCGACCCCTCACCGATCGTGCGGCTCAACCGGGCGGTCGCGGTCGCCGAGGTCGACGGCCCCGGGGTCGGGCTCGCCGAGATCGACCGACTCGCCGACGCCCTCGACGGCTACCACGCCTTCCACGCCGCGCGCGCCGACCTGCTGCGGCGACTCGGGCGCGGCGGCGAGTCGCGGACGGCGTACGACCGGGCCATCGGTCTCGCCGGCAACCCCGCGGAGCGGGCCTACCTCACCCGCCGCCGCGACCAGCTCGCCGGCTGACCGCCACCTGGAGCCAGCCCGTTGACTGGCGTCGACCGGAGCGCGGCAGGGGCAGTGGCGGCTCGACGACCGTGGCAGGATCGCGCTTTCGACCCCGCCGCGATGCCGAGGAGACAGCCTGGTGAAGGCCGACCACTACGACAGCTTCGCCGAGCGCTACAGCGCGGACAACGAATCCAACCTGATCAACGGCTACTACGAGCGGCCCGCGATGGTCGGGCTCGCCGGGGACGTGGACGGCCGGCGGATCCTCGACGCCGGCTGCGGTTCGGGTCCCTTGTCCGCGGCGCTTCGCGAGCGAGGGGCCGTCGTGACCGGCTTCGACTCCAGCCGGGCGATGGTCGAGCTGGCCCGACGGCGGCTGGGCGGGGACGCCACGCTGCTGGTGGCCGACCTCAGCGAGCCGCTTCCCTTCGCCGACGGCGCGTTCGACGACGTCGTCGCGTCCCTGGTCCTGCACTACCTGGAGGACTGGACCGCGCCCCTGGCCGAGCTGCGACGAGTCCTGAGGCCAGGGGGTCGCCTCATCCTGTCCGTGAACCACCCGATGGTCTACCCGGCGGTGAACCCGGGCGCCGACTACTTCGCCCTCGCACGGTGGTCGGAGGAGTACACCTTCGACGGGCACACCGCGGAGCTGACCTACTGGCACCGGCCGCTGCACGCGATGACGGCTGCGTTCACCGACGCGGGCTTCCGCCTCTCGGTCGTCAGCGAACCCCCCATGTCTCCCGAGACCCCGCGCGAGATCCTGCCTCCACATCTCGTGGACCGCACCACGTTCATCTGCTTCATCTTCTTCGTCCTCGAAGCGCACTGAGCCCGGGCCGGTCCGCCGCCGTACGCCACCGGCGTTCCCTCCCGGGCCTGCGCCGACGGTGCCGAACCCTCCCGAGCATCCGCCGACGGTGCCGAACGCGCAGCCGGCGGCTCAGCCGAGGCGCACGTGAGCCGGCCGTTCGGGCCGGGCGGTGCCGGTGCCGCTGCCGGTGCCGTCGAGCGTCGTGCCGACCGGAACGGCGGGCCGGGCGGGTACGACGGGCGCGTCCCGGCCGGTGCCCCGGTGGCCGTCCCCGTCGTGGCTCGACTCCTCGTGGTAGTCCTGCTCCACGTTGACCGACCACACGTCGTGCCGGGTGCCGCAGGCGATGTTCTCGGCGGTGAGCATCGCCGTCAGCATCGAGTGGTCCTGGTTGTTGTAGCGGTGCATGCCGTTGCGGCCCACCGGGTGGACGTTGGGCACCTCGCGCGCCAGCCAGTCCCGGATCACGTCGACGTTGTGCTGGTAGCGCTCGTCGTAGACCGGGTACGCCTTCGGCATCCGCACCACGTACCCGGCCTCGACCACCCCCGGCCGGACCAGACCGAGCCGCTCCAGCTCGGCCGTCGCGGCGGCGACCAGCTCGGCGTCCGGCGTACGCCAGGTCTCGTCGTCCTCGAACACGAAGTACTCCAGGCCGAGGCAGGTGCGGCCGTCCTTGACCAGGTGCGGCGACCAGGAGCCGAAGTTCTGGATCCGGCCGACCTTCACCGCCGGGTCGTGCACGTAGATCCAGTTGTCCGGGAACGAGAACTCCTCCGGCACCACCAGCGCGACGGTCAGGAAGTCCCGGTACCGCAGGTCGGCCGCGGCGGCCAGCACCTCCGGCGGGGCCGCCGGGCGCAGCGCGGCGACCAGCTCGGAGATGGGCATCGAGGAGACGACGTGCTCCGCCGGCTCGGTACGCTGCCCGCCGGCCCCGTTGACGGTCACGGCGACGGCCCGGCGGCGCTCCGGGTCCCGGTGCACGGCGGTCACCCATGTGCCGGTGTCCACCCGGCCCCCGCGTCGGCGCACCTCCTCGGCGCAGCGTTCCCACATCATGCCCGGGCCGAGCTTCGGGTACTGGAACTCCTCGATCAGGCTGGTCACGTCCTTGCGGTTGCGTCTGGGCAGCACCGCGTTGCGGACCGCCTTGGCCAGCGACAGGTTCTTGATCCGCTGCGCGGCCCAGTCGGCCTGCAACCGGTCGGCCGGCATCCCCCAGACCTTCTCGGTGTACGTCTTGAAGAACATCGAGTAGAGCCGCCAGCCGAACCGGGCCGAGACCCACCCCTCGAAGTGCGACTGGTCCTTCGGCGGGCGCAGCCGGGCCCGCGCGTACGAGCCCATGCACAGCGCGGCCTCCCGCACGCCGAGGTTGCGCAGGGCGTTCGCCGCGCTCAGCGGGTAGTCGAACAGGGCGCCCCGGTAGTAGATCCGGCTCATCCGGGGCCGCAGCAGGAAGTCCTCGTCGGGCAGGATCTCGTGCCAGAACTCCTCGACCCGGGCCACCTTGGTGAAGAACCGGTGCCCGCCGATGTCGAAGCGCCACCCGTCCCGCTCGACGGTGCGGCTGATCCCGCCCACCACCTCGTCGGCCTCGAACACCCGGACCGCGCTGTCGCGCCGGAGCAACTCGTACGCCGCGGTCAGGCCCGCCGGTCCCGCGCCGATGACCACCGTGCCGTGCTCTTCGCCCATGCCCGTCGCCCCCTGCTTCCGCCTCCCGGAGGCGGCCCGCTTACCCGGCACCGGCCCGAACTCACCCCGGATCCCCGTCCGCTCCCGGGACACCCCGACGGGCGGAGCGCCCGGGACGCCCCGCGACGCGCCTGGCGCCCGGCTCCGCGCCGGGATCGCGCCGACGTGTCAACGGCCCCGGAACGGGGATGTGGCACCGGTCGGGCCGCCGGACCGGGAGACGCGTGATGGACAGTGGGCGGGCCGTCTCGGGCCGGCGGTGGCGCACGCTGCCGGCCCGGCTGGCCGGGCGCGGGCACGACCTGCGGCGGGCGGCGTCGCGGGCCGCCGGCCGGATGCCGACGCCGTGGCTGTTCGTCCTCGCCGTCTTCCTCGGTACGAAGATCGTGCTCAGCGCCCTCGGGGTGCTCGCGCTGAGCGCCTTCGACGACGTGCCCTGGGCCCCGCCGCCGGACGAGACGATGATGCGCGAGCAGCAGCGGGCAGTCTCGGGGCACCGCGCGGTCGCGCTCTGGTTCGCCTGGGACTCCTTCCTCTACGACCGCCTGGCGCAGCTCCCGCTCGACGAGCCGTGGCCCGACTTCGGCTTTCCCCTGCTCTACCCGTTCCTGGCCCGTCCGCTGGCTCCGCTGCTGGGCGGGGACACCGCACTGGCGTTGCTGCTCGTCGCGAACGTCGCGTTCCTGCTGATGCTCTTCTACGCCCACCGGCTGGGCGAGCGGCTGCTCGGCGACGACGCCTCCGCCCGTCGGTTCGTTCGCTACCTCGTGCTGCTGCCGGCCGGGTTCCTGTTCCAGGCGGCGCTGACCGAGTCGCTGTTTCTCTGCCTCGCGCTCGCCGCCTTCCACTACGCCGAGCGGCGGCGCTGGCTGCTCGTGGGGGTGGTCGGCTTCTTCCTGGCGACGAGCCGCTCGGTCGGGTTCCTCGTCGTGCTCCCGCTGGCCCTGGTCCTGCTGCGCCAGCACGGCTACCGGCTGGGCCCGCGCGCGTGGTGGGCGTACGTGCGCGTCGGCTGGCCGCTGGCGCTGGTGCCCGCCGGCTGGCTGGCGTTCATGGCGTTCTGCCGGTGGCAGAGCGGCGACTGGTTCGCCTACAAGCACGCCCAGGAGACGGGTTGGGGCATCCGGGTGCAGAACCCGCTGGCGGTGCTGTGGCACGGCCTGACCGGCAGCCCGCCCCGCGACGCCCTGCGGGTGTGGGTCGCCGTGCTGGTGCTGGCGGTCCTGCTCGCGGGCGCCCGCCGACTCGGGCTGCCCTATCTCGTGTACGGGCTGACCATGGTCCTGGTGCCGCTGTCGATGGGGCCGCCGGTGTACAAGAGCCTGCTGCGCTATCTGCTGGCCGTCTTCCCGGTCGGCCTCGTGCTGGCCCGCTGGGCCCGCCACGCGGGCGCCGACGCCTGGCTGACCGCCGCCCTGGCCCTGCTCCAGGGCGCGCTCTTCGTCACCTGGCTCGCCTACTGGACCCACTTCATCATCTGAGCCCGCCTACGCCTCCCGCCTGCGCGCCGGGGCGTCCGGCGTACGGGCGGCGACCGCGCGCACCAGCTCCTCGGAGAGCGCCGTCGAGACCAGCGCCAGCCGACTCGCGTCGGCCTGCACGTCGGCCTGCGCGACCGCCACGCTCTGCGACTCCAGGGCCGGATCGACCTCCCGCGTCGCCGTCGCCCCCGAGGTGAAGCGCCGGAGCGCCACCAGGACCGCCGCGGCCTCACCGGCGGCGTCGGCACGCTCGATGCTCCAGCCGGCCGCCACCGCCCGCTGCCGGGCGGCGCCCGCCACGGACTCGTCGAGCGGGCCCAACGCACGCAGGCCGTCGCTGATCTCGACGCAGCGGCGGTAGAGCTGTTCGCCCAGGCGCCACGCCCACCGGGGGTCGACCTCCGGCCGGCGTGGGGGATGCAGGGCGATGGTCGGCATCGCCCGGTACAGCAGGTACCACAACGCGTGCAGGTCGCGGTGCGTGGCGTACCGGCGCGGCCAGGCGCGGACGCCGTCGACCGCCTTGCGTGCCGTCGCCAGCACGAAGCTGGCCCCGATCAGCGACACCGACAGCGTGATCAGCGTCTGCGTCGCGGCCGGCTCGGGCCACGGCGGCGCCACCCCGGCCAGCTTGAGGCAGATGAACAGGGCCTTGTGCGCGACGAATCCCGCACCGAAGGCCGCGCCGGCACTGAGCAGCCGCATGCTGGTCCTCAGCCGGGCGCCGGCGTAGCGCGCGTAGCCGGCGGACACCCGCAGGATGTCCACGACCGTCACCCCGAGGCAGGTCAGGAACGCGAGCATGTAGACGCCGACCGGTGGCAGGTCGCCGTACCGCTCGGCGAAGTGCAGGGGCTCGGACTCGGGGAAGTCGGCCCGCGAGAACGCCGCGACCATCACGCCGAACGCGACGGCGAGGAACACGCCCCGCCGCGCCATCAGCCGGCGTGCCCGCCCCGGGTCGCCCAGGTGCAGGAAGAGGAACTGGATCGCCGCCGCGGCGAGCAGCGCCGAGCCGTGCTCCACCAGCTTGGCGAGATTGGCCACGCCCGACACGCGGTCGAGCAGGCTGTGCACCGGCGCCCACCCGGCGGTGACGGCCACCCCCATCCCCAGGCAGATCCCCGCGCTCGCCAGGATCCTCGGGTTGGCCGGATCCCGACCCAGCGCCCTGAGCTTCACCAGGAACGCCACCGCGGCGACGCTGGCGGCGACCAGATGACCGACCGTGACGAGCACCGGATCTCCCGCCTAGTCCGTCAACGTCGCGGCGATGCGGTGCATGACGGCGGCCGTGACGCCGCCCAGCTCGTCGAAGGCCACGTCCTCGCCGCCGCCGTCGAGCCGTGCCCCCAGGTACGTCGCCAGCAGCTCCGCGTCGTGCTCCTGCTGCTCGTCGAACGTGGCGGGGGAGCGGGCGAGCACCCCGTGCGCCGCCGCCGGCTCACCCGTTCCGCCGGAGGGCACCGCCCGCGCGGTGTGCCGCAGGGCGATGTGCATCAGCTCGTGCAGGATCGTCTGGACGCGCAGCACGGGCGGCGCGTCGCGACTGAACAGGACGTAGTCGGTCCCGGCGGTCGCCACCCACAGCCCGCAGGGACCGGCCTGCCCGTCGACGCTCATCGCGGCGAGTTGGATGCGCCGACCGCGCGTGGTCTCGAGCGCGGACACCAGGCCCCGCACCGTCAGGGGCGACGGCAGGTCCACGTCGAGCTGGCGCAACAACCGCTGTCTCCGACGCCGTCGGTGCCACATCGTCCGCCATCACTCTCCCCGACGGGCCGCCAGCCCGAGAGACCCCCGTGTCGTGTCACCCGACCGTCGCGTCCACCCCGGACGGTCCACGCCCGTGCCGGCCGCGACGGCGCGGGTGCGGGCAGCATAGCCAAGCGCGACGACACTGTGACGCCCGAGCGGGGCGGAACGTGACAGCTCACGCCCGCGGTGCGCCCGCCGCCCGGGGCGGTCGGCAGAATGTGGACCGTGCACGACGTCATCGACCGCCCCGACCGCATCAGCAGGCTGCTCGCCCGCGCCGCCACCGAGGTCTTCGCCCCGGCGCTGCTGGCCGCGCTGATGCCCGTCGTCGTGGGCCTGCACGCCGCGTCGCCCGTCGAGGTGGGCCTCGCCTGGGCCCTGGTCGGCTCCCTGTTCTGCTCGATCATCCCCAACAGCCTGATCTGGTGGGGCGTACGCCGGGGCCGGCTGACCGACCACCACATCAGGCGACGGGAACAGCGCCGGCGGCCACTGGCGTACGGGCTGCTGTCCGTGCTGGTGGGCCTCGCCGTGATGATCGGGTTCGGCGCCCCGCGCCCCGTCCTGGCGATGGTCGTCGTCATGTTCGCCCTCGGCCTCGCCGTGACCGTGGTCAACCTGGCGTGGAAGCTCAGCATCCACGCGGCCGTGGCGGCCGGCGCGGCGGCCGTGCTCGTGATCGAGTTCGGACCGGCGCTGCTCGCCTCGGCGCCCGTGGTGGCGCTGGTCGGCTGGTCGCGGGTACGCCTGCGCGACCACACCGTCGGTCAGGTGGCCGCCGGCACCGTCGTGGGGACGCTCATCGCCGCCCCCACGTTCCTGCTGCTGCGGTGAACGGAGGCGGGAGCCCGCTCACGTCCGGCCGCGCCCCGAGGTCTTGTTGCGTGCCTCCAGCGCCGCGACCTGCTCCACGATGGCGCGTAGGCTCGCCCTGGGCGCCCCCGGCGGCATCCGGCGGGCCAGGACGGTGATCGTCTCCAGGTCGGGGTCGCCCTCGCCGTCTGCGGCCACGGTGTCGAAGAAATAGCCCGGGGGCACCCGGAAGAAGTTGGCGAGCTGCTGGATCGCCGACCGGGTGGGATTGTCCCGCTCGCCGCTCAGCAGGTAGTTGACGTAGCTCGTCGAGAGCCCCGTGGCCCTGGCGACCTCCTCTGGCGAGAAGGGCCTGTCGCTGCCGGGCCGGCGATGCGTCTCGAACAGGTGCCGCAGCCGGTCGGCGAAGGACGTCGATCCGCTGGCCTCGCCGCCGTCGGCCATGACACCCCTCCCGATCCGACCCGAGGACGCCCACCATAGTGGTTGGGCCGGGCTGCGCCGCCACAATGGTTGCGGGCCGTGGCGGACCGTGCTTGACTGACCACGCCGACCACTGTTGTGGCAGTGACACCGTAGCGGACAACCATAGTGTGTTCCAGGACACCCGCACCAGCGTGTGTCGACTCCGCGTCGGCGCGTCGGCCGACGACCGCCAGGCGCGGCACAGGGGGGACGGAAACGGGGGATGCGCAAGCCGCTCAGGGCGCGCACCGCACCGCACGCCGAGAAGCAGCCGGCAGGGGGGACCGCAGCCGGTACGGCCGCGCGCATCTGGGGGGCCGTCCTCCGCGCGACCTGGCGCCAGGTGGCCCCGGGCGCCATGCCCGGGGCCACCGACGACGGTGTCCACGTGGCCGGCCGTCCCGGTGACCGGAGGGTCTCAGCCGGCTGACGCGCCCGATCCCGCCGCCCGTGGGCGGACCGGGGTGACCTCGGGGGCCGGCCCGGTGCTGTCCCGGCGCACCACCTCGGCGGGCAGCACCTCGACGCGGGGCGCCGCGGCCCCCGGGTCGAGTGCCAGCGACATCGCTCGGGCCCCCATCTCGACCAGGGGCAGCCGGACGGTGGTCAGCGCCGGGGTGACGTCCCGGGCGATCGGCATGTCGTCGAAGCCGATGACCGACATCTGCCGGGGCACCGCCACCGACCGGGAGCGCAGCAGCGCCAGCGCGCCGATCGCCATCGAGTCGTTGAGCGCCACGACGGCGGTCAGCTCGGGGTCGGCGTCGAGCAGCGCGGCCGTGGCGGCGACGCCGCCGTCGCGGTCGAACTCGGCGTGCCGGACGCGGTGCTCGGGCAGGCTCAGCCCGTGCGCGGCGAGGGACTCCCGCAGGCCGGTGAGCCGGTCGGTGGTGGTGGTGAGCACGGCCGGCCCGGCTACCACCCCGATCGCCCGGTGGCCGAGTTCGTAGAGCTCCTCGCCGATCAACCGGCCGCCGGCGCGGTTGTCCGGCATCACCGCGTCGCCGGAGTGCTCGTGCCGGCCGATGACCGCGACCCGTCCGCCGGTCGCCTCGTACGCGGCGAGCTTCTCGTTGAGCAGCCGGGTGAAGGTGGCGTCGTGGTAGCCCGAGCCGGCCAGGATGATCGCGGCGACCTGCTGGCCGCGCAGCAGCTCGACGTACTCCAGCTCGCGGTCCGGGTCGCGGTAGCTGTTGCAGATCATCAGCAGCCGGCCCTGGTCGGTGGCGACCCGTTGCAGGCCACGGGTGATCTCGGCGAAGTACGGGTCGGAGACGTCGTGCACGATGACGCCCACCGCCACGCGGTGCGAGCGGGCCAGCAGTTGAGCGTGCGCGTTCGGCACGTACTGGAGTTCGGCGACGGCGCGCAGCACGCGCTCGCGGAGCTCCTCGGTGACGGGCTTGCTGCTGCCGTTGATCACCCGGGAGGCGGTCGCGGGCGAGACCCCCGCCCGCCGGGCCACGTCGGACAGGGTCGCCACTGCCGCCCCCTCGGTCGTTTCTCGACGGCCGCGCCCCGGTGCCGGCCATCCGTCACCGTACCGCAGCGAAAGCGCTTCCCCGCCCCGGCGCCCGCCCGCGTGGCCCGGCGGGCGGCGCAGGCCGCGAGACGGGTCGGACAGCCCCTTGCCTGAGGAGGGAGGCGTTCCCTACGCTGCCCAGGAAAGCGCTTGCCTGAGAATCGCCGCCGGGGGCCTCCCGGCGGCGGCGCAGGCGTGGAACAGGTCGCCCGCCGCCGGTCCCGGTCGGAGGCGCCCGCGGAGGGAAGGAACACCATGACCCGCAGGTCGATAGGCATCATCGTCAACGGCGTCACCGGCCGGATGGGCTACCGGCAGCACCTGGTGCGCTCCCTGCTCGCCATCCGCGAGCAGGGCGGCGTGCCCCTGGCCGACGGCACGTCGATCTGGCCCGAGCCCGTCCTGGTCGGGCGCAGCGAGACCAAGCTCCGCGAGATCGCCGAGCGGCACGGGCTGACCGACTGGACCACCGACCTGAGCGCGGCGCTGGCCCGCGACGACGTCGAGATCTACTTCGACGCCCAGGTCACCCAGCAGCGGGAGAAGGCGATCCGCCGGGCGCTGGACGCCGGCAAACACATCTACACCGAGAAGCCGCTGGCTGAGGACACTGAGGGCGCCCTCGACCTGGCCCGGGCGGCGCGCGCCGCCGGCGTGCGTACCGGGGTGGTGCAGGACAAGCTCTTCCTGCCCGGGCTGCGCAAGCTCAAGCGGCTCATCGACGGCGGCTTCTTCGGCCGGATCCTGTCGGTGCGCGGGGAGTTCGGCTACTGGGTGTTCGAGGGCGACTGGCAGCCGGCCCAGCGCCCGTCCTGGAACTACCGCAGCGAGGACGGCGGCGGCATCGTCGTGGACATGTTCCCGCACTGGCAGTACGTGCTGGAGGAGCTCTTCGGCCGGGTGCGTACCGTTTCCTGCGTCACCGCCACGCACGTGCCGCAGCGGGTCGACGAGGCGGGCCGCACCTACCCGGCTACCGCCGACGACGCCGCGTACGGCATCTTCGAGCTCGACGGCGGCGTGGTCGCGCAGCTCAACTCCTCGTGGTGCATCCGGGTGCACCGCGACGAGCTGGTCGAGTTCCAGGTCGACGGCACCGAGGGCAGCGCCGTGGCCGGGCTGCGCAGCTGCCGGGTGCAGCACCGGGCGGTCACCCCGAAGCCGGTGTGGAACCCCGACCTGCCGGTCACCGAGCCCTTCCGGTCGCAGTGGACGGAGGTGCCGGACAACGAGGAGTTCGACAACGGCTTCAAGGTGCAGTGGGAGGCGTTCCTGCGGCACGTCGTCGCCAACGAGCCGTTCCCGTGGGACTTCCTGGCCGGCGCGCGCGGCGTGCAGCTCGCCGAGCTGGGCCTGCGGTCGGCGCGTGAGGGCGCCCGCCTGGACATCCCGGAGCTGGACCTGTGAGCGCGAGGAGTGAGCCGGGGTCGCGAGCCCCGCAGTCGCGAACGGAGGTGGCGCTGTGAGCGCGAGGAGTGAGCCGGGTCTGCGAGCCCCGCAGTCGCGAACGGAGGTGGCGCTGTGAGCGGGGCCGACGTGGTGCTGCCCGGCGGGCGGCGGTACCGGCTGACCGGAGGCGAAGGCTTCCCGCGCCCCGCCGGGCCGCCGAGCAGCCGGATCGCGTACGCCGCCGCGCACGTGGTGGCCGATCCGACGGCCGAGAACGTCCCCGGCGCCCCGGCCGTGCTGGACTGGGACCGCACCCTGGCCTTCCGGCACCACCTGTGGTCGTACGGCTTCGGGGTGGCCGAGGCGATGGACACCGCGCAGCGCGGCATGGGCCTGGACTATCCGGCCACCCGCGAGCTGATCCGGCGCAGCGCCGCCGAGGCCCGCGCGGTCGGCGGGCGGATCGTCGCCGGGGTCGGCACGGACCAGCTCCCGCCCGGCCCGGCCACCCTGGCCGAGGTCGCCCGCGCCTACCGCGAGCAGCTCGACGACGTGCGGGCCGCCGGGGCCCGCCCGGTGCTGATGTGCAGCCGCCACCTGGCCGCCGCCGCCCGCAACCCGGAGGACTACCTGCGGGTGTACGACGAGCTGCTCTCCGTCGCCGACGAGCCGGTGGTGCTGCACTGGCTCGGCCCGATGTTCGATCCGGCGCTCGCGGGCTACTGGGGGTCGGCCGATCTCGACGAGGCCGCCGACGCCGTGGTCGAGCTGATCAAGGCCCACGACGCCCGGGTGGACGGGATCAAGGTCTCCCTGCTGGACGCCGACCGCGAGGTGGCGTTGCGCCGCCGGCTGCCCGCCGGGGTACGCCTCTACACGGGCGACGACTTCCACTACCCGGAGCTGATCCGGGGCGATGCGAGCGGCTACTCCGACGCGCTGCTCGGGGTGTTCGCCGCGATCGCACCGGCCGCCGCCGCGGCGTTCGCCGCACTGGACCGGGGGGAGCTGGCGACGTACGACCGGATCTTCGCGCCGACCGTGCCCCTGGCCCGGCACATCTTCGCGGCCCCCACCTGGCACTACAAGACGGGCATCGTCTTCCTGGCCTGGCTGACCGGGCACCAGGACCACTTCACGATGGTCGGCGGGGCGCAGTCCGGCCGCTCGCCGGAGCACCTGGCCACCCTGCTCACCCTCGCCGACGCCGCCGGGCTGCTGCCCGACGCGGACCTGGCGGCCGCCCGCGCCCGGGCGCTGTTCACAGTGGCGGGGGTTGACCAGTGAGCGCGAGGAGTGAGCCGGGTTTGCGAGCCCCGCAGTCGCAGACCGGAGGTGGCCCTGTGAGCGCGAGGAGTGAGCCGGGTTTGCGAGCCCCGCAGTCGCGAACGGAGGTGACGCAGTGAGTGGGCTGGAACGGTTCTCGTTCAACCAGGCCACGTCGCAGCACTGGCCGTTGCCCGAGGTGGTCGACGGCTGCGTCGCGGCCGGCGTGCCGGGGATCGGGCTCTGGCGGGAGCCGGTGGCCGAGTACGGGTTGGCCCGCGCCGCGAAGCTGGTCCGCGACGCCGGCCTCGAGGTCACGTCCCTGTGCCGGGGCGGCTTCTTCACCGCCGACGGCTGGCGGGAGGAGAACCTGCGCGCCATCGAGGAGGCCGCCACCCTCGGCACCTCGGTCCTGGTGCTGGTCTCCGGCGGGCTGCCGGTGGGCAGCCGGGACATCGACGGCGCCCGCCGGCAGGTCGCCGACTCCATCGCCGAGCTGGCCCCGCACGCCGCCGCAGCCGGGGTGACGCTGGCGATCGAGCCGCTGCACCCGATGTTCAGCGCCGACCGCTGCGTGGTGTCCACCCTCGGCCAGGCGCTCGACATCGCCGAGCGGTTCGACCCGGGCGTGGTCGGGGTCGTCGTCGACGCGTACCACGTGTGGTGGGACGACACGGTGTACGCGCAGATCGCCCGGGCGGGGGCGCGGATCGCCGCGTTCCAGGTGTGCGACTGGATCACCCCGCTGCCCGAGGGGGTGCTGCTCGGCCGGGCCCTGCCCGGTGACGGCTGCATCGAGCTGCGCCGGCTGCGGGAGGCCGTGGACGAGGCCGGCTACACCGGGCCGGTCGAGGTGGAGGTCTTCTCGGCCGAGGTGTGGGCCCGGCCCGGCCGGGAGGTCCTCGACGCGTCGGTCGCGGGTTACCTGCGCCACGTCGCCTGACGACGGGTCCCGGCCGGTCGGGCGGCCGGCCGGGACCCGGGCGAGGATGAGGGGGTGACCGACCGACGGGTGCACCTCGACGACCTCGGCGCGTGGCTGATCAAGGGCAACGCGGACCGGGTCGACCTGGCCGGCCGCTTCGCCCGTGATCCGCGGGTGACGGCCTGGTGCGTACGCCCCGGCTACCGGGCCCGGCTGATGCGTCCCGGTCAGCCGGTGGTCCTCTGGGCCAGTGGCAGCCGCGGCCGGCTCGCGTACGGCGTCTGGGGCGTGGGGTTGGTGGCCGCCGCCGCCGTGCCGGGGGAGCCGGGCGCGGCCTGGACGGTGCCGTTGGACCTGACGGTCCTCGCCGAGGCGCACCGGTTGCCCCGGGAGTCCTTCCGGGGCGACGCGCGGCTGGCCGGCGCGGAGGTGCTCCGGCAGCCGCAGGGGGCCAATCCGTCCTTCCTCACGGTGGCCGAGTTCGCCGCGCTGCGCGAGCACCTGCCGCCGCGCTGACGGCCAGGTCCCGGCCGGCTCGATCCGGACCGTCGGCGCCGGGTGCGCAGCGGGCGGCGAGTGCGGTGACCCGGACGTGGGCCGGGCGGCCCGCCGTCTTCACCCAGCCCCTCCGGCTCTCTATGATCGGTGAAAACTGTCGCCAGACAGCCGGTCGCGAGCCGGCAAAAAGCTACAGGCGCGACCGGCGCCGGGAAGGGTGGGCATGGCGCTGTCCGCGACCGTCCTCGCCGAGCTGCGCGGGATCGTCGGTCCGTCGCACGTGCACGACGCGGCCGGCGACCTCGTGGCGTACGCGCGGGACGCGACGCCGCTGTTCTCGCACCGGCCGGACGCGGTGGTCTTCCCGGCCGACACCGCCGAGGTCGCCGCGGTGCTGGCACTCGCCACCCGGCACCGGGTGCCCGTGGTGCCCCGCGGCGCGGGCTCCAACCTGTGCGCCGCCACCGTGCCGCTGCGCGGCGGGATCGTGCTGGTGCTGACCCGGCTCAACGCCATCCTGGAGGTCAGCGGGGACGAGCTGCTCGCCCGGACGCAACCGGGCGCGACCAGCGCCGCCCTCGCCGACGCCGCCGCCGCACAGGGCCTGCTCTGGGCGCCCGACCCCGGCAGCCGGACCGTCGCCACGGTCGGCGGCACCATCGCCACCTGCGCGGGCGGGCTGCGCGGCCTGAAGTACGGCGTGACCCGCAACTACGTGCTGGGCCTGGAGGCGGTGCTGCCCACCGGCGAGGTGATCCGCACCGGCGGCCGGCTGTGGAAGGACGTCGCCGGCTACGACCTGACCCGGCTGCTCACCGGCTCCGAGGGCACCCTCGCCGTGATCACCGAGGCGACCGTGGCGCTGCTGCCCGCACCGGCGTCGGCGAACACCGGGGTCGCGTACTTCCCGACGCTGGCCGACGCGGGGGAGGCGGTCGCCCGGGTGATCCGGGCCGGGGTGGTGCCGGCGACGCTGGAGTTCCTCGATCGGGCCTGCATCGACGCCGTGGAGGACTTCGCCCACCTGGGGCTGCGTACCGACGCCGGCGCCCTGCTGCTCTTCGGCGACGACGGCCCGCCCGACCTCGTCGCCGCCCACCTGGACCGGATAGGCGCCGCCTGCGTCGAGGCCGGCGCGGTGGAGGTCACCACGGCCCGCGAGGTCGCCCAGGCCGAGGCGCTGCTGGCCGCCCGGCGCTGCGCGCTGCCGGCGCTGTCCCGCCGGGGCGGGGTGACCATCCTGGAGGACGCGACCGTGCCCCGGCCGCGCATCGCCGAGATGGTCGACCGGATCGACGCCATCGCCGCCCGGCACGACGTCGCCATCGCCACCTTCGGCCACGCCGGCGACGGCAACCTGCACCCCACCTGCGTGCTCGACTCGGCCGAGGACCACGACGCGGTACGCCGGGCAGAGGCGGCCTTCGCCGACGTCTTCGCCGCCGCCATCGACCTCGGCGGCACGATCACCGGCGAGCACGGGGTGGGGGCGGCGAAACTGCCGTTCCTCGCCGCCCGCCTCGGCGAGGACCAGCTCGCCCTGCTGCGCCGGATCAAGAGCGCCTTCGACCCGGCGGGCATCCTCAACCCCGGAAAGCTGGGATCATGACCGGCGACGTGTTCGACCCGGAGCAGCTGTCCCGCTGCATCTCCTGCGGGTTCTGTCTGCCGGCCTGCCCGACGTACGCGATGACCGGCGACGAGGCGTCCTCGCCGCGCGGCCGGATCACGCTGATGCGGGCGTTGCAGGACGGCACCCTGCCCCCGGACGACGGCACCCTCGCCGAGGAGTCCTCGTTCTGCCTGGGCTGCCGGGCCTGCGAGCCGGTCTGCCCGGCCGGGGTGGAGTACGGCAGCCTGCTGGAGCAGTGGCGGGTGCACCAGTGGCGGGGCTGGCGGCGACCGCTTGTGGCCCGGGCGCTGATGCTGCTGGTCGAGCAGCGGTGGCTGCTGCGGCTGTCCGGCCTCGTCCGCCGCGCCGCCCGCGGCCGCGCCGTCACCCCGGCCCCGCCCCCGTCGGCCCCGGCCGCGTCGGCCCTGAGCGCGCCGGCCTCGGGTGCGGCACCCGCGCCGGCGGCGGCCCCCGGATCCGCCGCCGCAGGCGGGGCGGGCGCGCAGCTCATGCTGGGCTGCGTCGAGCGGGGCCTCTACCCGGCGGTCAGCCGGGCGGCGCGCGCGCTCGCCCCCGAGCTGGCCGTCCCCACCGCGCAGGGCTGCTGCGGCGCGCTGCACGCGCACAACGGCGACCTGGCCGGGGGCGAGCGGCTGGCCGAGCGGCTCGGCGCGGACCTGCCGGGCACCATCGTCACCACCTCCGGCGGCTGCGCCGCGCACCTCGCCTCCGTGCTCGGCCGGGACCGGGTGCGCGAGCTGTCCACCTGGCTCGCCGACCGGCCCGCCGGGGCGGAACTGCGGGTGGGCGGCCGACGCGCCCGGGTCACCCTCCAGGACTCCTGCCACCTGCGCAACGGCCTCGGCGTCTTCGCCGAGCCCCGGATGCTGCTGCGCCAGGTCGCCGACTACGTCGAGCTGCCCTCGGCGGCCGCCTGCTGTGGCGCCGCCGGCACGTACTCCCTGCTGCGGCCGAAGGACTCCAGGCGGATCCTGGACGCGAAGCTCGACGAGATCGAGGCCGCCGGCGTCGACCTGGTGGTGGCCGTCAACCCGGGCTGCCTGCGCCAGTTGCGCACGGGGCTGCGCCGGCGCCGGTCGGCCGTACGGGCCGTGCACCTCGCCGAGCTGCTCGCCCGCGTCGAGTCGCCGTAGCCGGCCGGCCGGCGCCGCCGCCGGGCGCACCGCGGTGCACCCGGCGGAGGATCACTCCGTGCGGATGCCGTCGGGTCGGGTGAGCCGCCACAGCACCGGCAGGCTGAGCCCGGTGACCAGCAGCACGACCGCCGCCCCGAGGCCGGTGGAGATGCCCAGCGCCGGCCAGGCGACCGTGACCGGCGTCTGCACCATGCGCAGCAGCACCGCGCCGAGGGCGAGGCCGAACACCACCGCCAGGGCGAGCCCGATCACCACCGGAACGGCGCTCTGCCACAGCACCGACCAGCTCAGCGTGGAGCGCCGGGTGCCCACCGCGACCAGCATCGCCAGCAGCCGGCGGCGCTCCCGCAGCTGCTCCAGCACGCCGACCAGCATGCTGGCCCCGATCAGCAGCAGGGTGACCACCGCGCCGACGTAGAGGCCGCGTTGGACGTTGACGAACTGGCTGGCCTGGCGGTTCTCGGTCAGCGTGAGCACCGAGGCGTACGGGTCGACGCCGGCGGCGGCGTTGCGGACGTGCTCCACCGCGTCCGGCTGGTCGGCCGCGAGCCGCAGGTACGCGTCCGCGCCCAGCGGGCCCAGCCGGGCGGCGTCGACCGCACCGGGGGTGACCAGCAGGCCGGCCTGCTGGTAGCCGGACGGGTCGGCGCGGACGGGGGCCTCCCGGGTGGTGCGGGGGACCTGCCAGGTCACCCCGTCGACGCCCGCGACCGCGACCGTCGCGCCCGGCCCGATGCCGGCCGGCTGGCCCTCGGAATCGCGGACCAGGAAAACGTCGCCGTCGGCGCACCGGTCGAGCCGGGCGAACTCGGCCAGCGCCGCGCAGTCGCCGATCCGCAGCGTGCCGTACCCCCCACTAGCCGCAGTGACCTGGGTGGTCAGGGTGGCGTGGCTGGCGGTGACCCCGGGCGCGTCGGCCAGGCGGTCCAGCCCCGCCGCCGTGTCCGACCGCGGGAAGAACTGCACCTGCACCTGGGCCCGGGAGGTGTCCTGGCCGGTGTCGAAGGTGAACCGGCCGGCGACACCGGCGAAGAGCATCTGCAATCCGATGGTGCCCGCCACGGCGACCGCGATGCCGTTGACCAGCCGCGCGGAGGCGGCGCTGTCGAGCTGGAGGCGGCGCACTGCGAGCTGCCACGCGACCGGGCCGCCGCGCAGCCGGCGTACGAGCAGGTCGGTGAGCCAGGGGAGCAGGGTGACCACGCCGGCCAGCAGGAGCACGGCGCCGGCGGCGGTCTGCCGCTCGCCGCCCAGCGGCGCGACCCCGGCCGCGCCGGCCAGCAGCAGCCCGAGCCCGGCGGCCGGCAGCAGCAGCCGCCACACCAGCCGCCGGCGCACCGGCGTGGCCCGCCGGGTCACCCCGAGCGGCTCGACCAGCACGGCGCGCATCGACACCAGCGTCACCACGACGGCGAGCGCCGGCACCGCCAGCGCGACGGCGGCCACCAGCGGCAGCGGCGGGCGCACGTCGGCGGCGTACACGCTGAGGTCCATGAGGGTGACCAGCGGCACCACCTGCCGGCCGAGCGCGAAGAGCACGCCGCCGGCCGCGACGCCGAGCAGGGCGCCGGCGGCGGCCTCCCCGGCGGCGATCCGGCGGACCATCGCGGCGTCGGCGCCGACCAGCCGCAGCGCGGCCAGCCGCCGGTCGCGCCGCTCACCGCCGAACCGCACGGCCGCGCCCAGGAACACGGCGATGGGTAGCAGGAGGACCACGAAGATGACGACCACCAGCACCACCAGCACCGGGTCGAAGGCCTCGCCGGGCAGCCCGCCGCCGAACGCGTCCAGCCGGGTCGCGTCGTCGGCGGCGAGGGTGTCGCTGCCCAGGTAGTAGGCCAGCTCGCGGGGACCGGCCAGCCCCTCGTCGGCGATGACGCCGGTGACCGTGGCCCCGCCGAGGCGGGGGGCGAACAGCGCGCCGTCGGCGGAGCCGAGCAGGTCGCGCAGGGCGGGGGAGACCAGCACCTCGCCAGCGCGGGGCAGCGCGGCCACCCCGGGCGGCGCCGGCGCGGCCGGCCCTTCGGGCCGCAGCACCCGGCCACGCACCGGTTGCCCCCGGAACTCGGTGTCGGTCTGGCGGATCAGCACGGTGTTCGCGGCGGCCGGGATCTTCTCGCCCATCCGCAGGTCGTCGCGGGCGTCGCCGCGCGCCTGCCGGGCGTCCAGCGCGCCGGGCACCGCGGCGGCGAGCAGCAGCATCGCCACCCCCACCCCGACGCCGACCGCCGTGAGCACCGCCCGCAGCCAGCCGTCCCGGCCGCCCGTGAACGCCATCCGCGCGCCCATGCTCAGGTCGGCCGCGCGGTCGCGCAGCCGCGTCACGCCGCGACCTCCAGGTCCCGGGTGCGGCCGTCGCGGACCACGATCTCCCGATCGGAGTACGCGGCGACCCGCGCCTCGTGCGTCACCAGCACCACGGCCGCCCCGGTGTCCCGGGCGGCGGCGGTGAGCAGCCGCATGACCCGCTCGCCGTTGAGCGAGTCGAGCGCGCCGGTCGGCTCGTCGGCGAAGACCACCCGTGGCCGGGTGACCAGTGCCCGGGCGACCGCCACCCGCTGCCCCTGCCCGCCCGAGACCTCGCCGGGCCGCTTGCCGGCCACCTCGGCGACCTCCAGGCGGTCCAGCCACTCGGCGGCCCGCCGCTCCGCCTCGCGCCGACCGACCCGGCCCAGCCGCAGTGGCAGCGCGACGTTCTCCAGGCAGGTCAGCTCCGGTACGAGCTGGCCGAACTGGAAGACGAAGCCGAACTCCTCGCGGCGCAGCGCGCTGCGCTCGGCGTCGCTCAGGGCGGCGAGGTCACGGCCGGCGTAGCGGACCCGGCCGGAGTCGGGCCGGGCGATGCCGGCGAGGCAGTGCAGCAGCGTGGACTTGCCGGAGCCCGAGGAGCCCATCACGGCCAGCACCTCGCCCGGGTGGACGCGCATGCTCGCCCCGGCGAGCGCCCGGGTCGGGCCGAACGAGCGGTGCAGGTCCTCGGCGAGCAGCAGCGGGGCGTTCACGACCGCACCGTCGCAGCCAGCTCGTCGAGGCGGGCGGCGGTCAGCTCCAGCCAGCGCAGGTCGGCCTCCAGGTGGAACAGCGCGTGGTCGCAGACCAGCTGCTCGGCGAGGTCGCCGTCGCGCTTGCGGCGGGTCAGCTCGCGCATCATCCGCAGGTGCTCGGCGCGCTGCACGTCGAGCACGTCGGCGGCGGGGCGGCCGGTCAGCAGGGCCAGCACCACCTTGGTGTAGAGGGTGCTCTGCAGGTACGGCTCGGGTTTCTCGGCCCGGGCCAGCCACTGCGCCACGTCCGTGACGCCCGCCTCGGTGATCGCGTACCGCTTGCGTTCCGGGCCCTCGCCGGGCTCCACCGCCTCCACCTCGACGAGGCCGCCGCGCAGCAGCCGGGACAGGGTGGCGTAGACCTGCCCGTACGCGAGCGGGCGGGCGTGACCGAAGCGCTCGTCGTAGAGGCGTTTGATGTCGTAACCGTGGCGGGGGGTGGCCTCGAGGAGGCCCAGGAAGGTCTGTCCGATCGACATGCCGGCGACTATACACACCGCGTATACCCGGAGTGTATAGCGGTACATTGCCCGCTCAACCGTCTGCATCGGAGGTCACCGTGTTCGCCCTGTCCCTGACCGAGGACGTGGAACTGCGTCCCCTGGAGCCCTGGCGGGCCGAGGAGTTCCTCGCCCACCTCGACCGGGCCCGTACGCACATCGCGCCCTGGGTGTCGCCCTCGTTCCTGGTCGACGACCTGGCCGGTGCCCGGGCCGTGCTTCAGCGCTACGCGGACCTGTGGGCGCGCGACGCCGGCGGCATCTGGGGCATCTGGCGGCGAGGCACCCTGGTCGGCGGGGTCATGTTCGTCTCGTTCGACGTGGCGTCGGGCGGCTGCGAGGCGGGCTGCTGGCTGGAGCCCGCCGGCGAGGGACACGGGCTGGTCAGCCGGGCGGTCGGCCGGCTCGTCGACTGGGCGGTACGGGAACGCGGCATCCACCGCGTCGAGTGGCGCACCAAGCCGGACAACACCCGCAGCATCGCCACCGCCCGGCGGCTCGGCATGCGTCACGACGGGACGCTGCGCCAGGTCTATCCAGGGCCGGCCGGGCGGATCGACATCGAGGTGTGGTCGGTGCTGGCGCCCGAGTGGCGCGGCTTCCGGTCAGACGCCGGCGAGCACCGCGTCGAGTGAGCGGGGCACCCGGTCCGGCTCCAACGCCTGCACCAGCAGCCGCGCGTACGCGCTCTTGCGGCCGGACCGGGTGCCGAGGAACCGGCGCAACTGCGCCTCGACGGCCCGACCCCGCTGCGCCGGCTGCCGCTGGAACAGGTCGAACGAGCGCAGCTCGCCCTCGGCGGCGAGCACCGCCCGCACCCCGGCGACGCCGACCGCCCGGATCAGTTCGTCCTCCAGGTCGGCCACGCAGACGTGGAACCCGAGGGCCGTCAGGTCGGCCCGGGACAGGTCGACGCCGAAGCCGCAGCGTTCCAGCCCGCGCCGGAAGTAGCCCTCCTCGGCCTCGTCGTAGAGGCCCGCCAACCGCAGGCCGCGTCCCGCCGGGCCGAGCTGGTCGAGGAAGTGGCCGACGTTCGTCGCGCCGCCCATGGCCACCACCCGTACGCCCTCGGCGCCGAGGTCCCGGCCGCGGCGCGCGGCGAGGGTCTCCAGGGCGACCCGGTCGCTCGGCCCCTCGACGAGCACCACCGTCCGCGCGTCGGTCCCGGGCGCCAGGTCACCGATGCTCCGCACTCCGCCTCCCCGTCCCCGATGCCGCAGCGCCCGCCCGGGGGGCGGCCCGGCGGTCCGGCCCCGATGTGCGGGACGTACCACCGGGGACGACCTGTGTCGGGCGGCCAGTGCGGCCCGTCGCCCCGCGAGGGCAGCGTGGACCGGGCCGGCCCCCGGCGCAACCGGATTGGGGGCGGCAGGCAACCGCCGGAGTCGGTGGCCGTGCCGCCGCCCGGGCCGGGTGACCCGGGCGGCGGCACCGGCTCAGGGCAGCGACCGCAGGAACGGGCCGTGGCTCAGGCGGAACTCCCAGGCGTAGAACCGGTCCCAGTTGATCGACCAGGTCATCAGGCCCCGGAGGGCGGGGTTGGTGCCGCTGCGGGGGGTGTACGGGCCGCAGCCCTGCCCCTTCACCAGGCAGGTCACCGCGGCCTGCACCCCGGCCGGGGCGAGGTAGCCGTTGCCGGCGCTGGGGGAGGAGGGGGCGCCGAAGGCCACCTGGTCCTCACGCAGCGGCGGGAAGACGCGGTCGGCGTTGCCGGCGACGGGGAAGCCGGCGAGCAGCATGTCGGTCATCGCGATGTGGAAGTCCGCGCTGCCCATGGTGTGGTACTGGTTGTCGAGCCCCATGATCGGCCCCGAGTTGTAGTCCTGCACGTGCAGCACGGTGATGTCGTTGCGCAGCGCGTGGATCACCGGCAGGTACGACCCGGCGCGCGGGTCCTGCCCGCCCCACGGGCCCGAACCGTAGTACTGGTAGCCGAGCTGGACGAAGAACGTCTCCGGCGCCATCGTGAGCACGAAGCCCGCCCCGTACCGCTGCTTGAGGGTGCGGATCGCGGAGATCAGGTTGACGATCACCGGCGTGGTCGGGTTGCGGAAGTCGGTGTCCCCGGTGTTCAGGTAGAGCGAGTGGCCCTCGAAGTCGATGTCGAGCCCGTTGAGGCCGTACCGGTCGATGATGGCCGCCACCGACCGGACGAAGGTGTCCCGGGCGGCGGTCGTGGTGAGCTGGACCTGGCCGTTCTGCCCGCCGATGGAGAGCAGCACCTTCTTGCCCTGTGCCTGCTTGGCGCGGATCGCGGCGATGAACTCGGCCTCGGTCTCGACGCCCGGGCACTCGGCCGCCGGGCAGAGCTGGAACCGGATGTCGCCCGAGGTGACCGTGGTGGGTTCGCCGAAGGCGAGGTTGATGATGTCCCAGTCGGCGGGCACGTCGGCCATCCGCAGGTAGCCCGAGCCGTTGGCGAAGCTGGCGTGCAGGTAGCCGATCAGCGCGTGCCGGGGCAGCCCACCCGTCGGCGGCGGCGTGGTCGGTGGCGGTGTGGTCGGCGGAGGCGTGGTGGGCGGTGGGGTGGTCGGCGGCGCCGTGGTCGGCGGAGCGGTCGTGGGCGGTGCCGTGGTCGGCGGGGTGGTGGGCGTGCCGCCCGAGCAGGGTGCGCCGTTGAGCGTGCAGTTGGTGGGGGAACCGGAGCCGGTGGCCAGGAAGCCGAACGACACCGAGGCGCCGGGGGCCACGGTGCCGTTCCAGGAGCGGTTGGTGAAGGTGTGCCGCTGGCCGACGCTGCTGACGGTGGCGTCCCAGTAGGAGCCGAGCGTGGTGCCCGCGGGCAGGGTGAAGGCCACCTGCCAGCCGGTGATGGTGGCCGGGCCGCCGTTGGTGACGGTGTAGCGGCCCTCCCATCCGGTGCCCCAGTCGGCGGTCTTGACGAAGGTGGCGGTCGGGCCGGCGGCCTGGGCCGGCGCGGCGAGGGTCAGCGTGGTGGCGGTGACGGTGGCGAGGGCCGCGACGGCGGCCAGCAGCAGGTTTCGGGCAGGGCGACGCATCCGGACCTCCCGGGTACGAGGGCCGTCGGATCGACGGATGCACAATTATTAGGATTGTTAACTGTAATTGTCCAGGCGTTCGGGCCGGACTTCCCCGTCGCGTCCCGGCGCCCGTGACGCCGGGTGGCGGGTCGGTGCCTGATCGTCGACGCCCCCGCCGCCCGCCCGCCCGTCCGCCGCCCGCCCGTCCGCCGCCCGCCCGTCCGCCGCCCGCCCGTTCGGGCGCGCCCGACCGGCGCGCCCGACCGGCGCGCCGCCGAACCGTCGTCAGCGCCTGGCCTCGCGACGCTTCAGGGTGCGCTCGTAGTCCTGGAACCGCGCCTTGGCGATGGCCGAGCGGTCCGCCGCGCGGAGCACCAGGCCCTCGGACCGGCCGGCCGGACCGTCCAGGGCCACCAGGGTCCGGGGCAGGTACGCGGTCAGGAACGTGTGCGTCCCGTCGATGTCGCGGGGCAGCTCCTCGGCGGGGATGGTGGCCAGCCGGGGCACCGTCGGCAGGCCCAGCGATTCGGCCCGCCCGACGAGGTCGGCCTCCCCGAGGAACCGCTGGCCGCCGCCGTCGCGCCAGGCCGAGATCCGCTGCGTCGGCCAGTCGAGCATCGGCGCGGGGTCGTCCAGCACGGCCACGTCGAAGAGCCGGTGTCCGACCCGGCGCTCGGCCGTGTAGTGCCGGGAGGCGGCGGTGACCTTGCCGCCGTACACCTCCAGGTAGAAGACCGTGATCCGGTCCTCCGCCGCCGCGACCGTCAGCCGCTCGGCCACGTCGCGCAGGGCGTCCACGATGCCCAGCGCGGGGTTGCCGATCAGGTCGCCGCGCGCGTACAGCAGTTCCTCGCGGCTGCCGATCAGGTACGCGCCGCCGGGCAGCACGACGATCCGGGCGTTCGTTCCGTCGACCTTCTCGGTGAGGGTGACCGGCCCGGTGAACGCCACGCACTCCGCCAGCAGCCCGCCGTCGCGGTTGTCCAGGGCGTGGTAGGTGGGGATCGACGGGTACTTGGTCAGCGAGTTGATCGTCCGCAGGTCGACCGTCCGGACGTCGAGGCGGGACACGGCAGCTCCTTCACGTGGCGGGGTGCGCCGCGCCGGTTCGCGGTGCGGCATCGGGCCGGCAGCGTATCCGCCGCGAGGGCCCCGGCTCGCGCCAGTTTCCGGTCCGCGTGTCCACCCTGGACCGTCGGCGTGCGGAAATGTCGTACCCGGGCGCGACCATCCATCCATGGCTGTCCCCGCTCTCACCCCGCACACCGACCAGCCGCGCTCGGTGCCGCTTCGCGAGGCGCGCACCCGGCTCACCCAGCTCGTCGCGCTGGCCGAGTTGACCGACACCGTCACCGTCGTCACCCGCGACGGCGATCCCCGCCCGGTGGCCGCGATCGTCCCGGCGGCCGCCGCCCGCAGCGCCGCCCAGGCGCGTGCTGACGGGGACCGCCTCGCCGCCGTCACCGCCGGCTGGGCCCGGCGCCTCGACGAGGCGCACCGGCGCAGCGCCCACCGGCACGCCGCCGAGCTGCGCGCGGTCACCGCCGCCCTCGCCGAGGTCTGGGCCGAACTCGACCGCCGGGTCACCCCGGGCAGCGACCCCGGTCTCGCCCGGCTCCGGGCCGCCCACGCCGACCTACTGGCCGCCGACCCCGCCGCCTGACCCACCCGGGGTCCGCGCCGCGTCCGGCGTCGCTCGCGTCCGCGCCGTCCCGGGCTCCGCGCCACCCCCGGGCTCAGTGCCGCGCGGTTGCCTGGCCGGGATCCGGTGTGCCGCCGTCGACCGCGCCCCGACGCCGCCGAGGGCAGCGCTCGCGCGTGCCGCCGGCCCTGGGGCCGCAGGGCGTCAGCCGGCGGGGTACGCGTGGGTCTGCGCCGCCTTCACCGCGGCCCAGACCGGCTGGCCGGGGGCCAGCCGCAGCTGCGCGGCGGCGGACGGCGTGACGTCCGCCGACACCCCGATCGGCCCGTCGAGCTGCACCCGCAGGTCGTCGCCGTGCCGCTGCACGCCGGCCACCGTCGCCGCCCAGGTGTTGCGCGGGCTGCCCTCGGGGCGCGACGGGTGCAGGGCCACCGCCGAGGGCCGGAAGGCGACGAAGACCTCCCCGTCGAGCCGGTCGGCGACGGTGAGGGTCAGCCCGTCGGCGACCCGGACCCGGTGCCCGTCGGCGTGGCCCCGGTGCAGGTTCAGCCCGACGAGCCGGGCCACGTAGTCGGTGCGTGGCCGCGCCGTGACGGTGGCGGCGTCCCCCTCCTGCACCACCCGGCCCTCCTCGACGACCACGAGCCGGTCGGCCAGCACCAACGCGTCCAGCGGATCGTGGGTGACCAGCAGGGTGGCACCCGGGTGCGCGGCGAGGTGCCGGTGCAGCTCGGCCCGGGTGTCCAGCCGGGTGCGGGCGTCGAGCGCGGCGAGCGGCTCGTCCAGCAGCAGCAGCGCCGGCTCGACGGCGAGCGCGCGGGCCAGCGCGACCCGCTGCGCCTGCCCGCCGGAGAGCTGCCGGGGACGGCGGTCGGCGTGCTCGGCCAGGCCGACCCGCGCGAGCCAGTCGTGGGCGGTCCGGCGGGCGGTACGCCGGTCGGCGCCGTGCCGCCGGGGCCCGAACGCCACGTTCTCCAGCGCGCTCAGGTGCGGGAAGAGCAGGTAGTCCTGGAAGACCACGCCGATCGGCCGGCGTTCGGTCGGCGTCCAGGCGCGGCGCTGCGGCCGGTCCAGGTCGACGCCGTCGAGGGTGAGGTGCCCGGCGGTCAGCGGGAGCAGGCCGGCGAGCGCGCGCAGCGCGGTGGTCTTGCCCGCCCCGTTGGGGCCGAGCAGCGCGACCACCTCGCCGGCGGCGACGCGCAGCGGCACGTCGAGGCGGAAGGCGTCCCGCTGCACCACGAGGTGCGCGTCGAGCAGGGGCGCGCTCACGGGCTGGTGATCCAGCGGTCGCGCAGCCCGGCGAGGATGGCCACCGAGACCGTGAGCAGCACGAGGCTGAGCACCACGGCGGCCTGCACGTCCGTCTCCAGCGCCAGGTAGACGGCCAGCGGCATGGTCTGCGTACGCCCCGGATAGTTGCCGGCGAAGGTGATGGTGGCGCCGAACTCGCCGAGCGCCCGGGCCCAGCACAGCACCGCCCCGGCCGCCAGGCCGGGCGCCACCAGGGGCAGGGTGACGTGGGTGAACGTCGTCCAGCGGCCCGCCCCGAGGGTCGCCGCCGCCTCCTCGTACCGGCCGTCGGCGCCGCGCAGCGCCCCCTCCACGGCGATCACCAGGAACGGCATCGCCACGAACGCCTCCGCCAGCACCACGCCGGCGGTGGTGAACGGCAGGGTGATCCCGAAGGTCGCGTCGAGCCAGCCGCCGAGCAGGCCACGCCGGCCGAAGACCAGCAGCAGCGCCACCCCGCCGACGACGGGTGGCAGCACCAGCGGCACGGTGACGAGGGCGCGCACCAGGCGCCGGCCGGGAAACTCGACGCGGGCCAGCAGCCAGGCCAGCGGCACCCCGAGCAGCAGGCAGAGCAGCGTGGCCAGCGTGGCGGACAGCAGGGACAGCCGCAGCGCGGTGAGCACGCCCGGCGCGGCGAGCCGCTGCGGCAGGTCGGCCCACGGCGTACGGGCCACCAGCCCGACCAGCGGCAGGACGAGGAAGACCAGGCCCAGCACGGCCGGCAGCAGCAGCGCGACGGGTACCCCGGGGCCCCGCCGGCGCAGGCGCCCGCCGTGGGTACGCGTCACGGGGCCTGGAACCCGGCCCCGGTGAGCACCGCGCGCCCCCGCTCCGAGCGGACGTACGCGACGAAGGCCCGCGCGCCGTCGGGGTTGGGCGCGTCCCGCAGCGCGACGATCGGGTAGTCGTTGACGGCGCGGGCGGACTCAGGGAACTCGACGGCCGTCACGTCGGCCGTGGCGGCCAGGGCGTCCGTGCGGTAGACGATGGCCGCGTCGACCTCGCCGAGCCGCACCTTGGACAGCGCGCCCCGCACGTCCTGCTCCAGGGTGACCGGGGTGAGCGCGACCGAGGCGGCGTCGAGCGCCGTCCGCGCCGCCACCCCACAGGGCACCTGCTCCGCGCAGAGCGCCACCTTCACGCCCGGCCGGGCCAGGTCGGCCAGCCCGGCGACGCCCTGCGGGTTGCCCCTCGGCACGGCGACGACGAGCTGGTTGCGGACGAAGACCACCGGATCGCCGTCGGCGTTGCCGGCCTCGGCGACGGTGGTCATGTTGCGCGTCGCCGCCGAGGCGAACACGTCGGCCGGGGCGCCCTGGTTGATCTGGGCGGCCAGCGCGGCGCTGCCGGCGAAGTTGAGGACCACGGTCGTGCCCGGGTGGGCCGCCTCGAAGTCCCGGCCGATCCGGGTGAACGACTCGGTCAGCGAGGCCGCGGCGAACACGGTCACCGTGCCGTCCGTCGACCCGCCACCGGCGGTGGTGCCCGCGCCGCACCCGGCCAGGGCCACCAGGGCGGTGATCACCGCCGCCACCACCGCGACCGTCCGCGAGCGCCCCGCCGCTCTCACGACCCCTGCCTCCCCCGGGAGGCCCCGGACGGGGAGGCGCGTTCCACCACCACCGTGGTCGACTTGATCACCGCGACGGCCAGCGAGCCGACGCGCAGGTCCAGCTCGTCGACCGCCTCCCGGCTCATCAGCGAGACGATCCGGAACGGCCCGGCCTGGATGTCGACCTGCGCCATCACCGTGTCCTTGACGACGTTGACCACGATGCCGCGCAGCCGGTTGCGGGCCGAGGAGGCGTCCGACCGGTCGTCCGGCTCGGCGGCCTGCCCCCGGGCGAACGCGGCCAGCTCGACCCCGTCGATGACACGGTGCCCGTGCTCGTCGCGGCCGGCGGCCAGCCGCCCGGCGTCGACCCACCGGCGCACGGTGTCGGCGCTGACGCCGAGCAGTTCGGCGGCCTCCCCGATGCGGAACGTCGTCACCGGCCCAGCCTAGCGGCCGGCAGATGCGAGGAGAAGGGCGGGCAGCTCGTCGCGGATGCGGCCCGGAAGAGCCCATTTTCCTCGTGTCCGCGGCTGGCGCAGCCGCGACACGACCGACTGTCCGGATGCTGTCGTGACCTGGTGGGATGGACCACAATGGAGGGCTCGGGCGGGGGACGGCGACCGGGAGGGCCGAGTTGGGTCAGGACGACGAGGGCAGCGGCAACCCACCGGCGCCGGAATCCGTGGAGGCCGCCACCGCGCGCCGGTCGAGGTCCCGGCAGGTGCGCCTGGCGGCCCTGCTGCTCCTGCTGGTGGTGATCGTGGCGGCCACGGTACGGGTGATCGTGGCGACCGGCCCGCCCACCTGGGACGAGCTGCGCGAGCGGGCGGGGCTGACCAACCGGGACAGGCTGGTCATCGGGGTCAAGGACGACCAACCGGGCGTGGCGCAGAAGCTGGAGAACGGCGCGTTCGAGGGCTTCGACATCGAGATCGCGTACATGATCGCCGAGGACCTGGGGTTCGACGCCCCGGAGGTGACGCTGCTGGCGATCGAGAGCGAGGACCGGGCCCGCCGGCAGGCGCGCGACGCCAGCGGCAGCTTCGTCACCGTCGATTTGGTGGTCGCCTCCTACAGCATCACCGAGCAGCGCCAGGGGCAGGGCGTGGTCTTCTCCTTCCCCTACCTGGAGACGGAGCAGTCGGTGGTGACGCTCGCGTCCGACAGCCGCAAGGTCGCCAGCCTGCGCGACCTCGACCGGGCGAAGGTCTGCACGCTGGGCACGTCCACCTCGGAGCGGCGCCTGCGGGACGCGGGCGCGAGCCCGATCGGCCGCAACCGGATCAGCGAGTGCATCCAGGCGCTCTACGACGGTGATGTCGACGCGGTCACCACCGACGCGGCGATCCTGGCCGGCTTCGTGGGCCCCCGCCCGCCGGGCGAGCTGCCGCCGGCGGTGAAGCTGCGAGGGCGCCAGGAGTTGCAGCACTGGGACATCGGCGAGGAGGCGGCGGAGAAGTGGGGCGTGAACACCGGCCCCAATCCGGCGATGCGGGACCTGGTCAACCTCTCCCTGCAGCAGTCGGCGGAGGGGCCCGACGGCTACCGGTGGAAGGCGGCGTTCGACCGGTACCTGGCCTCGGAGCAGCAGTACAGCAACCTGCAGCAGGTGGCGGTCGGCCGGCAGCCGGAGCCCGAGGAGAAGGTGGAGGTGCGGCAGTGGCCGTGGGAGAGATGGGCCCTGCCGTCTCCGAGTCGGCCGCGATCGGGCGCGCCGACCGTCGCCCGGGCACCAAGCAGGCGCAACAGGCGCAGCAGTGGCTGCTGACGCTGCTGCCCGCGTTCCCGGTGCTGCTGCTGGTGCTGCGGCTCTGGCGGCTCAGCCGGCAGGACATGCCGACGATGCTGCTGCTGGTGCAGTACGTCAGCCCGCTCGGGCTGCTCAGCGCCCTGCTGATCGCGCTGGTGTGGGCGTTCCCGCTGGTGGTGCTGGTGCTGACCGTCCTCGGCCGGCTGCTCCAGGTCAGCGCGCCTGACCGGTTCGACCCGGATCGCTCGCTGCTCGCCTACGGCACCGTGCGTACCCCCGGTTGGGTGCTGGTGGCGGCGACCGCGCTGGCGGCGCTCACCTGGCAGTTGCGGTTCCTGCCGCTGCTGATGATGCTCGCCCTCTGGCTGCTGGCGCTGCGGACCCGGCTCCGCTACCCGGACCGACCCCGCCTGCTCCTGGTCGCCACCCTGGTGCTGCCGGTCGTGGCGGCGACCGCGAGCTACGCCTGGCTGGCGCCCGCCGTGCCGGCCGCGATCAGCGACGGCGAACTGGCCACGGCCCTGCTGCTGGTCGTGCCCCCGCTGGGAGCCGTGGTGCTCACCGGCCCGGTGCCGCGCCCGGTCGCCCCGGCGCTGACCCACAGCCTCGCCTACGCGGTGGCGGCGGTGCTGCCGCTGGTGACGGGGGTGGTCTTCCTGCGGGTGCCGCTGCTGCCCGCGGTCGCCGTCGAGGTCGGCCCGGAGGCGGGCCCGGTGCGGGAGGTGGTACGCGGCCAGGCGGTCACGGTGACCGACCGGATGACGATCGTGCTCGACGGGCGGGGCGAGGTGCGCTTCCTGCCCAACGACCAGGTACGCGGGCAGCTTCTCTGCCCCGACCCGGGGCGGATCCCGGTCACCCGCGTGGACGTGTACGGCTGGCACGTGGAGGAGACGGCGCTGGACTGGATGATCCCCCGGCAACCGGTGGGGCGGGCGGACCCGCGCTGCCTGGGCCGGGTGCCGGCAGGGGAGCCCGCCGAACCGTCCGCGCCGCCGTCGCCCGGGCCTGCCGGGTCGTCCGCGCCTCCGCCCGCCGTCCCCGGCTGACGGCCGGCGGGCGGGGCGGGCCCTCGACGCCCCGTCCCGCCCGCCGGCCGCATCCGTCGGGTCAGCAGTTGCGCAGCTCGGGGGACTGGTTGAGCAGCTGGCCCCGGGCGGAGACGAACCGCCGGTACGCGTCGGAGTCGACCGCCACCGGGCGGAACGCGGCGACCCGGTGGCAGTTCTGGAAGGCGAGCTTGACGTGGAAGTGCCGCTCCAGGCCGGCGCGGATGGCGTCGCTGGCGAGCGCCCGCAGCAACTGGCCGCGTTCGGCCTCGGTGGGCGGCGGGACGACGTTGTCGGCGTGGTCCGCGCCGGTGGACGCGAGTTCGGCGGCCACCCGGCTGACGGTCTGCCAGGCGTACGGCAGCGAGTCGCGGACGCAGGCGACGAACTCGGCGTCGTCGACGGGGCCGCGCTCGGCGGCGTCGAGCAGGGCGGGCGGGACGGTGAGAGACATGCTTCTCCTCCGGTTCACTGGTAATGACTACGGTTTTCATTACCGTGGCCGAGTGAGCACACCACGATGCGGACGGCGCGTCAACGACCGTCCGGCGTGCCGCGTCGACCCACCGTGACGGCGGTGGCACGCGGCGAACGACGACGGGCCGGACCGGCGCCACCGGCGGGTGACGGAGACGGCCGACGCGTCGGTCGGTCCGTGGCCGGCGTGCGGGGGAGGCGACGGGAGCGGTCAGCCCCGTCGCGCGGTGCGGCCCTTGAGGTGGCGGCCCAGTTCCCGGGCGATCTCCCGCTCGGCGTCGCGTTCGGCGAGCGCCTGCCGCTTGTCGTACGACTTCCTGCCCTTGGCCAGGGCCAGCTCGACCTTCGCCCAGCCGCCCGAGAAGTACATCGACAGGGGCACCAGGGTCAGGCCGCCCTCGCGGGTCCGTTCCAGGATCCGGGCGATCTCCACCCGGCGCAGCAGCAGCTTGCGGGTGCGCCGGGGCGCGTGGTTGGTCCAGCTGCCGAAGCCGTACTCGGCGATGTGCAGCCCGTAGAGCATCAGCTCGCCGTCACGCTCCTGGGCGAAGGCGTCGACCAGCGACGCCCGACCCTCGCGCAGCGACTTGACCTCGGTGCCGGCCAGCACGATGCCCGCCTCGTAGGTCTTGAGGATCGAGTAGTCGTGCCGCGCCTTCTTGTTGGAGGCGATCAGCCTGCGCTCGTTCTGCCGGGCCGCGTTCACCCGGCCGAGGATATCGGCTGCCGGCCAGGGCTGGCCGGCCCGGCGCCGATGCGGTGGCCGGGTCCGGCCGAATCCGATGGCGCCGGCGGTGCCCGGCGGGGGAGACTCCGCCAATGGATCATCGGGCGATGGTGCGGCTGAGCAAGCGGATGTCCCTGGCGTTGCGGCACGAGCCCGCCCGGTTCGGCCTCGCGCCCGACCGGGGCGGCTGGGTGTCGGTCGACGACCTGCTCGCCGCGCTCGGGATCGACCGCGCCGACCTGGACGCCGTGGTGGCCGGCAACGACAAGCAGCGTTTCGCCGTGGAACGCGGTGCCGACGGCGTCGAGCGGATCCGGGCCAACCAGGGGCACTCGATCCCGGTCGACCTGGAGCTGGCGCCCAGCCCGCCGCCGGCGCGGCTCTACCACGGCACCAGCCGCGTCGCGCTCGACTCGATCCGGGCCAGCGGCCTGCACCGGGCCGGCCGGCACCACGTCCACCTGTCGCCGGACCTGGCGACCGCCCGACGGGTCGGTGCCCGCCGGCCGGGCGAGCTGGTGGTGCTGACCGTGGACGCGGCGGCGATGGCCCGCGACGGGCACGCCTTCTATCGCAGCGCCAACGGCGTCTGGCTCACCGACGCGGTGCCCGCCCGGTACCTGGCCGACTGAGCGGGGCTCAGCCCGCGCGCCGGGCGAGGAATTCGGCGAGCACCCGGGTGTGGGTGGAGAAGGCCAGCTCCGTCGGCTCGGTGAGCACCAGCCACTCGGTGGCCTCCTCGGTCGGCGCCGACGGCGGCAGCGCCTCGGCCCGCCGCTCGGGCAGCTCGCCGAAGACCATGATCGTGCCGCCGGCCGGGGCGCCGTGCACCGCGAGGAGCCGGGCGTCGGCGGCGTCGGCACGCAGGCCGGTCTCCTCCCACAACTCCCGGACCAGCGCCTCCTGCCACTCCTCGCCGTACTCGATGAAGCCACCCGGCAGCGCGAGCTGGCCGCGGGCGGGCTCGATGTCGCGGCGGACGGCCACCACCCCGAGGCCCCGGGCCGTGCGGACCGGCAGCACCGCCACCGCGACGGGCAGCGGGTTGCGCCAGACCGTCCCGCCGCAGGCCGCGCAGACCCGCGGCCAACCGGCCGCCGGCGGATAGGCGGCGCCGCAGAAGGAGCAGTGGGAGTACGCCACGGCGGTCATGCCGCAGCACGTTACCCGGCGCACCGGTGGCCGCCGCGACCTGCCGCCCGGGGCGTGCGGCGGCGGCTCCCGGCGGTCACGGGCGGCCCGCGCGAAGTGCGTCCCGGGCCGCCATGAGGGCGAAGCCGAGCAGGTTCGCGCCCTGCCAGCGCGCCGGATCGTCCGCGCGCGGGTTGTCGGCGGCCAGGCCGATGCCCCAGACGCGGTCGAGCGGGCTGGCCTCCACGAGCACCCGTTCGCCGGTGCCGAGCAGGTACGCCCGCAGGTCGTCGTGCTGGTCGAACTTGGCGACGCTGCCCGCCACCACGATGTCGAAGCGCCGGGCCTCCCAGGTCGCCTGGTCGAAGCCCCGCACCTCGCGGCCGAGCGACTTGGCGCGTTGGGGGTGCCCGGCCGCCAGGATCCGGTCGGCGACCGCCGCGTCGCCGAACAGCATCGCCTTGTGCCACATCATCCAGTGCTCGGCGGTGGCGTACGTCCGCTCGCCGTCGGTGAACGGGGCCGGCCACCACTGGCTCAGGCAGCCGGGCCCGACGCTGCCGTCACGCTGCGGTCGGTGACCCCAGAAGTGCAGGTAGCGGATCTTCTCGCCGGCGTTGACGGCGGCGACGAGCTCGGTGACGGATCGCGGCGACATGGCGGCGAGTCTGCCCGAGGGGTCCGACGGAACGCGCGCGCTTTTCCGGCCGGCCGCCGGCGCGGGCGTCGGTGCCGCCGCGCCGCGCGGTCGGGTGCGCGGGGCGGGCGGTGCCGCCGCGCCGGGCGGTCGGGTGCACGGGCGGTCGCCGCGCCGGGCGGGGCGGTCAGGCCGGCGGCGCCCCGGTGTAGAAGGCCGTGGTGCGCTCCGCGGCGCCCCAGGCGGCCTCGGCGTCGGTGCCGTCGGCGACGCTCGCCTCGCCCCACCGCTCGCTGCTCGCCGTGACGAACCGCCGGCCCTGCTCGGACACCGACCAGGCCTCGCCCTCCTCCGGCGTGACCCCGCTGCCGTCGGCGGCCAGGTACGACGCCAGGCCGAGCAGCGCCAGGTCCCAGCCGACGCCGACCGCGCCCGGGCCGAACTGGTCCCAGCGCTCCTGGTCGACGTGCGCGACGTGCTCCAGCTCGAACCGCGTCCGGTCGTCCCCGACCGGCGTCAGCCGCACCTCGATCCAGCTCACCTCGCCGCCGAACTCCCAGGTGGCGGCGAAGGCCTTCGGCGGGTCGCAGCGCTCGATCGTGCCGCCGGCGTTGCCCTCCAGCTGGTAGCGGCCGTCCAGCCGCAGGTCACCGGAGATCGGCATGAACCAGCGGGGGATCCGTTCCGCGTTGGTGCAGGCGTCCCAGAGGTCCTCCAGCGGCGCGTCGTACGTCTGGCTGATGGTCATCACCCGGGCCTCGCCGGCCTCCAGCACCCGCCGGCCGAGCTGGCGGCGTACGGCGTTGATCTGCTCGGTCGCGTCGATCATCGGTCTCTCCCGTGGTCGGTCGTGTCGTCTGTCGTGGGCGGCTGCTCGCGCAGCCGCCGTTCGCGCTTGCCTCGGGCCAGCTCGGTGGCGAGGGCGTGCAGGGGCGGCGTCCAGAACCGGCGGAAGTTGTCGAGCCAGCGGTCGACCTCCCGCAGCGGCCGGGGATCGACCGCGTAGAGACGTCGGGTCCCCTCCGCCCGCACGGTGGCGAAGCCGTTGTCCCGCAGCACCTTCAGGTGCTGGGAGACGGCCGGCTGGGAGATCCCGAACTCCCGCCGGATCACGTCGCACAGCCCGCCGGCGGTCGTCTCGCCGTCGGTGAGCAGTTCGAGGATGCGGCGCCGCACCGGGTCACCGAGTACGTCGAAGGCGTGCACGGAACCCTTTATATCAGTCACCCCTTATTTAAGCGACCCATGATGGGTCGGCGTGTCGCCGACGCCGTCGCGGAAGCGTCGGGGATACGACTCTCCACGGGTCGGTGCGAAGATCCGCACGACGCTACCCTGGCATCGACGGACATATACTTTCCGTACGATCGTGGAACCCGTGAGCGGAGGCGGGCGTGCCACTCTTCTTCCTGAGCTACGCCCATGAGGACAACCGCAACGGCCAGGTGCAGGAGTTCTTCGGCGATCTCAGCGAGGCGGTGGCCCGGCTGGCCGGCGTGGGCTGGGACCAGGCGGGATTCGTCGACGGGCAGCTGCCGCTCGGCGCGACCTGGTCGCAGGAGCTGGCCGACGCCCTCGCCACCAGTTCCTGCCTGGTGGCGCTGACCTCCCCCCGCTACGTGGTCAGTGACTACTGCGGGCGCGAGTTCCGGGTCTTCGCCGACCGGGTCGACGCGCACGAGCGGGAGTTCCGTCGCCGTCCCCCCGCCGTGCTGCCGATCCGCTGGATCCCCTGCGACCGCGTGCCCGAGGCGCTGACCGGCTTCCAGCACAAGAACTTCCCGGCCGGCGCCGTGTACGCCCAGGACGGGCTGCTCACCCTCAAGCAGCGCCGCCGGCACCACGACGAATACCAGGACTTCGTCGACGCGCTGGCCAAGCACATCGTGCAGACCGACCGCGACCACCGCCTGCTCCGGCCCGCCCGACGGCCGGTGCTCGCCCAGGTCACCAGCGCCTTCGAGACCACCCGCCGGCGGCCGGCGCCCGGGTCGTCCGCCGCCCGGTCGCCCCGCTCGACAAGCGCCCGGCACGTCTGGTTCGTCCTGGCCGCCGGCAGCGCGGCGGAGCTGGCCGGCACCCGCAGCGGGGCGGAGGAGCGCTACGGCGCGCTGGCCCGGGACTGGCGGCCGTACCGCCCCGAGCTGGAGGCGCCGATCGGCAGCTACGCCGGGGCGGTCGCCACCACCAAGAGCTACGGCTGGACGGTCGAGGACGCCGTCGACCTCGCCGAGGTGCGGGAGTGGGCCCGGGCGCACAACCAGATCGTCGTGCTCGTCGTGGACGTCTGGTCGGCCGGCCTGCCGCGCTACGAGCTGAGCCTCGTCGGCTACGACCGCGACCCCGACACCACCACGCCGGTGCTGGTGCCCTGGACGGCCGCCGACGACGCGGCGGCCGACGGCAACCAGCGGCTGTGGGAGACCCTGGCGCGCGTCCTGTCGCACCACGTGGTGCGCAACGATCCCGCGATGTGGCGACCGGAGATCGCCACCGCCGGCCGCTTCCACGCCGAGCTGGAGGACGCGCTGGTCGTGGCCCAGAGCCGCATCTACCGTACGGGCACGGTCTACCAGGAGCCGCCGTCGGACGGCCCGGTGCGCCGCCCGATCCTCGAAGGTCCCTGATGGAGGCGGGCAGCCGATGGTGGTGAACGACGCGGCACGCGGGCAGATCGTCACGTTCTACTCGTACAAGGGCGGCACGGGACGCACGATGGCGCTGGCCAACGTGGCCTGGATCCTGGCCAGCCAGGGGCTCCAGGTGCTCGTGGTGGACTGGGACCTGGAGTCGCCCGGCCTGCACCGCTACTTCCATCCGTTCCTGCGCGACTCCGAGTTGCGCGCCACCCCCGGGGTCATCGAGATGATCTGGGATTACTCGATGGCTACGATGCAGCGCAATCCCGGCGACGACCCGCAGGAACTGCTCGCCGGGCACGCCAAGATCCAGCGGCGGGCGGTCTCGCTGAACTGGGACTTCCCGCACGGCGGCGTGATCGACTTCGTGGCGGCCGGCCAGCAGGACTCGGCGTACTCGCGGTTGGTGAGCACCTTCGACTGGTCGAACTTCTACGAACGCCAGGGCGGGGCGGCCTTCTTCGACGCGGTCCGCGCGCAGATGCGCGCCGAGTACGACATCGTGCTGATCGACAGCCGTACGGGCCTGAGCGACGTCGCCGGCATCTGCACCGTGCAACTGCCCGACACCGTCGTCAACTGCTTCACCATGTCGACGCAGAGCATCCGGGGCGCGTCGGCCGTGGCCCGCTCGATCCGCGCCCAGCGCCCGGACGACCCGCCGCTGCTGGTGCCCGTGCCGACCCGGGTGGAGGACGCCGAACTGCGTAAGCTGGAGACCGGCCGGGACCTGGTCCGGGCCGAGTTCGCGTCGTTCCTCGACCACCTCTCCGACGCCGCGCGGGCCCGCTACTGGAACACCATCGAGGTGCCCTACCGCGCGTTCTACGCCTACGAGGAGATCCTCGCCGCGTTCGGCGACCGTCCGGAGCAGGCGGGCACCCTGCTGGCGGCGTACGAGCAGCTCGCCTCGGTGGTGACCGGTGGCCGGGTCACCCGGCTGGAGCCGATGCCGGAGGAGGAACGGCGCCGCTCGCTGACCGCGTTCGAGCGGTCCCGGCTCACCGCCGAGCAGACCGTGCTGGTCGGCTACGCCTCGATGGACCGGCTCTGGGCGGAGTGGATCAGCGACCAGCTCGAGGAGGCCGGGCTGCGGGTGGACCGCCGCGCGGCCGACGTGCCGGTCCGCGCGGGTGGCCGCACCGAGTTCGACCGGGCGCTCGCCGCCGCCAGCCGGGTGCTGGTCGTGCTGACCCGGCACTTCGCGGCCACGCCGCTGGCGGGAGAGGCGTGGAAGGCCGCCGCCAGCCGGGACCAGGTCGCCGGCACCGGCGTGCTGGTGCCGCTGCGGGTCGACGAGTCCCGCCTCGCCCTGCCCTACACCGACCGCACCCCGGTCGACCTCAGCGACGTCGACGCCGGCACCGCCCGGACCCTGCTGCTCGAGGAGGTGGGCGCACCCGCGCACACGGTGACCGGGCGGGCGGTCGGCCGGTTCCCCGGCACGTTCCCGGCGGTGTGGAACGTGCGCCAGCACGGCACCACCTTCGTCGGCCGGGCGGCGCAGCTGGAGGCGCTGCGCGACCGGCTGACCGCCTCGCCCGCCTCCGGCGTGCAGGTGGTCCACGGCCTCGGCGGGGTCGGCAAGACCCAGCTCGCCGCCGAGTACGCGCTCCGCTTCGCCCGCGACTACGACGTGGTCTGGTGGATCCCCGCCGACAGCGAGGAACGGATCCGGGGCGGGCTGGCCGACCTCGCCGAGGCGATGGGGCTCGGCGCGGGCGGCGGTGGCGAGGCGGTCCGGCGGGTGCTCGACGCGCTGCGCCGGGGCGGCCCCGGCCGGCGCTGGCTGATCATCATGGACAACGCCGACGAGCCGTCACGGGCCACCCGGGCGCTGCTGCCGCAGGGCCCCGGGCACGTCCTGCTCACCACGCGCGACCAGACCTGGAGCGAGTACGCGGGCGCCACCGAGCTGACCGTCTTCGACCGGCTGGAGAGCGTCCAGCTGCTGCGCGACCGCGTCCGCGGCCTCACCGAGGAGGAGGCGACCCAGGTCGCGGAGAAGCTCGGCGACCTGCCGCTGGCGGTGGAACAGGGCGCGGCCTACCTGCGGGCCACGGCGCTGCCGGTGCAGCAGTACCTCGCCTCGCTGGACACCCCCGGCCTGCTGCGCATCCTGGAGGGCCGGCAGTCGGCCGGATACTCCAAGACGCTCGCCGCGACCTGGCTGGTGACCCTGCGCCAGCTGCGGCAGGAGAAGCCCGCCGCCGCGCGCCTGCTGGAGCTGTGCTCGTACTACGCGCCGGAGCCGATCCCGGTCGCGATGCTCACCGGCGAGCGGTTCGCCGTCTTCATGGCCCCGTTCGACCCCACCCTCACCGACCCGATCCTGCAGGGGCTGGTCACCGCCGAACTGGGCCGCTACGGCCTCGCCCAGGTCGACGCGGAGAACAACACCGTGCGCATCCACCGGCTGGTGCAGCTCGTCATCAAGGACCAGCTCGACGACCCCGCCGAGACCCGCCGCGAGGCCCAGTCGCTGCTCGCCGCCGCCAGCCCCCGCGATCCGGACAAGCCGGCCAACTGGCCGCGCTACGCCGAGCTGTGGCCGCACGTACGTCCCTCGGCGCTGCACGAGTCGACGGCCGAGGAGGCCCGCCAGCTCGTCGCCGACACGGTGCGTTACCTCTACCGGCGCGGGGACTACGAGTCTGCGCGCTCGCTGGCCGAGGACGCGTTGGACCGCTGGCGCGACACCGACGACGACGACCCCACCAAGCTGCGGATGCGGTTCCACCTGGCCAACGTGCTGCGCGCGCAGAGCCTCTTCGACCGGGCCTTCGAGATCGACCAGGACGTCTACGAGCGGCAGCGGCGGATCTTCGGTGAGCACCACCTCTACACCCTGATGACGGCCCGCAGCCTCGGGGCCGACCTGCGCGCCCAGGGCCGCTACCACGACGCCGAGCAGCGCGACCGGCGCACCCTGGAGCTGAGCGTCCGCAGCTTCGGCGAAGACAGCGGCCGTACGCTGACCGCCGAGAACAACCTCGCCGTCTCGCTGCGGCTCGTCGGCCACTTCCGGGAGGCGGCCCAGCTCGACCAGCACATCTACGAGCGGCGCCGGGAACGCTTCGGCGACGAGGACCCGTCCACCCTCGCCTCCGCCAGCAACTACGGCCGGGGGCTGCGCGACACCGGGGAGCTGTGGCGCTCGCACAGCGTCCTGCAACGCACCTCCGCCAACCAGCAGAAGATCATCGGCCCCGACCACCCGGAGACCCTGCGTACCGCCAAGGAGCTGGCGCTGACCCTGCGCCAGCTCGGCCGCTTCGCCGACGCGCACCGGGTGCTGGAGCGCACGGTGGTGCGCTACCAGCGCACCCTCGGCGGCGAGCACGCCGACACCCTCTCCTGCGAGATGGCGCTGGCGACCACCTGGTCGGCGGTGGGCGACAACCCGACCGCGCTGCGGATGGCGCGGCGGCTGCGCGACGCGTACACCGAGGTCCTCGGCGCCGACCACGCCATCACCCTGGCCTGCCTCAACAACCTCGGCGTGTTCCTGCGCAAGGGCGGCGAACACCCCCAGGCGCTCGACCTCGCCCAGCGGGTCCGCGACCAGCTTCTCGCCAGCCTCGGCGAGCGGCACCCGCACACCCTGCTCGCCACGCTCAACCTCGCCAACGACCTGTTCGCGCTCGGCGAGCGCGACGCCGCCCTGCTGCTGGACACCACCGCGTACGTCGAGCTGATCCGGGCCCTCGGCGCCGAGCACCCGGACAGCGTCTCGGCGGCGCTCAACCTCGCGGTCAGCAGGATCGCCACGGAGAGCGAGGCCGACGCCGGCCGCGCCCTCTACGACGACGCGTTCGGCCAGCTGGTGCAGCTGTTCGGTGGCGACAACCCGCGGGTGGTCCAGGCCCGCCAGCGCGACCGGTTCAACGGCTACATCGAGCCCGCCCTGCTCTGAGCGCCCGCCCTGCTCTGAGCGCCCGGGCTGGTCCGAGCGCCCGCCCTGCGCCGGGCCCGGCCGGCGGCGCGCTAGTCGGGGCCGTCGGCCAGCCAGGTCGCGACCGCCAGCGGGTCGGCGCCGGGCAGCCGCCGGCACAGCGCCCGGACCAGGTCGGGGCGGGTGGTCAGCACCCGCGCGGCGGCGGTACGCCCCAGCCGCCCGGCGGCCAGCGCGACGCCGACCAGCGCGTCGGCGTCCCCGGGGTCCCCGGCGAGCCGGCGGCGGTATCCCGCCAGGGCGCCGCCGGCGTCCCCCGCCGCGTACGCCCGGTCGGCGTGGTCCACCCGCCCCGTCGCGTCCGCCTCGCTGCTGCCCGTACCGCTGTGCTCCGTCGTCGCCAGCAGCCGCCGCCGCACCGCCGCCTCCGCGCCGGTGTCGCCGGTCGACGCGGGCCGGGCCGGGCCGGGCACGACGGCGGGTGCGGCGATCGGCGGCGGGCGCCGACCCCGCCGCCACGCGTACGCCACCTCCGCCACGCCGTCGTCGTCGGGGACCAGGTTGGCCAGCGCCCAGCGCACCGCCCCGCCGTCCGCGACGTCGCGCGCCGCCGCCTCGACCCGCGCGTCGCCGGTGGGCTGCCAGCCGCGCAGGGTGCCGGCCATCCCCGCCACGAAGGCCCGCCCGTCGTCGGTCAGCTCCGCGCTGCCGGCGAGCTGCGCGACGGCCCGCGCGGTCTGCACCCGCCAGTACGCGTACTCGAACGCGCAGCGGACGTCCTCGTGTCGTCGGCAGCGCCACACCTCGGCCACCCCGAGGTGGGCGTACGCGCCCTGCAACAGCGCGCCGACGGGGCGGGGGTCTGACCGCCACGGCGCCCGGTAGCGGGCCGGGCCGCCCGGCGAGTGCAGCGGCAGCAGATCCAGCAGCGCGCCCAGCTTGGTGTGCTGCAACTCGTGCACCAGCAGCAGCGCGAGCGTCTGCGGGTCGGCCGGCACGGAGAGCGCGATCGCACCCAGTGCGGCCCGGCTGGTGGCGCTGACCGGGTGCCCGGACGGCGGCGGCGTGAGCGGCACCAGCGTACGCAGCAGCGTGGCCAGCCCCCGGGCGTGCGCAGGCAGCCGTTCGGTCAGCCAGTGCCACGCCTGCCCGGTCAGCCGGTCGAGCCGCTCCGCCGTAGCGTCGTCCAGGCGGAGCGTCGGCGGCCGGTGGTAGCGGCTCCGGTGCGGATCCTGGTCGTCGACGAGCACCTCGGTCGGGGGCGCGTCGGGGCCCGGGGTGAGCCGGCGGCTCGGCAGCCACCCGCGTGCCGGGGCGTGCCCGTCGCCCGACCCGTCGGTGGCGTGCACGGCACCAACCGGCCCGCGCACCAACAACCCCGGCGGCGGTCGCCCGTCGCCGGCCGACCGGGGGTCGTAGCGCCGTCCCGTGCCGCGGACGAGCGCGGTGCCGGCGCCGAGCCCGACCGCGCCGCCCACCGTGGGCAGCAGCAGCGCACCCTGCGGGCAGGGCACGGCGAGCGTGAAGGCAAGGCCCGCGCGCAGGGCGGCGGCCCCCGCCAGCCCGGCCAGGTAGGCCGCGTCGGGGCGTCCGTGCAGGGCGTCCGTGGCCCAGCCGGTGACCGGCGGGTGGGCCAGGACGTGGGCGACGGCCGCCGGATCCGCCCGCTCGGCGAGGGTGAGCAGGGCGAGGCACTGCGCGGCCGGCGAACCGGTCCCACCCGCGCGGGCGGCGGCGACGGTCAGCAGCCGCCGCCGCCCGAGCTGACCGGCGCGCAGCACCTCGAGCGTGGCGTCGTCGCCGTGCCCCGCGGCGAGGCCGGCGAGCTGGGCGGGGGAGAGCACCACCGGCTCACCGCCCCAGGGCAGGCCGCCGGGCCGGGGCGGCGTCGGGCGGAGCGGCCAGGGCGCGGCGGCGCAGGGCGTCGACGTCCGCGGCCACCACCCGTCGTACGTGCTCGATCAGGCGGTAGAGGTCGGGGCAGTAGACCGACGGGTGCGCGAATCCGGCGCCGGCGCGGAAGCGGTGCGCGTACAGGCCGCCACCGCAGGCGCTCAGCACCGGGCAGGCCCGGCAGACGGCGGCCAGGGCGGCCGGACCGGTCGGCCGGCCCGCCAGCGACGGGTGCCGCAGCGCCTCGTCGAAGGAGTGACGGAAGACGTCGAGGCCGGTACGCATCGACGCGTCGTCGGTCGTCTTCAGGGTGTCGGTGCCCTCGATGGTGCCGTCGGTCTCGATCGTCATGACGTCCGGCTCGGCGAAGCCCACCGCCCGGGTGCCGCTGCGGCCGCCGAGCACCAGCGCGATCAGCGACTCGAACAACCGGATCCCGGTGCGGCGGGGCGTCGTGGCGTACCAGCGGTCGAAGACGGCCACCAGCCAGTCGCCGTACGGGGTGTCGGTGCCGCCCGGCCGGCGCCCGGGCGGGGGAGTGCTCCAGTTGCCGTGCGGCAGCAGCAGGTCCAGGCGGGGCGGGTCGAACGCGAGCAGCGACTCGTAGACGCCCACCGGGTCGTTGGCCAGGTCGACCGTGCAGAGCAGTCCCGCCCAGCGAGACCGGTGCCGTGGGCGGCCGAGCAGCCGCAGCGCGGCGGCCACGTCGGCGAAACTGCCCCGTCCGTCGGGGTAGCGGCGGTGCAGGTCGTTGGCGGCCCGGCCGCCGTCGAGGCTCACCCCGACGTCGATGTCGTGGCGGTGGCACAGCGCCAGGAACTCCTCGTCCAGCAGCACGCCGTTGGTCTGCACGCCGACGTCGAGCGCCGCGCCGGGGGGCAGTGCCGCCCGCAGGGTGCGTACGGTCCGGTCGAGGGTCGCCGGACCGGCCAGCAGCGGCTCGCCGCCGTGCAGCACGACGCGTACCCGGTCGGGGCCGTGCCGTGCCAGGTGCTCGCCGAGGCGCCGCGCGACCTGGGCCACGGTGCCCGGCGCGATCACCCGGGGCCGCTCCCGCCACCGCTGGTCGGCGCTGCGGTAGACGTAGCAGTGGTCGCACGCCAGGTTGCAGCGGCTGTGCACCTTGAGCACGAGCTGCCGGACCCGGGCCGGCGGCGCCGCGCCGGCCACCGGGGCGGACCCGCAGGACCCCGCCGCCGGGCCCGAAAGGTCGTGCCCGGTCGGCGGACGGGCGTGGTCAGGGTGGGGTGGGGCGGCCGACGTCGGGGCGTCGGCGGACACGTCAGAAGCTCGACTCGAACGCCGACACGTCGAGCTGCCGGCCCGGCTCGTCGCCGGCCACGAGCGTGGCCAGCACGTGGGCCAGCACGCCGTCGCCGGCGCCGGCGAGGAGGTCGGCCAGCGGTACGTCCCCCAGCCGCACCAGGGCGGCCCCCGCGTCCACCGACGGTGGCGGCAGCTCGGTCTCAGCCACGGTGGACCGTCCGGCGACCGTGTGTCCTGCCGCGCGTCATCGCTGCGCTCACCCCGCCTTTTCTACACCATCGGGTGCCTGCCCCGACGGCCCGACACCGCGCCCCGGCGCGCGCGTCGGCGGCACCACGACGGCCCCGGCCGACCGACTGGCCGCCGGTGTGTCCGGCGACGGGGACGCGTCCGGCGGCGCGCGGTGACAGGTGGTGAATCCGGGTGGCACCGGCACTGCCCGGGACCGCGATGACCGGTGACATCCCGCCTCCCGTCGGCGTCGGTGTCCGAAGCATAGGGGCGCGGCGGCCTCCGTAGCGACCACCGTCCGTAAACCCGACTCAGGGTCTGTCGTACCCGTGGTCCATGATCCTTGTCGTCACAGCGACGCCGGCGACCCCTCCGGCGTGCGGATGGTCATGGGCGGCGCCGGGAGCGGCGGACGGGAGGTCGGACAGTGGCTGACGCGGAACGGACCGCGTGGCGACGGCGCAGCACGGTGCGGGTGGTGCCGCCCGCGCGGCCCCGCAAGCTGGCCAAGGTGCCCTACCTGGAGCTGGCCGACGGGCGGTTGCAGGGCGTGGTCTCCAGCGGGTCGGACGTCGACCGGGTCTACGTCTCGTCGATCGCCTCCGGCACCCACGCCTACCACTGCAGCACCAACAACAACCGCCCCTGCGGCGGGCTGCGCGGCGTGCCGTGCAAGCACCTGCACGCCCTGGCCGACGAGGCACTGCTCCAGTACGGCGCCGACCGGGTCGCCCGCTACCTGCGGGTCGACGTCGGCGCGGGGGTGGACACGGCCCGGGAGCTGCTGGCCGCCCTCGACGGGCGGCACGAGCCGACCCCCGCCGCCGTCGTGTTCAGTCGCTTCCTGCGCCACCTGTCCTACCTGGAGCTGCCCGGCAGCGCGGTCCCGCTGCCCGAGCTGCACTGGTTCCCGGCCACCGGGGCGGGCCGCTGATGCTCGGCACGCAGCTCGCCGTCCTGCGCGACGGCGCCCCGACCGGCCTGACCGACGCCCTCGACCTGGTCGCCGGCCTCGACGACGCCCTGCTGCGCGGCCTCGCCCGCGTGGGTGAGGCCGACGCCGCCGCGCTGGCAGCCCTGGCCGGCGCGCTGACCGCAACCCCGCTCGGCGACCGGCTCGCCGAGGCGGTGGCCAAGGTGACCGCCGGCTCGGTGGCCGAGGAACACCTGCTCGCCCTCGCCGGCGCCCGGTGCGCGCTGCTCGGCGCCGCCCACGACGCGCTGCTCGGGCAGCTCGACACCGCGCTGGGCCGGGCCCGCGCCTCCTGGGCTCCCGGCCCGGTCGAGGCCCCGGGCACCGGGTCCGGGGCCCGCGTCGGCGCCCGCGCCTGGCTGCACGAGGTGGCGGTGACCGGGTGGGGCGGCGTCGACCACGAGCTGGTGGCCGCCGCGGGGGCACCGGTCGAGGCCGCCCTCGCCGAGCCCGGCCTGCGCAGGCTGGCGGTGCTGATCGACGGGCTCGCCGCCGAGCTGCGCGCCTGCGTGCCGGTCGCCACGATGGCGCAGCCGCCGCTGCGGCGCTGGGCCGACCTCTGGGCCCGGGGCGTGCTGCTCGCCCAGGACCCGGCGGCTGCGTCCGTCCCGTCCGCCGTCGAGGAGGTCTCCGGGCGGCTGCTCGTGCTCGGCGTCGACGTGCACGAGCACGACACCGCCGTGCAGGCGCAGGTGCACGCGATCCTCGAACCGGCAGACGGCGGGCCGCCGCGGCTGGTCCGCTGCGCGGTCGGCGCGGTCAAGGTGGAGACGATCGTCGGGCCCGCGCTGTGGCGGCTGCTGGACGCCCATCCCGTGCTGCTGGCCGCGCTGGCCGAGCGGCGCAGCCTCACGGTCACCGGTCTGCCGCTGCACGGGGCGGACCTGCTCTGGCACGACGACCGGGTGCGACCCGGCGAGCCGGCCGACCCGTTCGCCACCGCCCGGGTCCTGTTGCCGACGGCCGTCGCGGCAGCACCGGCGCCCCTGGAGCGGCACCCCGTCGGGATCGCCGAGCCCGTGCTGGTGGAGGGCTACACCGTGGGTGACGACGACGGCACGACGACCTTCGACATCGGCGGCCAGCCGATCGCCGTCGCCGTCGACCGGCTGCCGTCCTGCGGACCGCTCACCCCCGAGCTGGTGGCCGCCTCGTCCGCGTGCCTCGGCCTGATCCGGTGGGACGACGGGCGGTGGTCGCTGCAACCCCTGGCGGTGCAAGCCACCGTCAAACGCCAGCCGGTCGAGGCGCACACCGGCGACTGGGCGGGAGGGGTCACCGACCCGAAGATCGCCAAGGCCGAGGCCAAGGCGGGCGACGCCGTGGCGGTGCTGCGCGAGCGCGCGGGACGGTTGCTGCGCCGATGAACGACTCCCCGACCCCCGCGGACCTCGCCGACGCCAACCGGCGCCAGGTGCTCTACTGGCGGCTGCTGGCCCGGCTCTTCGACCCCGACGAGCAGCCCACCCTGGAGTCGGCCAGCATGGCGGTCGTCGAGGACCTCGGGCTGCCGGCCGCCCTGCTGGATCCGGCGGTGTCGGTGGACACCGTCGTCCAGCGCTTCCCGGCCGTCGCCGACGAGCTGCGCGGCCTGCTCACCCCGACGCCCGACGCCCCTGCGGCCGCCGACCTTCCCGACACGCCGGCTGGCGGCCTGCCCGCCGAGCCGGCTCCCGGGGCCGCCGCGTCGGCTCCCGAGCTGCCCGACGGGCCCGCGCCCGGCGTCGCCAGCACTGCGGCGTCCGGCGAGGCCGACACGCCGGACGCCGACCCTGCCACCGCGCCTGCCGTCGAGGCGGGTGGCGACGGGCCGCCGGGTGCGCCGGGTGCGCCCGGCGCCGCCGAGGTACGCCGCGCCGCGCTGGTGTCGAAGCTGCTGCTCAACGTGTTCGCCACCGGCCACGGGGCGGTCGACGCCGGCCAGTTGGCCCGGTGGCAGTCCGACGCCGGCTGGTTCGAGCAGGCCCTCGGGATGGAGCCCGGCGGGCTGCGCCGACAGGGCGGCGGCGACGGTCTCGGCGGGGTGCTGGCCGGCATCGAGGGCGACCTCGTCCGCCGGATGCACCTGCGGGAGGTGTTGGCCGACCCGGTGCTGGCCAGCCGGCTGACGCCCAGCATGTCGCTGATCGAGCAGCTGCTGCGGGACAAGGCCAACCTCTCCGGGGTGGCCCTGGCCAACGCCAAGGCGCTCATCCGCCGGTTCGTCGACGAGGTCGCCGAGGTGCTGCGTACCCAGGTCGCGCAGACCAGCGTCGGCGTCGTCGACCGGTCCGTGCCGCCGAAGCGGGTCTACCGCAACCTCGACCTCGACCGCACCATCTGGCAGAACCTGACCAACTGGAGCCCGGAGGACGAGCGCCTCTACGTCGACCGGCTCTACTACCGGCAGACGGCCCGCCGGGTCACGCCGGCCCGGCTGATCGTGGTGGTGGACCAGTCGGGCTCGATGGTCGACTCGATGGTCAACTGCACGATCCTCGCGTCGATCTTCGCCGGCCTGCCCAAGGTGGACGTGCACCTGATCGCGTACGACACGCGGGCGCTCGACCTCACGCCGTGGGTGCACGACCCGTTCGAGGTGCTGCTGCGCACCAAGCTGGGCGGCGGCAACGACGGCCCGGTCGCGATGGCGCTGGCCCGCCCCAAGATCGTCGAGCCGAAGAACACGGTCATGGTGTGGATCTCGGACTTCTACGAGTTCAACCGCTCCCAGCCGCTGTTCGACGGCATCGAGGCGGTGCACCGCTCCGGGGTGCGGTTCATCCCGGTCGGCTCGGTCAACAGCTCGGGCCAGCAGAGCGTCAACCCCTGGTTCCGGCAACGCTTCAAGGACCTGGGCACACCGGTCATCTCCGGTCACATCCGCAAACTCGTCTTCGAGCTCAAGAGCTTCCTCACCTAGGAGAACAACCCCTCATGTCCGAGATGCTCCGTGCCCCCGCCGAGGTCAAGTACGCCGAGGAACTCGACTTCCTGGAGTCGGTCGACACCGATCCGAAGCCGTTCTCGTGGCGGCTGAGCCCGCGGATGGTCCGCCTGTTCATCCTCGGTTCGGAACGGGCCGACGGGCTCGACCGGGAGATCGCGCAGAAGTGGTTCGGCGACCGCACGTTCGTCGAACGCAGCATCGTGACCCTGGCGTCGGACCGGGGCCTGCTGCTGATCGGCGACCCGGGCACCGGCAAGAGCTGGCTGGCCGAGCTGCTGTCCGCCGCCGTCTGCCGCAACTCGACCCTGGTGGTCCAGGGCACCGCCGGCACCACCGAGGACCACATCAAGTACTCGTGGAACGTCTCCATGGTCATCGCGCGGGGCCAGTCCCGGGAGTCGATGATCCCCTCGCCCATCATGACGGCGATGGAGCAGGGCACCGTCGGCCGGTTCGAGGAGCTGACCCGCTCCACCAGCGACGTGCAGGACGCGCTGATCTCGATCCTGTCGGAGAAGTACGTCTCCATCCCGGAGCTGGACCACGACAACATCGTCTTCGCCAAGCCCGGCTTCTCGATCATCGCCACCGCGAACAGCCGGGACCGGGGCGTGAACGACCTCTCCTCCGCGCTCAAGCGGCGGTTCAACTTCGTCCGGATCCCCGTGGTGACCAACAAGCGCAGCGAGGCCGAGATCGTCCGCTTCCGCACCGAGGAACTGCTGCGCCGCCACCAGATCACGCTGGACGTGCCGCCCACCCTGCTCGACATCCTGTTGCAGAGCTTCGCCGACCTGCGCGCCGCCGCCACCTCGGCGACCAGCGACGACGAGAAGCTGGAGTCGGCGCTGTCCACTGCCGAACAGATCGGCGTCCTCGAGGACGCCATCCTGCACAGCCAGTTCTTCGGCGACCGCACCCTGCGCGCCGCGACGCTGGCCGGGTCGCTGGTCGGCTCGCTGGCCCGGCGCAGCCCCGAGGACCTGGCGATCCTCAACAAGTACCTGCACGGGGTGGTCGAGCCGCGCGCCAAGCAGGACGGCGGCTGGGAGGGCTTCCTCGACGGTGGCCGCCAGGCGATCGCCGCCCTGTCGTGACCGCCCCCACCACCGCCGGGCCCTTCGGCGCGCTGCGCGAGCAGCTCACGGCCGCCGCCGGCGCATTCGCCGGCAGCTCGGGCGCCGTCGCGGAGATCCTCGCCGGCATCGTCGACGACGTCGACCGCGCCCTCGGCGAGGAACTGGAGATCTTCCCGGTCTGCCACCACTCCCCGGCGTCCGCGCTGGCCATGGTCCGCAGGCTGCGCGCGAAGCAGCCGAAGGTGATCTACCTGGAGCTCTGCGAGGACCTCCAGCCGCTGCTGGGCGAGCTGCGCAACTGCAGTCTCCCGGTGGCCGTGCAGGCCTTCGCCTCGGAGCTGGACGGCTTCCCGGCCGACTGGGGGCCGCTCAGCGTGGTCGCGCCGATCACCGAGGCCAGCGCGGAATACCAGGCCATCGCGTACGCGCTGGAGACGCCGGGCGTCGAGCTGGTGCTGGTGGACCGCTCCACCGACCACGTCTTCCAGTGGTCGCCGCGCCGCCCCGCCGACGCCGCCGACGAGGCCCCGGCCGGCGGGGACGTCGAGGCCGCCGCGCCGGCGGGGGAGGAGGCTGCCCTGCACGGCGACGCGGTCGGGGTCGAGATCGGCGACCTGCGGCCCCGCTTCGCGGAGCTGGAGGCCTACCTGCTGCACCACGGCAAGGTCCGGCACTGGTCGGAGTGGTGGGACCAGTACGTCGAGCAGCCGCTGGCCGACGCCGACCACGACACCTACCGGCAGGTGATGGTGCTGATCGGCAGCCTGTTCCGGCGGCTGCGCCCGGCCGGGGCGGACCGGCAGGACCGCGACGAGGACCGCGAGCGCTACATGTGGACCCGGATGCGTCAGCACCTCGCCGCCTCCGGGGCCGACCCCGCCGACTGCCTCTACGTCTGCGGCGCGTTCCATGCCGCCAGCCGGGTGGAGCAGTTCGGGCTGCGGGCCGACGCCCCCTTCGAGATCGGCCCGCGCACCGGCACCCGGTGGCACTACGGGCTCATCCCGTCCAGCCACTCCGCCATCGAGGCGCAGTTCGGCCTCGCGCCCGGCTCGGTGTCGATCGCCTCCGCCACCTGGACGAAGGCGGTCGCCCGCACCAAGCTGAGCCCGTTCCGGCTGGAGGGGCAGCGGGGCGGCCGGACCCGCACCGGTGGCCGCCGCCGCGCCACCCCGGCGCCCGTGCCCGCCGCCGGGGTCGCCGACCGGCTCTCCGGCTACCTGGCGCAGCCGCCGGCGACGCAGAGCCTGGACGAGGCGGAGCTGCGCGGCTGGTGCGTCGACATCGTCCGGCTGGCCCGGCGCAACGGCTACCTGGCCAGCACCGCCGACGCGATCGCCGTCTTCGAGACCTCGATCCTCCTCGCCGGCCTGCGCAACCGCGCGCGTCCCACGCCGTACGACTTCGCCGACGCGGCGGTCACCTGCATCGAGAAGGACGTCGTCCCGGGCCGCCGGGACGTCCGCCGGCTCTGCGAGATCCTGTTCGGCGGCGACCGGGTCGGCCAGGTGGGCTACGAGGCCCTTCCGCCGCTCGCCCGCGACGTCCACGACCGCCTCGCCCCGCTCGGGCTGGACCTGGAGAAACGTACGATCCAGCGGGCCCTGGTGGACCTGCGGGCCAACCCCGAGCTGGTGCCCTGCTCGGATCTGCTGTGGCGGCTGCGGCACCTGCTGCCCCGCGACGCGGTCCGGCCCATCATGGGCGAGCGCCGGCTGGGGCAGCGCTCGATCCAGGAGAGCTGGGACCTGGCCCTCGGCCGCAGCCAGCGGGCGCTGATCGAGCTGGGCTACGAGGGGGTGACCGTCGAGCAGGTGCTGGAGCAGCGCCTGCGCCGCGCCGTGCGGGGCCCGGCGGCGACGGCCTCGGTCGCGCTGGAGGCCGTGGAGGACGCCATCCGGCTGCTCGACAGCCCGCGCCTGGTCGACGAGCTAGGCAACCGGGCGGTGGAGCTGCTCGCCGCCGAACGCACCGTCGACGACGCCCCCGAGGTGCTGCGCCGGATCCGGCGGCTGCTGGCCCACCACCGCGCCACCGGGCCGCTGCCGGCCTGGTGCGAGGCGTTCGTGACCACCGGGTACGCGCACTACTGCACCCTGCTGCCCACCGCGTTCCTCGACGAGGAGAGCGGCGTGCGTCAGGTCGGCGCCATGCTGGGCTTCCTGTTCGGCATGGAGAGTCTGGCGCTCTCCCTGGGCTGCGACCGGTCCCAGCTCGAACTCGCCGTCGCGCAGTCCCATCCGGAGACGCCGGCCAAGGTGGCGCTGCTCTGGGCCGCCCGGCACCAGTTGGGCCTGCTGCCCCTGGCCGAGTTGCGCGAGCGGTGCGCCGCGCTGCTCGCCAACCCGCTGGTGGTGCCCGCCTTCCCGCAGTACCTCAGCGGCTTCGTGCAGGCCCTGGAGCCGGTGCCGGGGCTCGCGCCGTTCGTCGTGGAGGTGATGTCGTCCGCGTTCGCCCGGTTGCCCGACCCGGTCCTGCTGCCGTGGCTGCCCACCCTGATCACCACGCTGCGCGAGCACGGCGCGGAGCTGGTGCCGCTGCTGGTGCGGGAGGCGGGGCGTACGTTCCCCGGCTCGCTGGCCGCGCTGGACGCCTGGGTGCCGCCGTGGTCGAGGCCGACGTCACCGCCGCCGGCGCCGGCGGTCCCCGCCGCCGTGTCCGGGCCGGTCGCCGCCCTGCTGGCGGCCAACCCGCAGAGCGTGGACGCCGTCGCCGCGCTGCTCGGTTGCGCCGGCGGCTGGCGCGAGGTGGACGCCGCCACCACCGCCGTTCCCGCCGGCCTGACCGCGCTGCTGGCAGCGCATCCGGAGTCCGTCGACGCCGTGGCCGACCTGCTGGCGGCCACCCCGCGCTGACCGGCGCCGACCGCTGGCGGACCGATTTTCCGGCGGGTTGTCGATCCTGGCCCGCTCCGTTCGTGTGGAGGATGAGAGGCCGGCGGCGCCGCCGGCCGCCGACGTGAGGAGGGGCCATGAAGCAGTACCTGCTCAGCATCCACCAGCCCGACGGTGACGGGCTGCCGGACCCGGAGTTCCTGGCCGGGGTGATGCGCGAGCTGGGGGCCATCCGGGAGGAGCTGGAGGCGTCCGGCTGCTGGGTGTTCGGCCAGGGGCTGCACGCGCCCGACACGGCGACCGTGCTGCGGCCGTCCGACGGCGAGGTGCTGGTCACCGACGGGCCGTTCGTGGAGGGCAAGGAACACCTCGGCGGGATCACCATCCTCCGGGCGCCCGACCTCGACGCCGCGCTGGCGTGGGGGCGCCGGTACGCGCTGGCCACCACCCTGCCGATCGAGGTGCGCCCCTTCCAGGGCGAGAGCTGACCATGCCCGACGTGGAGGCGGTGTTCCGCGCGGAGTACGGCCGCGCGGTCGCCGTCCTGGTCCGCCTCCTCGGCGACATCGACCTCGCCGAGGAGACGGTGCAGGAGGCGTTCACGGTGGCGGTGGCGCGGTGGCCCGAGACCGGGCCGCCGCCCAGCCCGGCCGGCTGGATCATCACCACCGCCCGGAACCGGGCCGTCGACCGGCTGCGGCGGGAGGCCTCCCGCGCCGACCGGCACGCCCAGGCCGCCCTGCTGCACGTCCGCGACGTACCGGCCGAGGAGGGACCCGTGCGCGACGACCGGCTCCGCCTGATCTTCACCTGCTGCCATCCGGCGCTCGGCCCCGCCGCCCGGGTCGCGCTGACCCTGCGGCTGCTGGGCGGGCTGGGCACCGCCGAGATCGCCCGGGCGTTCCTGGTGCCGGAGGCGACCATGGCACAGCGGATCGTCCGGGCCAAGGCCAAGATCCGCGACGCCGGGATCCCGTACCGGGTGCCCGGCGACGCCGACCTGCCGGACCGGCTCCCGGCCGTGCTGGCCGTGCTCTACCTGATCTTCACCGAGGGGCACACCGCCAGCTCCGGCGACCGGCTGGTCCGCGACGACCTGTGCGCCGAGGCGATCCGGCTCGGCCGGCTGCTGGTGCGGCTCATGCCGGACGAGCCCGAGGCGCTGGGGCTGCTGGCGCTGATGTTGCTCACCGAGGCGCGCCGCCCCGCCCGCACCACGGCCGACGGCGCGCTGGTGCCGCTGCCCGAGCAGGACCGCCGTCGGTGGGACGCCGGGCTCGTCGGCGAGGGGCAGGCCCTGGTGCGCCGCTGCCTGCGCCGCGACCGGCCGGGGCCGTACCAGATCCAGGCCGCGATCGCCGCCGTGCACAGCGACGCGCCCGACGCCGCCGACACCGACTGGGCGCAGATCCTCCGGCTGTACGACCAGCTCACCGCGTGCGCCCCGGGGCCGGTGGTGGCGTTGAACCGGGCCGTCGCGCTCGCCGAGGTGGCCGGGCCGGCAGCGGGGCTGACGGCCGTCGAGCGGCTCGACCTGGCCGGGTACCACGTGTTCCACGCCGTCCGGGCGGACCTGCTGCGGCGGCTCGGCCGGGCGGGGGAGGCGGCGCGGGCGTACCGGACGGCCGCCGAGCGGACGGACAACGCGGCCGAACGCGCCTTCCTGGACAGCCGGGCGACCTCGGTGCTGACGGGTGGATGACGCCCCCGCCCCAGGCGTTTGCCCAGGCAGTGGGCCGGGAATTCGGGTCGTCCGGCAGCGCGGCGCCCGGCGCGTCGCCCGACGAACGGACGCGAGCGCCCATGACGTACCGTCCGGCACTTGCCACCGCTTCCGACCAGACCACGCTGACGCTCGGGGTCGAGGAGGAGTACCTCCTGCTCGACCCGCAGACCGGGGAGAGCCTGCCGGTCGCCGACCGGGTGCTCACCGCCCTGTCCGGCAGCGCGCGGGACCAGAGCCGGCAGGAGTTCCGGCACAGCATGGTGGAGATGGTCACGCCGGTCACCGCCGACCTGGCCGAGCTGCGCGCGCACCTGGTGGCGCTGCGCCGCTCCGTCGGCGACGCGGCCGAGGCCGCCGGGGCGCGGCTCGTCGCGGTCGGTGCCACGCCCGTGCACGAGCCGCACCGGACGGTGCCGGACAAACCGCGCTACCACGCCATGTCCCGCCGGTTCGGGCCGGTGGCGCACGACCCCGCCGTCTGCGGCTGCCACGTGCACGTCGGGATGCCCGACCGCGAACTGGCCATCCAGGTCTGCAACCACCTGCGCCCCTGGCTGCCGGTGGTACAGGCGATCACCGCCAACTCGCCGCTGCACGACGGACGCGACACCGGGCACGCCAGTTGGCGCTCCATGCAGCTGGAACGCTGGCCCAGCATCGGGCCGACCCCGCACTTCGAGTCGGTCGCCGACTACGACGCGACGGTGGCGGAGCTGATCGACGCCGGGATCATGCTCGACGCGGCAATGGTCTACTGGTACGCGCGCCCGTCGGCCGCGTACCCCACGGTGGAGGTGCGGGTGGGCGACGTCTGCCCGGCGGTGGACGACACCGTGCTGGTCGCCGGGCTGGTCCGCGCGCTCGTCGCGACGATGGCCGACGACGCCCGCGCCGGGGTCCCCGCCCGACGGATCCGGGACTGCCTGGTCTCCGCCGCGCACTGGCGGGCTGCGCACGACGGGCTGGAGGGTGACCTGATCGACCTGCGCGCCGGCGTCGCCCGTCCCGCCTGGGACCTTGTCGGCGAGCTCGTCGACACGGTCGCGCCGGCCCTGGCCCGCCACGGCGACCTCGACTACGTACGCGACCAGCTGGTCCGGCTGCGGCGCGACGGCAACGGCGCCACCCGGCAGCGCCGGGTCATGGCCCGCACCGGCGACGACGTGCGCGCCGTCCTGGACCACCTGGCCGCCGAGACCCGCGCCGTCTGACCCGCGCGCCGTCTGACCCGCGCGCCGTCTGCCCGCGCGCCGTCTGACCCGCGCGCCGTCTGACCCGTCCCGCCCGGCGGCGAGCCGCGGGCCGGTGGCGGCAGCTGGCCGGTGGCGGCAGCTGGCCGGTGGAACACCACGGGTCTCACCCGGCGGTGGAGGGACCCGTGGTGTTCCACTCGTGGGCTCGACGGCCGTCGCCGCAGCCCGGCGACCGGGGTGCGGGCGTCGGACGGGAGGCGGTCAGCGGACGTCGTGGGACTGGAGCCAGAGTTCCAGCAGGCCGAGCTGCCACAGCTTGTTGCTGCCGGCGGCGGCCTGCGCCCGGTCCGGCTCGGCGAGCAGCTCGGCGACGTACTCGCGGCGGAACAGGCCGCGCTCGCGGGCGGCGGGCGCGGCGAGGGCCTCGGTGACGAGTTGCCGCACCGGCCCGTCGACGTTGCGCAGCGCCGGCACCGGGAAGTAGCCCTTCGGCCGGTCGACCACCTCGGCGGGCAGCACCTGGCGAGCCACCTCCTTGAGCACGCCCTTGCCGCCGTCGGCCACCTTGTGCTCGGGTGGGCAGGCCGCCGCCAGCGCCACCAGGTCCTGGTCCAGGAACGGGGTGCGCACCTCCAGCCCCCAGGCCATGCTCATGCTGTCCACCCGCTTGACCGGGTCGTCGGGGAGCATCAGGTGGGTGTCCAGGCGCAGCACCGCGTCCAGCGCCGTCTGCGCGCCCGGCGCGGCCAGGTCCGCCGCGAGCAGCTCGCGGCTGGCGTCGCGGTCGCAGGCGTACGCCGGGTCCACCACCCGGCTCAGCTCAGCGTGGTCCCGGTCGAAGAACGCGTCGGCGAAGGTGGCCGCCGCGTCGTCGCGGAGCACCCGCGTGAGGGGCTGGTGGTAGCCGTAGCCGGCGAAGACCTCGTCGGCGCCCTGGCCGGACTGGGCCACCTTGACGTGTTGGGCGACCTGTTCGGAGAGCAGGTGGAAGGCGACCACGTCGTGGCTGCCCATCGGCTCGGTCATCGCGTGCACGGTCCGCCGTACCGCCGGGACCAGGTCGCCGTCGGCGAGCCGGATGCGGTGGTGGTCGGTACCGAACGTGCGGGCGACCAGGTCGGAGTAGTGGAACTCGTCGCCGGCCTCGCCGCCGCGGCTGTCGAAGCCGATGCTGAAGGTCTGCAGATGCTGCTGCCCGGCCTCGGCCAGCAGCGCCACGATCATGCTGGAGTCCAGGCCGCCGGAGAGCAGCACGCCGACGGGGACGTCGGCGACGAGCCGCCGCCGTACCGCTTCGCGCAGCGCCTCCCCGACGGCGGCCCGCCAGTCCCCGGCGTCCATGCCGGTGTGGGCGGGGTCCCGGGCGTAGTCGGGCCGCCAGTAGACGTGCTGGCGGCTGCGCCCGTCGGCCTCGACGACGCGCACGGTGGCCGGGGGTAGCTTGCGGATGCCGCGCAGGACGGTGCGGGGCGCCGGGACGATGGAGTGCCAGGAGAGGTAGTGGTGCAGCGCCACCGGGTCGATCGAGGTGTCCACGTCGCCGGCGCGCAGCAGCGCCGGCAGGGTGGAGGCGAACCGCAGCCGGCCGGGTGACTCGGCGAGGTAGAGGGGCTTGATGCCGAGCCGGTCGCGGGCCAGCACGAGCCGGCGCCGCCGGCGGTCCACCAGCACGACGGCGAACATGCCGACCAGGTGGTCGACGAACTGCTCGCCCCACTGCGCGTACGCCACCAGGACGACCTCGGTGTCGCTGGTGGAGTGGAACGTGTGCCCGGCGCCGCGAAGCTCCTCGCGCAGCTGGGGGTAGTTGTAGACGCAGCCGTTGAAGACCAGCGCCAGCCCCAGGTCGTCGCGGACCATCGGCTGGGAGCCGGCCTCGGTGAGGTCGATGATGGTGAGCCGGCGGTGCCCGAGGATCACCCAGCCGTCGTCGAAGAGGCCCTCCCCGTCGGGGCCCCGGGAGCGCATCGCCTCGGTCATCCGGGTCACCGCGCCGGCGTCCGGCGTCGATCCGTCGAACCTCGCCTCGCCACTGATGCCGCACATCGTCAGCGGTCACCGGGCTTGCCGGGCATCCGACCCACCGTGATCACTCCTGTCGGCGTCGCAGGTGTGCCGGGCCGCCCGCTCGGGGGACCCGGTCCCGTCGGCAGGACGGGTGGCTGGGCTACCCGCCGCCGGGAGCGGCAAACCCCGGCGGTGCCCGGTAGCGCGCCCCGGCGGGCGCCGGGCGGTGAGCGGGCGGAAGGCCGGGCAGGGGCGCGGGGACGGCGCCGGGCGGTGGGCGGGCGGTCAGTCGCGCAGCGTACGCAGGATGCGGGCGAGCTGGACCCGGTCGGCGGGTGCGAGGCGGCCGAACAGCTCCTCGGCGGCGGCCCGGCGGGCGGCGTGGATGGCGGCGCCGGCGCGCGTGCCCTCCTCGGTCGGCGCGACCAGGGTGGCGCGCCGGTCCGCCGGATCGGGCCGGCGCCGCACGAGCCCGCGCGTCTCGAGGTCGTCCACGACCTCGGTGGCGGAGCGCGGGGCGATGCGCAGGTGCTCGGCGAGCGCGCTGAGCCGCAACGCGCCGTGCCGGATCAGCACGCCGAGGGCCCGGGACTGGCCGGGCGTCACGTCCCAGGGCGCGAGCGCCTCGCCGGTGCGGCGGCGCAGCCGCCGGGTCACCGCCCGGAACGCCTCGGCCAGGCCGTCCTCGGTGCTGTCGGTGTCTGCCGTCACGGGGAATACCGTAGCAGCGGAAGCTGTTGCTCCCTCATGTTGAGGTAACCTCAGCATATCCGACGTGAGGAAGTATCCCTTGGAACCCGTCCCCTCCGGCCGCGACCGCGGCCCCCGCAAGGTCAGCGCCGCCGAGAAGGCGCAGGCCCGCCAGGTGTCCCTGCGGCGCATCGGCGTCCTGTTCGCCCGACACCGGGCGGCGCTGGCCACCGTCACCGCGATCATCGTGGTCTCCTCGGTGCTCGCCATGGCCTCGCCCTTCCTGCTCCGCGCCGTGATCGACCGGGCCCTGCCCGAGCGCGACCTGCCGCTGCTGGTCTGGCTGGTGGCCGGCATGGTCGCCGTCGCCGCCGTGACCTCGGTGCTCGGCGTGCTCCAGACCTGGATCTCCACCCAGGTCGGCCAGCAGGTCATGCACCGGCTGCGCACCGACGTCTTCACCCACCTGCAACGGCAGTCCCTGGCGTTCTTCACCCGCACCCGCACCGGCGAGGTGCAGTCCCGCATCACCAACGACATCGGCGGCATGCAGAGCGTGGTCACCTCGACCGCCACCTCGATCGCGGCCAACCTGACCACCGTCGTCGCCACGGCGGCGGCGATGGTCGCGCTCTCCTGGCGGCTCTCGCTGGTCTCGCTCGTCGTGCTGCCGCCGGCCATCTGGCTGACCCGACGCGTCGCCCACCTGCGCCGCGAGATCACCGCGCAGCGCCAGCGCGAACTCGCCGACCTCAACGTCACCGTCGAGGAGGGGCTGTCCGTCAGCGGCGTGCACCTGGCCAAGACGCTGGGCACCGGCCCCGCCCTGGCCGCCCGCTTCGCCGCCTCGTCGGACCGCCTGGTCGACCTGGAACTGCGCTCCGAACTCGCCGGCCGCTGGCGGATGGCCACCATGAGCGTCGTCTTCGCCGCCATCCCGGCGGTCATCTACCTCAGCGCCGGGCTGCCCGGCGCCGCCGGCACGCTCAGCATCGGCACCCTGGTCGCCTTCACCGCGTTGCAGGGCGGGCTGTTCCGCCCCCTGATGGGCCTGCTCAACGTCGGCGTCTCCGTGACCGCCTCGTTGGCGCTGTTCGCCCGGATCTTCGAGTACCTGGACCTGCCGGTCGAGGTGGACGACCCCGCCGAGCCGGTCGACGTCGACCCGCGCCGGATCCGGGGCGAGCTGCGCCTGAGCGACGTCACCTTCCGCTACCCGGGCAGCGACACCGCCGCCGTCGCCGGGATCACCCTCGACGTGCCGGCCGGCAGCGGCCTGGCGCTGGTCGGCGAGACCGGCTCCGGCAAGAGCACCCTGGCCGCGCTGATCAGCCGCCTGCACGACCCGACGAGCGGCCGGATCACCGTCGACGGCGTGGACCTGCGCGACCTGCGCCTGGCCGATCTGGCCGCGATCGTCGGCGTGGTCAGCCAGGAGACGTACCTGCTGCACACCACCGTGCGGGAGAACCTGCGCTACGCCCGCCCGGACGCCACCGACGCCGAGATCGAGGCCGCCGCCCGCGCCGCCCAGATCCACGACCTGATCGCCGGTCTGCCCGACGGCTACGACACCATGGTCGGCTCGCGGGGACACCGCTTCTCCGGCGGCGAGAAGCAGCGTCTCGCGATCGCCCGTACGCTGCTGCGCGACCCGCGCATCCTGATCCTCGACGAGGCCACCAGCGCGCTGGACACCGAGACCGAGCGCGCCGTGCAGCGGGCGTTCGACGAGGTGGCCCGGGGGCGTACCACCATCACCATCGCGCACCGGCTCTCCACGGTGCGCAACGCGGACCGGATCGCGGTGCTCGACCACGGCCGGATCGTCGAGTCCGGCAGCCACGACGGTCTGCTGGAGCGCGCCGGCCGCTACGCCACCCTGGCCGCCTGACGTGTCAGGGTCCGGACTCCTGGGCACGCCAGAGGTGTGCCCTGCCGATGGCTGACCGGCGGGCGCGGCGCCGTCAGGCCAGTGCGGGAAGGATGACCCGTTCCAGCACCGTGAGCGGGGTCCGCCACTGGTCGGGGTCGTCGTAGTTGCCGGCGGTGATGGCCACGGCGAGGTCCAGGTCGGGCAGGACGAACAGGCGTTGGCCGCCGTTGCCCATGCCCGCCACCAGCCGATGGCCCTCGATGGAATCGATGTACCACTGGTAGCCGTACCGCGCGCCCCAGCTGGTCTGCAGGCGTGGCTGGAGCATCGTGTGGATCCAGTCGGCGGGGACGATCCGCTGACCGTCCCAGGTTCCCTCGGCCAGCACCAGCTCGCCGATCCGGGCCAGGTCGCGGGGCGTGAGTCGCAGCCCGGACGCGGCGGAGGCCACTGCGTCCGCGCCGGTCATCCAGTCGAAGCTGCCGATGCCCAGCGGCCCGAACAGCACGGCCTGCGCGTACTGCGGCAGCGACTGCCCGGTGCCGTCGGCGATCAGCCGGCCGAGCAGAGCCGTGGCACCGCCGCAGTAGGTCCACCGGGTGCCGGGCGGCTCGAGGATCGGCCGCTCCAGGACGTACCGGTACCGGTCCGGCGCCAGCTCCATCGCGATCTCGGCGTTGGCCGGGCTGTTGTACGGGAGATCTTCGCACCATTCCACGCCCAACGACATCGTCAGTGCGTGCTCGACGGTGAGCCGGGCGCGCCAGGGGTCGGCCGCCAGGTCGGGGTACTGCGGGAACCGGTGCAGGAGCGGCTCCGCCGGCGGCGGGACCAGCCCTTCGCCGAGCGCGATGCCGTACAACAGGACGGTCACGCTCTTGGTGACGGACCGGATGTCGTGCAGGACCCCGGGCCCGAACTCGACGACGCCCAGCGAGTCGCCCCAGGCGAAGTCCTCACCAGCCCCGTAGTACTCCAGCACGGTGTGACCACCGCGAACCGCCGCGACGGTGTGCAGACCGCCGACCTGGCCAGCTCGAAGTATGTCGTCGAGACGGTCACGCAACTGCGTCGTCATGGGCACTCCGAGGGGGCGATGCCGGCCAGCGGAACAGCATGCTCGTTATACCGGAGTTTCCGCTCTTCAGGCGACCCGGCTGGGAGGGCCAAGCCCGGCCCGCCGCGCGTCCTCAGCCGCCGTGAGCCGCTCGATTTGTTCGCGGCGCCAGTCCACTGAAGTGACCTCGCACGCCCACTCCGAGCGGTTTCGATCCACTGTGGACATACGCTACGCTCTCCGCCGGGCCTGCCGACTCGATCGGTGGGTGTGGCAGAGGCAGCCACCGGCAACGGTGGCCGACGCCGCACGCAACCCGGGTGACCTGCGCGATCCGCGGACCCCGGGGCCGCTCTTGGGTGGGTTTTCCGCCGCCGCTACCTGCGCCGCCACCGCCACATCAACGAAGGATCGATTCAGTTGTACGACGCGATCGTCATCGGCGCCCGCTGTTCGGGTGCGTCCACCGCCCTGTTGCTCGCCCAGCGTGGACACCGGGTGCTCGTGGTGGACCGCTCCTCGTTTCCCAGCGACGTCATCTCGACGCACTTCCTCTGGCCGCACGGGATGTCCTACCTGAACCGGTGGGGACTGCTCGACGAGGTCCTGGCGGTCACTCCGGCGCACACCACGGTCGAGGTGGTCAACGACGGCATCTCGCTGACCGGCTCGGTGCCGACCGAACTGCTGCGCGAGTACTTCCGGGACCTGCACGGCGACGACTCGGGCGTGGTGCAGAGCTATGCGTCCGTGCGGCGCCGGGTGCTCGACGAGATCCTGGTCGGTGCGGCCGCCAAGGCCGGCGCCGAGGTGCGGACCAACTTCACCGTTCGTGAGCTGATCGTCGAGAACGGGCAGGTCGTCGGTGTCCGGGGGCGTGCGGTCGACGGAGAGCTGGTCGAAGAGCGGGCCCGGATCGTGGTCGGTGCCGACGGCCGGAACTCGTTCGTCGCCCGCACCCTCGCGTTGCCGAAGTACGACGAGCGGCCCCGCTGCACGTTCGCCTACTGGAGCTACTGGTCCGGCTTCGACCTGGGCCCGGCACAACTGCACCGGCGCGGCCGGTTGGCCTGCGCGGTGGCGCCGACCAACTTCGACCAGAACATGGTCCTGGTCTGGGGGCCGAGTGAGTGGTCGCGGGAGTTTCGCGGTGACGTGCCGGGCAATTACCAAAAGGCGTTGGACTTCGTCAGTCCGGAGCTGGGCGACGTGGTGCGCAGCAAGGGGACCAGGGAGGAACGCATCTACGGCACCCTGGACCAGTCGGCCTTTCTCCGGCCACTGCACGGGCCCGGGTGGGTGCTCGTCGGTGACGCCGAGTCGGCCAAGGACCAGTGCACCGCCATCGGCATCACCCACGCCTTCCGCGACGCCGAGCTGGTCAGCGCCGCCCTCGACCGGTGGCTCCGCGGTGACGCGTCGATCGACGAGGCGATGACCGCCTACGGGGACCGCCGCCGGAGCCAGAACGCCGCCGCCTACCACGACTACGTCTGCACCCTCGCCGAGATGCGTCCGTACCGGCACGACGAGTTGCAACTGTTCGTCGCGTTGCGGGGCAACCAGCAGGAGACCGACCGGTTCATCGCCACCCACGCCGACGTCGCGCCGGTGTCGGAGTTCTTCCAGGCCTCCAACCTCTTCCTGCTCAACGATGCCGCGAAGGAGTCCTCCGCAGACCACGCGGTCTTCGAGGACTTCGCGGAGACCTCCCGCAGCTACCAGCAGAACCTCTTCGCCTGATGATCCACCAGGGAGACGACACCGTGACCACCGAGCTGGACCAGCGTGAAGACGGCGAACTGATCGGAATCATCCTCAAGGCGGCACACTGCCGGGACTTCGAGACCATGGCGCGTACCGCGACCGAGGTCTCCGAGATGACCCGTAACTGGGCCACCCACATCCCGTGGGACGACCTCGCGTCGCTCGAAGGCGCCGACGACGAGCTGGCCCAGGTGGTCGCCGACCTCACCGAGATGTGGGAGCCGGCCCACCTGCGCAACCCCGTCGACCCCGACGAGGAGTACGCCCTGGACAAGAACGCGTACGACTTCTACCGGCCCGCCGGCCGCAACCTGCTGACCCGCACCGGGGACTTCTACGGCTGGGTGCAGGCCCGTCGACGCACGGAGACGTGGCAGTACTCGCGGGTGCTGGAGGCGGCACCGGACAGCGTCGCCCAGATCACCAACGACCTGGGCCGGCGGGCCCGCGGCATCAACTTCAACTCGCAGGACTACCTGTCGTTCAACACCCACCCGGCGATCCGGGAGGCGGCGGCCAAGGCGATGCACGACTACGGGCCGCACAGCGCCGGCTCGCCGATGGTGCTCGGCAACACCCGCATCTCCGACGATCTGGAGGCTGCCCTCGGCGACCTGGTCGGGCTCGACCACGTGACGCTCTTTCCGACCGGCTGGGCGGCCGGCTTCGGCGCGGTCGTCGGTCTGGTCCGGCAGTCCGACCACATCCTGATCGACCGGCTGGCCCACTCCTGCCTTCAGCAGGGGGCACGGGCGGCCACCCGGAACGTGGTCCGCTACGAGCACCTCAACGTCGAGGCGGTACGCCGGCACCTGACCCAGATTCGGGCCACGGACACCCGCAACGGCATCCTGGTGGTCACCGATGGGCTCTTCTCGGTGGACGCGGACTGGCCGGACCTCGTCACCCTGCAACGCGTCTGCCGGGAACACGACGCCACGCTGCTGGTCGACGTGGCGCACGACCTCGGCTCGATGGGGCCCGGCGGCACGGGTGTGCTGGGGATGCAGGATCTGCTCGGCAGCGTCGACATCGTGATGGGCGCCTTTTCCAAGACGTTCTGCTCCAACGGTGGCTTCGTGGCTTCCCACTCGCCGGCGTTGAAGCAGTACATCAAGATGTTCGGTGGCTCGCACTTCTTCTCCAACGCGCTGTCGCCGGTGCAGACCGCGGTGGTGCGGGAGGCCACCAGGATCATCCGGTCGGCCGAGGGGGACGTGCTGCGGGCCCGGCTCTTCACCGCGATCCACGCCCTGCGCGACGAGCTGACCGGCCGGGGTCTGACCTGCATGGGTGAGCCGTCACCGATCGTGCCGCTACTGATCGGCAACGAGAAGCTGGCGCGGACGGCGAACCGCCTGCTCTTCGACCGGGGGGTGCTGGCATTCATGGTCGAGTTCCCGGTGACTCCGACCGGCTCGTCCCGGTTCCGGCTTCAGGTGCAGGCCGGGCACCGGCCCGAGGAAGCCCGTGAGGCGGCCCGGATCATCGAGGGCGCCATCGCCGACTCCCGGGCGTACCTCTCCAGCGCCTTCGGCAGCGCTCCCCGCTGAGAGACGTCTCTGGATCCCGGTACCGCCCAGCACCGGATCAGCGCAGTGGAGGCACCCTCGGATGAGGGTGCCTCCTGCTGATCGCTTCTCGTCCGCCGAAGACGGCACTCCCGAAATCTGGTTCGGAGCGGCCCGGGTGGATCAGCTCATGCGTTGTCGAGCAGCCGTGCGGACGACCTTGGACTTCGACACCTGACGGGCCGGCCCCGTTCTCAAAACTGTCGCAGAAACAGTCTCATTATTTCGCGGCGGCCGGGTCGAGGTGGCGGTAGACGGTGGCCCGCGAGACCCCGAGCGCGGCGGCGATCTCGTCCGCCGAGTGGTCGCCCCCGGCATGCATCCGCCGGGCCGCCTCGACCTGCTCCGGGCTCATCGCCCGTGGTCGGCCGGGCCGGCGCCGGCCCCTCGCCGCGCCGCCGGCCGCCGGGGTGCCCGCACCGCCACCGCCGTCGGCCGCCGTGCCTGTGCCGCCGCTGGTCGCCGCCGTGCGGGTGCTCGCGCCGCCGGCCGTGCCCGCCCCGCCAACTTGGTCGGAGCCGCCCGCCGTGCCCGCGCCGCCGGCTTGGTCGGAGCCGGAGCCGGTCGGGTCGCCGAGCAGCCGGCGCACGCCGTCCAGCATGTCCGCCCGCAGCACCGCGTCCGGCACGTCGACGAAGAAGACGACCGGATCGCTGCACGCGGCGACCGCCTGCACCGCTCGAACCCGCTCCCGGCGCCCCGCGTCGGGCCCGGCGATCAGGTCGTTGGCGCGCATCGCGATCCGTATCAGGCGGTGGTAGGTGTCGCCCCGGCCGACGAGCGCGATGTCGTGGAAGAGCATGCCGAGTGGTCGGCGGTGGCCCAGGATGATGTCCACCCAGCCTTCCAGCACCGTCCACCGGGCCCGCTCGGCCGGCCCCTCCTCGGCTGCGTCGAGCAGCGCCTCGAAATCGGCCACCATCGGCTCGATCAGGGCGGTGAGCAGGTGCTCCTTGGTCGGGAAGTGGTAGAGGATCGCGGCCTTGGTCAGCCGCAGCCGCTCGGCGATCTGGCGCAGCGGGGTGCGCTGGTAGCCGTGCTCGGCGAACAGGTCGAGCGCGGCGCGCAGGATCCGGGTACGCGTGTCGTCGGGCGCCTCGGCGGTCATGGCGGCAAGCCTAGCGGCGTCTGACCGATGGCAGGCAACCCTGTTGATTCGACTGACCGCCGGTTAGTACAGTGTGGTCGTCGGCACCGCCAGCGACAGGAGGGCCCATGCCCGTCATCTCCATCGGCAACCTGGTCAAGACGTTCGGCAGCGTCCGCGCGCTCGACGGGCTCGACCTGACGGTCGCGGCGGGGGAGGTGCACGGCTTCCTCGGGCCCAACGGCTCCGGCAAGTCCACCACCATCCGTGTCCTGCTCGGCCTGCTGCGCCGCGACGCGGGCGACGTGCGGGTCTTCGACGCCGACCCGTGGCGCGACGCGGTCGCCCTGCACCGGCGGCTCGCGTACGTGCCCGGCGACGTGAACCTGTGGCCGAACCTCTCCGGCGGCGAGGCGATCGACCTCTTCGGCCAGCTGCGCGGCGGCCTCGACCGGCGCCGCCGCGACGAGCTGCTGGAGCGCTTCGACCTCGACCCGACGCGCAAGTGCCGCACCTACTCCAAGGGCAACCGGCAGAAGGTCGCCATCGTCGCCGCCTTCGCCTCGGCCGTCGAGCTCTACGTGCTCGACGAGCCGACCTCCGGGCTCGACCCACTCATGGAGGCCGTGTTCCAGGACGAGGTCCGCCAACTCAAGCGCGACGGCGCCACCGTGCTGCTCTCCAGCCACGTGCTGGCCGAGGTCGAGGCGCTCTGCGACCGGGTCAGCATCATCCGCGAGGGCCGCACCGTCGAGTCCGGCACCCTCACCGAGCTGCGCCACCTCACCCGTACGGCCGTGACGGTCGAGACCGCGCGGCCGGCGACCGGCCTGGCGGCCCTGCCCGGCGTGCACGACGTGCGCGAGGTCGACGGTCGCACCCATTTGGAGGTCGAGCCCGCCCACCTCGACGAGTTGCTCGGGCACCTGGTGCGCTTCGGCGTACGCGCGCTGACCAGCGCCCCGCCCACCCTGGAGGAGCTGTTCCTGCGTCACTACGGCGACGAGCGCGCCGCCGTCGCCGCTGGCGCCTCCGCCCCGGCGGCGGGCCCGACCGGCGGTGACCGCCCCGATGTCGACCGGCCGGCGGGTGCCCGGTGAGCGCGTTCACCGGCACCGGGCGGCTCGCCCGCCTCGTGCTGCGCCGCGACCGGCTCCGGCTGGCGATCTGGGTGCTCGGCACGCCCCTGCTCGGCTACGCCCTCGCCGGCAGCGTCAAGGAGTTCTACCCGGACGAGGCGTCCCGGGTCGGCTACGCCACCACGTCGGCGTCCAGCCTGGTCGCCCGCGCGTTCAACGGGCCGATCGCCGGCACCGACCTCGGCGCGGTGGTGACCGCCGAGACGTACGTGACGCTGGCCCTGCTCGCCGCGCTGCTGAGCACCTTCGCGGTCATCCGGCACACCCGGCAGAACGAGGAAACCGGCCGGGCGGAACTGCTGGGCGCCTCCGTCGTCGGCCGGTACGCGCTGCTCACCGCCGCGCTGCTGGTGGTCGCCGCCGCGAACGTGGCCGCCACCGTCCTGCTCGCCGCCGCACTGTCCGGCGCCGGCCTGCCGCTCGCCGGGTCGGTCGCCGCGGCCGCCGCCATCGGCGGCGTCGGCCTGGCGTTCACCGGTGTCGCCGCCGTCGCCGCCCAACTGTCCGTCACGTCCCGGGGCGCCAACGCGCTCGCCGCCGCCGCAGTCGGGATCTCCTTCCTGCTCCGCGCGGCCGGTGACGTGCTGGGCGAGCAGACCGACGGCGGGCTGCGGGTGGTCAGCGCCTGGCCGTCCTGGCTCTCGCCGCTCGGCTGGGGCAACCAGGTCCGCGCCTTCGGCGGCGAACGCTGGTGGACGCTGGCGCTGCCCGTGGCGCTGCTGGTCGCCGGGGTGGCGGCGGCCTACGCCCTCGCCGAGCGGCGGGACATCGGCGCCGGGCTCGTCGCGCCCCGGCGCGGGCCGGCCACGGCCGCACCCGGGCTGCTCAGCCCCGCCGGGCTGGCCTGGCGGTTGCAGCGCGGCGCGCTGCTCGGCTGGGCGGTCGGGGTGGCGGTGCTCGGGTTCTCGATGGGCATCGCCGGCGACGAGTTCAACGCCATGATCGAGGAGAACCCGGCCGCCGCCGAGGCCGTCAGCGCGATGGGCGGCGGCGCGAAACTCATCGACGCGTACCTGGCGGCGATGCTGGGACTGTTCGCGCTGACCATCGGGGCGTACGTCGTGCAGGCGCTGCTACGCACACGCAACGACGAGGCCGACGGGCTGCTGGAGGCCGTGCTGGCCACGGCGGTCAGCCGTACCCGCTGGCTCGTCACCCAGGTGGTCGCGGCGACGCTCGGCGCGCTCGCCCTGGTGCTGCTGGGCGGGCTCACCACCGGCCTCGGCTACGGCCTGGTCGCCGGCGACCCCCTCGGCCGGGCCGTCGGGCTGGGCGGAGCGGCGCTGGTGCGACTGCCGGCCCTGCTGGTGGTCGCCGGGGTGGTCACGGCGCTGTTCGGCCTGCTGCCCCGCTGGTCGGTGGCGCTGTCCTGGGCGGCACTGATCGTGTTCCTGCTGCTCGGGCAGCTCGGCGCGGTGCTCGACCTGCCGCAGGCGGCGCTGAACCTGTCGCCGTACACGCATGTGCCGTCGGCCCCGGCGGTCGAGGCGGCGGCGCTGCCGCTGGTCGTGCTGACAGGGGTGGGAGCCGCGCTGCTGGTGGCCGGGACGGCCGGCTTCCGCCGCCGCGACGTTCCGAGCTGACGGGGGCGCGCCGACGCGCACCGTCGTCAAGGGACGGGGGGCAGCTCGGTCGGGTGCGCCCGACCGAGCTGCCGGGTCGTTCGTGCGCGGCAAGGCACGAGGGCGTTGCGGGGTCGGCGGGCCGGCGATGGGGCGCAGGCCGTCGAGCTGGACGTATATCTCACGCTTGTCGGTCGCCTCACCGCGCCGGTTCAGGACGTAGCCGGTCAGCCAGATCCAGCCGGCGTACGTCGGTTGGTCGGAGACCGAGACGACGCGGAAGGTCAGGGCGCGGTCCCCGGCGAACTGCACCGAGGCCCGGCCGTCGACGACGAGCAGATCACCGGGGGAGGGGCGCGCGGTCACCAGCGGCCGGAGTTGCGGTGGTGCTCCTCCGGCGGCCGGCACTCCCGCGCGTGCATGGTCTGCCAGTCGCGCAGTGCCCGCCTGATCCGGTCGTTCTCCTGGGTGAGCAGCCGTACCGTCTCGTTGAGCATGGCGAGCTCGTCGGCGATCCGGGCCTGGAACTCGCGTACCTCCACCTGGTCGACACCGCGCCGGCGCGCGGCGAACTCGCGGGTCCGCACCTCGTGTGGCGTCAACCGGCCCGGGTAGCCGGCGGGGTGGGGCTGAGCACCTCGGTACACCTGAGCCACGACGATCCTCTCTGCGGGCAGGCGGGAGCGCGGAGGCTCCGCGCGGTGGGTCTGGAAGGGCGGGTCGTCCGCGTGGGGGCCGCGGACGACCCGCCCGCTCGGCCGCCGCAGCCCGATCAGCGGTACGACAGCAGAGCAGCCGGGCGGGGCCGGGACGGGCACGGACACCCGGCCCCGACCAGGGGGTGCCTCTGCTCCTTGTTGCCACGCAAGGGAAGAGGCGCGTCTCCAACTTAGCTGTCCCAGTCATCTGAGTCAAACGATGAGTTGTTGCGAGGTGTCATTGCGTGATCGAATTGGCGTGCCACGCAGGGGGAGCCATGCCGATCATCGCCGACTACATCCGGATCGCCGACGCGCTCGTCGCCGATATCAGAGCGAAGAAGCTCAAGCCGGGGGACAAGCTGCCTTCAATCACGCAGCTTGCTGCGACGTACAAGGTCAGCCCGTCCACCGTCAAGCAGGTCTACGTGCGGCTCGAAGCGCTGCGAGTGATCTGGCGGCACCAGGGCAAAGGTGTCTTCGTCAACGACCCGAAGCTCTGGATGCGGGAGCCGTAGGTAGCGGGTCGACGACGGGAACAGGCCCGACGGGTACCCTCGTCCCGTTGGCGGGACGGCCAGGGTCGTCGGTGATCGATCGGCAGCTGCTCTCGTCCGACCTGCGGGAACAGGCCGAATCGGGCAGCCGCGCCCGCCTGGCCGTCGCTCAGCTCGCCGACGAGTCGAGTCGCGACGACGTGCTCACCGTCGCCGACCTGTATGCGCCCGGCCAGGATTTCGGCAAGGTGGCGGCCGACGAACACGTGTCGCACCTGGCCGCGCGGTTGTGCATGGACTCCGGGCTGGCCGAGCGCGCCGACTGGGAGCACGTGTGGGTCGACCCCGAGTGGGGCGCCTCGCCGGCGGACATCTACGTCGGCTTCCTCGCCGAGACCACCAACCGCTCCACCTCACCGACGAGGCGCTCACGTCGTGGTGCCCGCCGAGAGCCACCGGGGCCGCAAGACGAGGGCGTGACCGACTGGCCGCCGTCGAGCGTTGGGGATGACCATGCGCGGCCAACTGTCGGGTCGTGAGCCTCTCGACGAGATCGCCGACCCGACGCAGCGGTACGACGATGCCTCGATCCGGCTGCGGCCCGATCTCGACCGGCACATGGTGCGGGCCACCTTGGTCGATGCCGCCGACCGGTCTACCTGCCTGACGTCAGCGAGGAGGCCCTCGCTGGCCTCAGGTTCAGCAGCGCCCCGCCCGAACGGCTGGCGGTGGCGATCCTGGCCGCCGCCGCGAGGTCCCGGGCTGACGGGGGGGCGCGCCGACGGGTGTCACGGTGCGGCGAGGGGTTCCCGGGACCCGGTGTCGAGCAGCGCGCCCACCCGTGCGATCGCCTCGCGGATCATCGTGCCGTACCCGTCGTCCGGCAGCTCGGCAACGAGGGGCGCCGCGATCGTCAGGTGGTCCCGGGCGCGGGCGACGTCGCCGGCACGGCGGTACCCGTCGGCGAGGTTGAGGTGCAGCGACGGCAGCAGGGCGCGGACCCGCAACGACGCGTGGTCGCGCTGGACGCGCTCGTCGCTGAGGTCGGCGACGGCGGCGAGCGCACTGCGGTCCCACGCCACCTCGTCCGTGACCGAATCCTGAAGGTCGGCCAGGTGGTGCGCGATGGTGCAGCGGTGCAACGCGTCCCCGGTGTCGCCGACCTGCTCCCAGACCTCGGTGAGGGCCGCGCGTGCGGCGGTACGGTCGCCCGCCGCACCCAGGTCCAGGGCGCGGCCGATGCGCGTCATGACGTCGTCGGCGTCGTCGGTGTCCACTGTGCTCCTCGCGGTGGGGCCGGGCAGCCGGCCGTCGGGTTCTCGCCGCACAGGCTGCGGGCTCGACCCACTCGAGGGTCAAGCGCTCGTCGCCGACTGCATCTCTGGAGGTGGGACCAGGCCGTCCGACGGGTGCGCCAGCTGGGGTAGCGGATGACCCGGCCTCGGCGAGGGCCGGAACCACCGAACGATGCGAGGCCTCGGAGAAGTCCCCGGGATCCGACGCCACGCTCTTCAGTGGCTAGCGCAGCGCGCGCGAACTCGCGGGTCCGCACTTTCGTGCGGGGTCAACCGGCCCGGGTGACCGGCGGATTTCGGTGTCTCGGCGGATGGCGTGCTTGGGCTCATGATCGTGTGAGTTGGAGCCGGCCGCATTAATAGGTGGCTTCCGGGTGAGCGACAAACGATCACCGGTGGTCTAGCACAACACCGAACGCGAGTGGAGGTCGTCCACAGCGGGGCCGTTGTCCACAGCGCTCGTGTGGGCGTATGGCGGGCGGTGGCCGTGTCCGGCACGGTCGGCGGCGTGAACCCTGTGCTGCGGGCCATGCTCGACCGCAACGGCGGGCTCGTCACCCGACACGCCACCTCGCAGGTGCTCCCGCGCTGGGTGCTGGAGGACGCGTCGCGTTCCGGACGCCTGCTCCGGGTCCTGCCAGGGGTCTACGTGGACGCAGCCCTGGCCGACGGTAGGGGGAGCGCGCCTCCGCTGGCCCGGGTCACCCCGGTCCTGGCCCGGCGGGCGGCCGTGGCCTACACGGGTGGGCGTGGCGCGCTGAGTCATCTCACCGCACTCGAGGTGTGGAAGCTGCGCCGTCAGATGCCCGGCGAGCCGGTACACCTGGATGTGCCGACCCGTGCCGGGCTGCGCAGCGGACCGCACCTGGTCGTACACCATCGGCGGTCCTTCGCCCCGGAGCCACCTCATGTGCTGGTACGCGGCGGCGAGCCGGTCACCCGGTTGGATCGGGCGCTCGTCGACGCCTGGCCGTTGCTGCATCCGGCGGACCGGCCGGCGGCCATCATCAAGGCGGTCAACGACCGGCTGACCACCCCGCGACGGATCGCCGCAGCGTTGGCGACCGCGCCGAAGCTGGCGGATCGTGCCGCACTTCGAGTTCTGCTGGACCGGCTCGACGCCGGCTGTCGCAGTCCGTTGGAGATCTGGGGGCACGACCGCGTCTTCGTCGGGCCGGGAATGCCGGCGTTCCGACGACAGGTGCGGGCGCGGCTGGGCGGACGGGTGGTCTACCTCGACCTGTTCGCCGAGGCCGAGCTGGTCGACATCGAGCTGGACGGCGCGACGACCCATGGCGACCTGCGGGAACGGGAGATCGACCTGCGACGCGACGCACTGTTGGCGGCCCGGGGCGTTCTCGTGGTCCGCTTCAGCCACCGCCGGCTGCTGCACGAGCCCGACGAGGTGCGTCGCGAGACCCTCGCCATCCTCGCGAACCGCCGCAGGACTCCACGCCCCGACGCCGGACTGGGATGAACTCAAGTCGAATGAGGGGCATCGGGCGGCCGTCTCGGCACGGCTATGCCGACCATGATCGTTTGATGGGAAACCGGTGGAATCCCTCCCCACGCCCCGGTTGGCCATCACCTGATCACGACAGTGATTGAGACAGCTGAGCTGTGCCACCTGTGGAGGCGTCGGCTGTTCGGGGGGTGGCGTGGAGATCGACGTGACGGCACGCTTGTCGGCGTGAAGGCCTTCGTGGGGGTCACGGACGAGAAGTGGTACCGCTTCCTGGCCGCCCGTCCCGAGCTGAACGAGGTCAACTTCTGGCGGCCTTCGGGTGGCGGTTTCCGCGCGCTCACAGCGGGCGAGCCGTTCTTCTTCAAAGCCCACCATCCTCTCAACCGCGTCATCGGTGGTGGCTTCTTCAGCGGCTTCACTCAGCTGCGAATCTCGGAGGCATGGGAGCTTTTCGGGGAGGCCAACGGCGCGGCGAGCATCGACGAGATGCGCCGCAGCGTCGGCCGCTACCGCAGGCAGCCGATCGCACCCGATGAGGACCCCGTCATCGGCTGCATCTTCGTGCGTGACGCCAACTTCTTCCCGGACGAGTCCACCGTCGGCCCGCCGCCGGAGTTCAAGTCGAATGTGGTGCAGGGCAAGACGTACGACCTTGCGGACGCCACCTGGGGCGACTACTTCGAACTGCTGATCCATCGCCTGATCGGCACGACTGTCGAACTCGACCTGAGTGAACCCTGGCATCGGCCCGGCCCGGTCTACGGAGATCCACGGCTGGTGCCACAGCGGCTGGGCCAGCAGTCGTTCAAGGCCGTGGTGCTCGGGGCGTACGGCCGACGCTGCGCGATCACCGGCAACAGGGTCCAGCCGGTGTTGCAGGCCGCGCACATCCGACCGTTGCCGAGGGGTGGTGAGCATCGCCTGGACAACGGCCTGCTCCTGAAGTCGGACGTGCACATCCTCTTCGACAAGGGCTACCTGGGCGTGGATCCCAAGTATCGACTCGTGGTCAGCCCTCGGCTTCGCAGCGAGTTCGGCAACGGTGACCAGTTCTATGCCAAGGCGGGCGAGCAGATCGCTGTTCCAGATCGCCGGCCCGACCGACCGAACGCGGAGTTCCTGGAATGGCACCTCGACACCGTCTACAAGGCGGCCTGACCCATAGCCGGGGTTGAGCGTCAGTCGACGAGGCTGACGTCGTCAGTTCGGGTGGGGTGGTTCGTCGAGGATGGCGCTGAAGCGTTCCTCGGCCAGGTCGAGCTGACCGAGGATGTGCTCCTTCACCGGCGCCGACAGGGGAGTGTCCGGCCGGGTGACGAGGTCGCGGTAGACCGGCACGAGCGGCCGGTACTTGCGGGCCGACGAGGTCACCTTCGGGCCGACGGTGTGGATGACGCCCACCCCGTTGTCCGTGAAGTCGGAGATCTTGATGACCCGCGCCCACGGCTCCCGGTCCAGGCTGGCCGCCACGTGCTCCCGGTACTGGACGTGCTTGTCCCGCCCCGGGTCGTACGCCGGATTGGTGACCGCGCCGACCAGGCGGGCCACCCGCGGCCCGAACCGCTCCGCGAGCACCGCCAGGGCGGCGGCGGTGGCGTCCTCGCCGTCGTGCGCCCCGGCACGTTCGCCTCCGGACGCGGCGGCCAGCTCGTCGGGGTGGTCCTCCACCGCGTCGTGCAGCAGGCCGGCGACGATCACGTCGACGTCGCGGACCTGGTAGTGGTGCATCATCCGGATCGCCACCCGCAGCAGGTGGTTCAGGTAGGGCTCGCGTACCCGCCGGTCGTCGCGGTGCAACTCGGCGGCCAGGTCCAGGGCCTCGGTGAGCCGTTCCCGGGCGGCCTCGTCGAACGCGCGCAGCTCCAGCCGGAACCGGGCCAGCAGGCCGGGCTCGCCGTGGATCTCGGTGATCGCGTGCATCGGCATGGTGGCCAGGTAGGCGGGAAACTCCATCCGCCACTTATAGCCGATCTTCACCCTTCCGGGGGTCCCTGCCGTCGCCCACCCGACGCCGGCAACCTCGGCCGAACGCCACCGCGGCGTCCGGTCAGGGTGGCAGCCCGTCAGGTGCCGGAGACGCGCTTGACCAGGCGTACGGTGGTGCCGTCGGCGCTGCCGGCGACGGTGGCCTCGTCCATCAACCGAGTCATGATCAGCCGGCCCCGGCCGCGCTCGCTGTCGTCGGGGCTCGCGTCCCGCCACCCGCCCGTGTCGCTGACCACCATCTCCAGCCGGTCGGCGCGCAGCCGCCCCCGGACGGTGACGGACGCGTCCGGGGCGAAGCGGTAGCCGTGCTCGATCGCGTTGGCGCACGCCTCGCCGGCCGCGATCAGCACCGCGTCGACGTCGGTCTCGCCGATGCCGAGGCCGGTCAGCCACTCCCGCAGCGCCTCCCGCGTCGGCGCGAGCTGCCCCGGGTCGGCGGTCAGCGCCGCAGCGAAGACCGCTGGCTCCCGATGCCGGTAGACCAGCACCGCCACGTCGTCGTTGCGGGTGTCGGGCAGCAGGTCCCGGACCATCCGGTCGGCCAGCGCGCCCTCGGGCAGTTCGCGGCCCTGGGTGAGCGCGGCGACCGCCCGGGAGATGCCGGCGTCGATCAGTTCCCGCCGTCGCTCGATCAGCCCGTCCGTGTAGAGCAGCAGCGTCGAACCGGGTCGCAGCTGCGCCCCGGCCTCGGGCCGGCCGGGCACCGCGACGCTGGCCAGCGGCACCGAGCCGGCGCGGGTCAGCAGGTCGGCGGAGCCGTCCGGGTGCACCAGGATGCCCGGCGGGTGGCCCGCCGAGGAGTAGCGGAGCACGCCCAGCGAGCGGTCGATGATGGCGCAGAAGACGGTGGTGCAGGCGCCGCCGGGCACCATCCGGGCGAAGTCGTCCAGCGCGGACAGCACCTCGGCGGGGCTCTTGGCCTGCAGGAGCAGGGCACGCGAGGCGCTGCGCAGCTGCCCCATCACGGTGGCGGCGGGCAGGCCCCGCCCCACCACGTCGCCCACCACCACGCCGACGAGGTCGCCGGGAAGCTGGACCACGTCGTACCAGTCGCCGCCCACCTCGAGCGGCGCCACCGCCGGCTGGTAGCGGGTCGCGAACCCGGCCGGCAGGTCGACCGGGCCGAGCATCGCCCGCTGCATGGCCAGGGCCACCGTCCGCTGCGTCTCGAAGGCCCGTGCGCGAACCAGCGCCTGGGCCAGCGCCGCGCAGAGCTGTCGTACGAGCGGCAGGTCCACCGTCTGCACCGACCGGGGCGGGTCCAGCTCCAGCCACACCCCGCCGGGTGCCCCGCCCGGCTCGACACGTGCCCCGAGCGCGGTCACCCGGCCCGCGTCGTCGACGACCAGCTGCGGCTCGCCCTCGGTGGGCAGCCCGTCGAGCGCCCGCTGCACCTGCGGGGTCAACGTCAGGCCCTGGGTCACCACCAACGGCGTGCCGGCGGCGTCGGCGCAGACCGCCAGGCCGCGGGTGCCGTCCAGCAGGGTGCACAGCTCGGACAGGCCGGCGTCGAGCACCTCGGCCACGTCGGTGGCGCGGGCGAGCCGGCCGGAGAGCGCGGCCAGGGCGGACTGCCGGGCGGCGGCGCGGACGTCGGCGGTCACGTCGCGCAGGGTGGCGACCCAGAGGCGGCGGCCGGTACGCGGCTCCCGCAGCGAGTTGTAGACCGCCTCGGCCCAGATCCGGTGCCCGTCGGCGTGCCGCAGCGGCAGGGTGACCCGGCCCCGGCCGGAGCCCCGCGCGGTGCGCAGCACGTCGATCAGCAGGCGCCGGTCGGCGGGCGCGGCGTCGGCCTCCGGCCACCACGGGTGCGGCGGCGCGACCGGCGCCGCCAGTTGGGCGGTGCCGACCAGGCGGCAGAACGCCTCGTTCGCCTCGACCAGCGCGCCGTCGGCGTCGACCACGGCGAACGCGTCCTGCAACGACTCGATCAGGGCCGCCCGCCAGGTCGCCTCCTCGTTGCGCAACCGGGCCAGCTCCAGGTGCGCGCCGACCCGGGCCAGCAGCTCCTCCGACGAGAAGGGCTTGGCCAGGTAGTCGTCGGCCCCGGTCCGCAACCCCTCCACCGCGGCCTCCCCGCCGGCGCGGGCGGAGAGCACGATGATCGGCAGCCCGGCGGTACGCCGGTCGGCGCGCAGCGCCCGGACCAGCCCGAAGCCGTCCAGGCGGGGCATCATCACGTCGGTCAGCACCAGATCGGGCACCCGCTCGGCGATCCGGTCGAGCGCCTCTTGGCCGTCGGCCGCGACGACCACCCGGTGATGGGGTGCGAGCAGGCTCGCGAGGAACGCGCGCAGGTCGGCGTTGTCGTCCACCACCAGCACCGTCGCGGCGTCCCGGGCGTCGTCGTCGGTGGCGTCCGCCTGGGTGGGCGCGGCCTCCGGCAGCCAGTGCAGGGCCTCGGCGACGTACGTCTCGTGGGCCCGCTCGCGGCGCGTGGCCGTGGCGGTGGGCCGGCCGTACGGCAGGCGGACGGTGAACGTCGAGCCCTCGCCCTCGACCGAGCGCACGCTGACCTCGCCGCCGTGCAGGTGGACCATCTCCTGCACCAGCGCCAACCCGATACCGGTGCCCTCGTGCGACCGGCCGCCGGCGCCGCGTACGCGGTGGAAGCGGTGGAACAGCAGCGGCTGCTGGTCGGCGGGGACGCCGACGCCGGTGTCGTCGACGGTCAGCGTGACGTGCGCGTCGTCGCCCCGCAGCCGCAGCCGCACCGCGCCGGCCAGGGTGTACTTCAGGGCGTTGGAGAGCAGGTTGACGACCACCTTCTCCCACATGTCGCGGTCCACGTACGCGGTGCGTGGCAGCGCCTCGACGTCGACGCGGTAGCTCAGCTCGGCCTGGCGCATCGCGTACGCGAACGACTCGGCGACCCCGGCGGTGAGTGCCGGCAGGTCGGTCTCCACCCGTTCGGGGTCCAGCCGGCCGCCCTCCAGGCGGGCGAAGTCGAGCATGTCGTCGACCAGCTTGCGCAGCCGGCCGGTGTTGCGGTGCACCAGCTCCAGGCGCTCGCGCTGGCCCGCAGGAAGCGGCTCGTGCCGGTCGGCGAGGCTCTCCCGGACCGGTCCGGCGATCAGCGTCAGCGGGGTGCGCAGCTCGTGGCTGACGTCGGTGAAGAACTCCGTCTTCGCCGCGTCCAGCTCGGCCAGCGCGGCGGCGCGACGCCGCTGTGCCTCGTACGCCAGCACGTCGCCCAGCGCCGTCGAGACCCGGTTGGCCACCAGGTCGAGGAAGCCGCGGTACGCCTCGTCCAGCTCGCGGAAGGGGCTGATGCCGACGACCAGCACGCCGGCCGGGTGGGTCTGCCCGGTGGCCAGCAGGGGCAGCACCACGACCTCGTCCACGGGCACCCCGACGACCTCCCCGGCCCCGGCGCGGGGGTCGCCGGGCAGGGCCACTCCCCGGACCCGCGCGGGGCGGCCGGTGCGCGCCACCTCGTCGATCTGCGGCAGCCACCCGGTCCCCGCGGCGGTGTCGTCGGCCACGCCGACCGAGGCGGCCAGGACCAGTTCGTCGTCGGACTCCCGGCTGCCACCCGGCCCGGGGCCGGTGAGGTGGCTGCCGTCGTCCGGCGTGACACCCCCGGGACGTAGGTAGATCATCGCGGCGGGCAGGTCGGCCGGGCTGCCGGTGAGGACCCGGGCCGCCGCCCGGACGGCGTCGCGGGTGGTGTCCGCCGCCGCGATCGAGATCGAGCCCAGCTCGCGCAGCGTCTCCAGCCGCCGGTCACCCAGCACCCGGGCCGTGACGTCCGTGGTGGCCACGAAGACGCCGGGAACCCGGCCGTGCCCGGCGCGTACGGGGCTGTAGGAGAAGGTCCAGTACGTCTCCTCGAGGTAGCCGTGCCGGTTGAGCAGGAGCAGTTGGTTCTGCGCGTAGGTGGCGCCGCGGCCGGCGAGCACGTGGTCGGTGAGCGGGCCCAGTTCGTCCCAGACCTCCGCCCAGCACCGCGCGCCCGGCTGACCGATCGCGGCCGGGTACTTGTCGCCGAGCACCGGGGTGTACGCGTGGTTGAAGATCTGCACCAGCTCGGTGCCCCACCACAGCAGCATCGGGATCTTCGACGGCAACACCGTGCGCACCGCCGCGCACAGCTCCGACGGCCAGGTCTCCACGGGACCCAGCGCGGTGGCAGCCCAGTCGGTGGCCCGGTGCGCGACGCTGGTCGGGTCGTCGCCGGCGAAGAGGTCGTCGACGGACGCCCCGGCGCCCGCCGGTCCGACGCGCTGCTTCGAATCCACGTCCCGGCCCCCTGTCCCCGCGCTGGTCCCCGGGTCGCAAGCAGCCGCCGTGTCCTGCCCCTCATCGTCCCGCCGGAGTCACTTTCCCCAACCGGTCACGCCCGAACCGTTAATCGACGTGACCCGACCCGCACCCCGACCCCCACCCCGACCGGCGGCCCGCCGAGCGACTCCACGCCCGATCCCGCCGTCGCCCCGTCGCCCCGTCGCCCGCCGCCGCCCCGTCGCCCCGCCGCCGCCCCATCGTCGATCATGCAGTCGTGGTGCCCCGCGAATGCCGCATAACACCCCACATTGCCCACCAGAACTGCATGATCGGCAGCGGCAGCGGCAGCGGCAGCGGCAGCGGGGGCGGGGGCGGGGGCGGGCGGGGTGGGGTGGGGTCAGGTGGTCAGCCAGGTCGTGGCGCGGGTGCGGATGGGGGCGGGGATCTCGTGGGGGCCCGGGAACTCGTCGTAGGTGACGTCGTAGCCGAGCGAGCGCAGGCGGGGGACCAGGCGACGGCTGCACACGTCCACCGGCAGGACGGGGTCCCGCGTGCCGTGCGAGACGTAGACCCGGGGCCGGCCGTGGGTCACCAGCGGCGCGGCGAAGCCGGGGGAGAAGGCCAGCACCGCGTCGACCAGGTCGCCGTTGGTCAGGCCCAGGGAGAGGGCGTACGAGGCGCCGTCGGAGAACCCGCCGAACGCCACCCGCGCCACGGGGTAGCCGGCGAAGGCCATGGCCAGCAGGCCGTCGATGCGCCGTACGTCCGTGCCGAAGCCCTCGCCGCCGATCAGGTCCCAGCTGCTCGCCACCGCCTGCGGGGCGACCAGCAGCAGCCGGTGCGCGTCGGCTTCCGGTAGCAGCAGGTCCAGCCCCTGCCGGGCCGAGCCGCCGGCCCCGTGCAGGAGCAGCACCAGCCGGTACGGCGGCCCGTCGACCGGCTCGGGGGCGTACACCATCGCCAGCGCGGCGCCCCGCGGGTCGGTCAGCGACGCCAGCCCGGCGGCGGCCAGGGCGGTCGGCGGCGCCGGACGTGCGGCGAGCCGGCCGTGCCGGGGGTTCTCCGCCGGCTGCCGGTGCGGGGGCGCGGGCTCGGTCACCGGATCACCGCTCCTCGTCCTGGGCGGGCATGCGCCGGCGGTTACCCGCCAGCCCGACGCGCAATCCCACCGGCGCGTCCCGTCATGGGCGTGATCAGCGAGCGGCGCGACCGGCCGCGGGCGTGCTCGGCGAGCGGTGCGGCCCGCCACCGGGCGGTCGGCGAGGGGCGCGGTCGTCCATCGGCGGGTCCCGCCGGCGCGGTTGCGGCCGGGGGCCGGCTCATCCACTGACGCGGCGGACCAGCCGGGACGGGAACATCGTCGCCGGCGGCACCGGTCGCCCGCCCAGCACGGCCGTCGCCGCCGCCGTGGCGATCTGCGTCACCGGATGCGTCGCCGTGGTCAGTGCGGGGGTGGTCATCGCGGCGAGCGGGATGTCGTCGAAGCCGGTGACCGCGACGTCCCCGGGCACCTGGACGCCGTCGCCGCGCAGCCGGTCGATCACCCCGAGCGCGGTCGCGTCGCTGCTGCCGACGATCGCGTCCGTGTCCGGCCAGCGCTCCAGCACCTCCCGGGCCGCCGCCCGGCCGCGGTCCGCGCTGAAGTCGCCCGGCACCAGCCGCTCCGGCAGGGCGGCGTCGCGCACGATCCGCCGGTACGCGCCGACCGACCGGCCGGCGCAGGACAGCCAGCGAGGCCCGGTCACCATGGCGATGCGGCGGCGCCCGGTGGCGTACAGGTGCCGGACGACGGCCTCGGTGCCGCCGCCGTTGTCCACGTCGAAGGCCGGGACGAGGGGGGAGCCGATGCCGATCGAGGCCACCCGACCGCGCAGCCTCGCCGGGATCGCGTCCAGCACCCCCTCGGTGGTGTTGATCAGGACGACCCCGCCGACGCTGCGGTCCCCGGCCAGCCGGCGCACCTCGCCCGGCGACCGGGTGGGCAGCCAGTGCAGCGCCACCCCGAGTCCGTGCGGCGCGCAGACCCGGGCGCACGCGCCGAGCACCCGGTGGACGTACGGGTCGTCGAGGACCGTCGCGGCGGTGCCGGTCACCGCCACCACCAGCCGGAACCCGGTGCCCTGGACGAGCGCGCGGGCGGCCGGGTTCGGCGCGTAGCCGAGCCGGTCGGCGGCGACGTTCACCCGCTCGCGGGCGGCGGGGGAGGCGTAGCCGGTGCCGGCGATCACCCGCGAGGCGGTGGCCCGGGAGACGCCCGCCGCCCGGGCGACGTCCTCCAGGGTCGGTGGTCGGTGTGTCGTCGCCATTCCGGTCCTCCCCGTTGTCGGCCGTCGCGGCGTGGACGGTCGACCGAATCATCCCCCTCCGGCGCGTCCACGGTAAGGGGTGGGACCGGGTTGTCCTGAGAGCGCTCTCAGGTGTGGGATCGGGGCGGTAGACCACCCGAGGCGAGAGGACCGCCACGTGAGCCGCACCGTCGCCCCGCCCGTCGTGCCGCGCCCGGCCGTGCCCCGGGCGGTGCTGGCCGCCCGTACCGGCGTGGCCGTGGTCTTCGCGCTCAACGGCCTGGCCGTGGCCACCTGGTTCTCCCGGGTGCCCGCCGCCCGGGACGCGCTCGGGCTCAGCGCGGGCCGGCTCGGGCTGCTGCTGCTGGCCATGTCCGTCGGCGCGCTGCTCGCGATGCCCACCGCCGGCCTGGTGGCCCAGCGGCTCGGGGCGGCCCGCACGGTCGCGCTCTCCACCACGCTCCTCGCGGCCGGGCTGACGGTGACCGGGGTCGCCGCCGTGGCCGGCTCCCTGGCCGGGGTCGCGGTGGGCCTGTGTGCCCTCGGCTACGGCTCCGGCCTCTGCGACGTGGCGATGAACGTCGAGGGCGCGGCGGTCGAGCGGCGGCTGGGGCGTACGGTCATGCCCCGCTTCCACGCGGCGTGGAGCCTCGGGTCCGTGGCCGGGGCCGGGCTCGGCGCCGGGGCGGCCCGCCTCGGCGTGCCGGTCGCCGTGCACCTCGCCGCGCTGGCCGCGGTGGTGCTGCTCGGCACGCTGCTGGCCGTCCGGTCGTTCCTGCCGGTGGCCGAGAGCGGCACCGCCTCCGCGTCGGCGGCTCCGGCCGAGCGTCGTCGCGAACTGCTCGCCGCCTGGCGGGAGCCCCGCACCCTGCTCGTCGGCCTGCTGGTGCTGGTGTCGGCGTTCGCCGAGGGCAGCGCCAGCGACTGGCTGGCGGTCGCCTTCATCGACGGCCACGGCCTCAGCGAGGCGGCCGGGGCCGCGGTCTTCGGCGTCTTCGTCGTCGGCATGACCCTGGGCCGCACGGCAGGCACCGTCGCGCTGGACCGGTGGGGCCGGGTGCCCGTCCTGTCCACCACGATCCTGCTCGCCACGCTCGGCGCGGGCGTCGCGGTGCTCGCCGACTCCGGGCCGGTGGCGATCGCCGGCGTCGCGCTCTGGGGGCTCGGCGCGTCGCTGGGCTTCCCGGTGGGGATGAGCGCGGCGGCCGACGACGAGCGGCGGGCGCCGGCCCGGGTCAGCGTGGTCGCCGTGATCGGCTACACGGCGTTCCTCGCCGGCCCCCCGCTGCTCGGCCTGCTCGGCGACCGGGTCGGCACCCTGCGGGCCCTGCTCGTCGTGCCACTGTTGCTGCTGCCCACCCTCGCCCTGGTGCCGGCCACCCGCCCACCGGCTCGCTGAGCGGTTACCCGGGCCATGCTCGTCCGCCGCCCCGCCGGGGGCGGGTCCGCGCGGCGACGACCGGCCCGCGCGGCGACGACCGGCCCGCGCGGCGACGACCGGCCCGCGCAGGGGGCTCCCAGGTGCGGCGCAGGGGATTGCCAGGTGGCGGTGCTGCACTGGGGAGACGCCGAGGAGAGGAGCCGGGCATGGGCTGGTTCAACCGGCGGCCGCGCGCCGCCGACGCGACCCCGACGAAGCTCGACCGCGAGGCGACCCGGGAGGACCTGGCCGCGCTGGAGGCGTTCGTGGCCAGCCGCCGGGGCGTGGAGTTCTACCTGGAACCGGAGACCACGGCGACCGACACCACCGTGGTCGCCATCGCCCACGACGGCGAGTGGATCCGCCGTCGCACCGGCTCGCCGCGCGCCGCCGGCTCCATCGCCCGCAAGCACGCGGTGCCGCTGTACGAGGCTGCCCGCACCGGCTACCCGGAGCGGATGCGGGCGTGGAACCGGGCCCACCCGGAGCGCCACGCCCGCTGAACCGCCCGCTGGACCGCCTGCTGGACCCCCTGCGGAACCGCCCGTTCAGCCGGCGACGGCCCGGGCCAGGGCGAAGCCGACGGTGGCGGCGCCGAGGCCGGCGGCCACGCTGGACAGCACGTTGACCAGCGCGAGGAACCGCCGGCCCCGGCGCGCCAGCCGCAGCGTCTCGTACCCGAACGTGGAGTACGTGGTCAGCGCGCCGCAGAAGCCGGTGCCGAGCAGGGCGCCGGCGGTCGGCCCGACGGGCAGCCCGGCCAGGAGACCGAGCAACAGCGACCCGGTGACGTTGACGGTCAGCGTGCCCCACGGGTAGGCGCTGCCGAGCCGGGCCTGCACCGCCCGGTCGGTGAGGTAGCGCAGGGGCGCGCCGACGGCCGCGCCGAGCGCGATCAGCAGGACGGTCACCGGCCGGTCCCGCGCTGCGGCTGGCCGTGGCGCGCGGCGTCGAGCAGCCGGCCGGCGACGGCGTCGCCGAGCCAGACCGCGACCAGCGCCCCGAGCGAGGTGGCGGCCAGGTAGCCCAGGGCGACCTCCGGGGCGCCGGCGTCGAGCGCCAGGCGGACGTCCACGGCGTACGTGGCGAAGGTGGTGTAGCCGCCGAGGACGCCCACGCCGAGGAACGGGCGCAGCAGCGGTCGGCGGCCACCGGAGCGCTCCAGCGCCGCCATCAGGACACCGATCAGCAGGCACCCGGTCAGGTTGACGGCGAAGGTCGCCCACGGGAAGCCCGTCGGGCCGTGCGGGACGGCGTGCTGGAGACCGGCCCTGGCCAGGGCGCCGAGCGCGCCGCCGGCCGCGACGGACCCGAGCACCGCGCCGGGGCGGGTGGCCAGCTCGCCCCGGTCGGCGGGTACACGCAGGTCGACGTCGGGGTCGACCCGCGGATCCGGTCCGGTCACCTCGCCCTCCCCGCCGGTGCCACAGGGCGTGACCTCGGCGCGCGCCCGCCAGCCTAGCGTCCGTCGCGGCGGTCGTCGGGGCGTCGTCCCGGGCGCGTCAGCGCAGGACGGCAGCGTCGGGGCCGCCCCGCCAGATCCCACCACTGCGACCAGGAGAGCGCGACGCGACCCGGAGCCGGAGGGCCCCTGCCGGGTGCGTTGGTCCCGGGCGCGCGGGCCGGCGTACGGTACCGGGACCGGCGGTCGAGGGGGCCGCCCCGAAACAGGCGTGGAGCGGTCGATGGGCGGGACGGGGCGATCGTCGAGCGACGGCGGGACGGCTGAGGGGGCCGGGCGCGACGCCGCGTACGCCATGTTCGCCGCCGACGTCGCCAGCCGGGGCCTCGGCATCGAGCTGGTGGAGGCCGCCGGCGGCGCGGCGGTGGCCCGGATGCGGGTGACCGCCGCGATGGTCAACGGCCACGCCATCGCCCACGGCGGGTTCGTGTTCCTGCTCGCCGACACCGCCTTCGCGCTGGCCTGCAACAGCCACGGCCCGGCCACCGTCGCCGCCGGCGGCGAGATCAGCTTCGTCCGTCCCGCCCACGAGGGTGACCTGCTGACGGCGCACGCCACCGAGCGCACCCGGTACGGCCGCAGCGGCATCTACGACGTCACCGTGACCCGGGACGACGGCGCGGTGGTGGCCGAGTTCCGGGGCCGCAGCCGCACCCTGCCCCCGACCGCCGGCTGACCCGCCGCCGTCCGGGCCGCGTCTCCCGGTGCCCCCATGACAGGCTCCGCCGCGGCTAGCATCGGCGCGGTGCGAGTACTGGTGGTCTCCGCGCCGTTGATCGGGCACGTCGCTCCGCTGCTGCCGCTGGCCGCCGCACTGCGCGACGCCGGCCACGAGGTGCTCGTCGCCACCGCCGCCGACGGGCTGCGGGCGATGCGCCCCGGACTGCCGGCGCGCGACGTCGCGCCCGCGTTCGACTTCGGGCGCATCGCCCGCCGCGTACTGCTGCGCCACCCGCTGACCGCACGGGCCGAACTGGCCGGCACCGCCGGCACCCGGGGCGCGGGGCTGCTCTTCGGCGCGGTCAACGACCAGCTCGCCGACGGGGTGGTCGCCCTCGCCGGGCAGTGGCGACCCGACCTGGTGGTCCACGAGCCGTTCGCGGTGGCCGGCGCCCTCGCCGCCGCGACGCTCGGCGTGCCCGCCGTACGCCAGGAGAACGCCCTCTTCGACGGCCGCGAGCTGGCCCGGGCGACCCTGGCGGGGCTGGGGCCGGCGCTGCGCCGGCACGGCCTGACCGAGCTGCCGCCGCCGGCCGCCGCGATCGCCGTCGCCCCGCCCAGCGTGCTGCGTCAGGACGGCTGGCCGATGCGCTACGCCACCGAGGCGGGCGGCGAGCTGCCGGACTGGCTTCGCGAGCCGGGGGAGCGGCCCCGGGTGCTGGTCAGCCGCAGCACCATCGCCGGCCCCGGCAGCGCCGGACCGATGCCGGCCGTCGTCGCCGTCGCCGACCGGGTCGACGCCGAGTTCGTACTGGTCCGCCCGGAGGCGCGGCTGGCCCGCCGGGCGCTGCCCGGCAACGTGCGTACGGTCGACTGGATCCCGGTCCCCGCGGCCCTGCCGGCGAGCGCGGCGCTGGTCCACCACGGCGGCGCGGGCAGCGTCCTGAGCGCGCTGATCGCCGGGGTGCCGCAGCTGGCCACCGTCGGGGCGGGCGACCGGCGGCACAACGCCGAGCTGGTGGCCGCGCGCGGGGCCGGCATCGCCGCCCGCACCCGCGACATCACCGCCGACACCCTGACCCGGCTCGTCACCGACACCGCGCTGCGCGACGCGGCGCGGCAGGTCAGCGCCGAGATCGCCGCCATGCCGGCGCCGGGCGAGCTGGTGCGGCGACTGGAATCGCTGGGCTGACCCGGCCTCGCGTCGGCGGCGGGTCAGCGCGGCGGCCCGGCCCCGTCGCATTCGTCAGACAGAATGTCCCGATGGGACACGTCGTGCTGTTTCATTCCGCCTACGGGCTGCGACCCGCCGTGTTGACGGCCGCCGACCGGCTGCGCGCCGCCGGCCACCACGTCGTCACCCCCGACCTCTACGGCGCGCCGGCCGTCGACACGATCGAGGCGGGCTTCGCCCTGCTCGGCGAGGTCGGCGAGGTGGCCGTGATGGGCCGGGCCAGGGCGGCGCTGCACGAGGCGCCGCCCGAGGCGGTGCTGGCGGGGTTCTCCATGGGGGCCGCAGTGGCCGGCGCGCTGCTGGCCGAGCGCCCCGCCGCCGCCGCGCTGTTGCTGTTGCACGGCGCCGGCGGTGCGCCGGAGGCGGTCCGTCCGGGCCTGCCGGTGCAGCTGCACATGGCCGACCCGGACGAATACCCCCCGGAGCCCGAGCTCGGCCGGTGGCAGCGGGCGATCACCGGCGCGGGCGCGGAGCTGAGCGTCCACCGCTATCCCGGCGTCGGTCACCTCTACACCGATCCCGACCTGCCCGACCACGACCCGGCGGCCGCCAGCCGGACGTGGGAGCGGGCGGTCGCCTTCCTCGACGGTCGCTGACGCGCCACCATGCCGCGCGGGCGGGGCGCCCGCGGTCAGCGGAGGCGGGCCAGGTCCTCGGGGGTGAGCCGGATCGCCCCGGCCGCCACGTTCTGCGCCAGGTGCGCCGGGTCGCCGGTGCCGGGGATGGCCAGCACGTGCGGCCCCTGGTGCAGCGTCCAGGCCAGGCGGATCTGGTGCGGGGTCGCGCCGTGCGCGCGCGCCACCGCCCGTACGGCCTCGTCGTGGTCGTCGCCCGCGCCCGACTCCCGCCCGGCGCCCGCGATCGCGAAGAACGGCACGAAGGCGATCCCCCGCTCGCCGCAGACCCGCAGCAGCTCGTCGGCCCACCGGTTCACGTCGAGGGCGTACGCGTTCTGCACGCACACCACCGGCGCGATGTCCCGCACCTCGTCCAGGTGATCCACCCGCACGTTGGACAGGCCGAGATGCCGGATCAGCCCGGCGTCGCGCAGCTCGGCCAGGGCGGCGAACCGCTCCGCCACCGAGTCCCGCCCGGGTCGCCGGACGATCCGCAGGTTCACCACGTCCAGGTGGTCCCGGCCCAGGCGGCGCAGGTTCTCCTCCACCTCCCGGCGCAGCTCCGCCGGGCCCAGTTCCCGGTGCCCGGTCGCCTCGTCGAAGGACGGCCCGACCTTGGTGGTGACGACCAGGTCGTCCGGGTACGGCGCGAGGGCCTCGCGGATCAGGTCGGTCGCGTACCGGGGCGAGCCGGTGCCGACGCCGAGCGGCCCGCCCGGCGAGACGTAGAAGGCGGCGGTGTCGATGTGGTTGACGCCCAGCTCGACGGCCCGGCGCAGGACGCGGACGGCGCGCGCCCGGTCCGGGTCGACGGTGAGCCGCATGGAGCCGAACCCCATCCGGTGCACGGTCCGGTCGCCGAGCGTCCAGGTACCGGCGGCGGAGGCGGTGATCTCTTCGACAGGCATCGGGCGAACCTAGCCAGCCGACCCCGAGGCGCGCACTCGGTCGGTCGCCCGATACCGCCCGGATCGAATTCCCGTTAGTTTGGATCGTGGGGGAGATCCCCTGGCCGCCCCCTCCCCGCGTCCAACACACCGCCCGCTCACGCCGCGACCGGCCTGCCGCGCGGCAGGACCCACCTCGGCCGCTGCCCGCGCCCCTGCCGCCGCGCCGAACCGCCCGCCCCGAGGGCTGCCGTCGCAGCGGGGCCGGCCGGGTGCTCGGCGAGGTCGTCGGCCGTGCCGGCGGTGGACTTGCCGGTCTTCAGGTCGATGGCGACGCGGTCGCGCGCGGTCGACGGGGCGGGGCCGGCCGAGGGGCGGCGATCGCGGGCCGCGATCCAGCCGTGCAGCTCCACCACCCGGCCGCCCCCGACACGTTCCGCGGGGACGGCGACCAGCGGACCGGGCGCGGAACGCGCCCCCGGCAGCACCGCGATCCGGGGCACGTCGGCGACCCGGGGCACGTCGGCGACCAGGGGCACGTCGGCGACCTGGAACGCGCGGGCGGGCCGGGGCGGGGCAGCGAGACGGGGCGCGGCGGCGGGCCGCCGCAGTGGTGCCGGGTGCGACCCGCGAGCGTTCCGGGCCGCCGGGCGGTCGGCGTCGGCGCGCGCCGGCACCGGCGGCACCTGGGCGGTGGGGGCGTGCACGACCACGGGCACCGAAGGGGCGTCCGACTCCGCCGGCCGCCCGGCCCGGCGGGCGAACGCGGCCCGCGCCGCCCTCGGCAGCCGGGCGTACGCGACCTCGCGGACCACCGCGTCGGCGACGGCGTACCGGCCGTCGGGGCGGGTGACCAGCAGACCCGTCGCGGCCAGGGCGCGCAGCACCGGGGCGGCCCGCCCGGGAGCCCAGTCGAGCAGGCGCGCCACCGTCGCGGCGGTGATCCCCGCGCCGACGGTCGCGACGGCCATCAGCACGGCCCGCCGCGCCCCGTCCAGGCGGTCCAGCCGGGCGTCGACCTCCCGGCGCACCGCCTCCGGCACGGACCGCGCCGCGTCCGGCGACGCCACGTACGCGACGGCCCGCCCCGGGTTGCCGCCGACCAGCGGCAGGAGCCGGGTGATCGCCGCCGCCGTCGGCCGGTCGGCCCGGCCGAGCAGGTGCCGCAGCAGCCGTCCGGTCTCCACCGGGCGCAGCGGCGGCACCGCCAACCGGTGCCGACGGTCCCGCGGGCCGGGCAGCGCGCCCGTCCACTCGGCACGGTGCAGGGTCACCACCACCAGCGGCAGCGACCGCGCGGTGGCCGCCGCGAAGAGCCGGTGCAGGAAGCGGTGCAGCGTCGCGGTGGCCCGGTCGAGGTCGTCCACCGCCACCATCACCGGCTGCCGGGCCGCGAGCCCCAGCAGCGCCTCCCGCGCCACCTCGGCGCCCCGCGCCGCGTCGCCGGAGCCGTCCGGCGTGCCCAGCAGCGCCTCCAGCGCGTACACCGCCTCGGTCAGGCCGGCGGGCGGCACCAGGTCCGTGAGGGCGGCGGTGAGTCGTCGCCGTACCGTCGCGGGCGGCTCACCGGCGCGGAGGCCGGCGAGCCCGCGCACCAGGTCCGCGACGGGCGCCAGGGGCTGCGGGTACGGCGGGCAGTGCGCGACGCACCAGCGCACCGGCACCCCGTCCACGGTCCGTACCGCCCGGGTCAGTTCGTGCAGCAGCCGGCTGCGCCCGCTGCCGGCGGGACCGACCAGCGACAGCCAGCGCGGGTCGCGGCCCCGCACGGCCCGGACGATCAGGTCCCGGGCGGCGGCCAGTTCCCGTCGCCGCCCGACCAGCGGCCCCTCGTGCCGGGTCGGGGCCTGTCGGGTGGTGCCGGTGGCGTGCCACACGTCGACCGGCAGCGCCTTGCCGGCCAGGGCCACCGGCGGTACGCGGCGCTGGTCGACCAGTCCCACGGTGGCGCGGTGGGTGGCCGCGCAGAGCGCCACCCCGCCCGGCGGGGCGTACTCCTGCAACCGCGCGGCGGTGGTGATCACCGCGCCGCTGGCGACGCCGTGCCCGCCGTCGCGCGCCGCGGCGAGGTCCACCAGCGCCTCACCGGTGGCCACCCCGGCCCGGACCCGGAGGCGCGGCGCGCCGGGCGGCGGTCGCCGGTCGAGGGCCCCCTGGATCTCCAGCGCCGCCCGCACCGCCCGGTACGCGTCGAAGCCGTCGGACCGGCGGGCCCCGAACAGGGCCATCACCGCGTCGCCGACGTACTTCTCGACCACCCCGTGCCACCGGCGCAGCACCCCGCCCACGGTGTCGAAGTAGGCCCGTTGCAGGATCCGCACGTCCTCGGGGTCGAGCCGCTCGACGAGCGCGGTCGACCCGACGATGTCGACGAACAGCACGGTGACGAGGCGTTTCTCCTCCGGTACCGGCCAGCCTGCCGAGGTGGACCGCTGCGAACCGGCGACGATGGTGGCCATGGGCATCGCACCCGCCTTCCCCACGGTGCTGACGACGCCTCGGACACTGTCACCGATGGGCCGACGGGGGATCTGCCGAACGACGTATGTCCACCCTGCGCAACCGTCGGTCGCGATCTCGACGCGAGGAGTACCACAGGCGCGAAAGACCCGTAGAACGGTGCGGGGCACTTGACTAGGCTGCGTGCCATGGCCAGCGACGTGGACACCGCACCACTCGTCGGCCGGGCCGACCTGGTGACGACGGTACGATCCGTGCTGCTCGACGACGTCACGCAGGGGAACACCGCCGCCGTCTTCCTCACCGGCGAGAGCGGCGTCGGCAAGACCCGGCTGCTGCGCGAGGTGGGCACCCGGCTGCGCGACGCCGGGGCCCTGGTGCTCACCGGCTCCTGTCTGGACATCGGCGACGCCTCGCCCCTGCACCCGCTGCTCCAGGCGCTGCGCCGCCTCGACGCCGAACTGACCGGTGCCCAGGCCCGGACCTCCTCGGCGGTCCGTGACCTCCTCGGGGTGTTCGCCGAGGAGACCGCCGGCCCGGACGGCGCCGGGGCGCTCCTGGAGCGGGTCTCGCGGGGGCTGCACCTGATCGCCGAGGGGCGCCCGCTGGTGCTCGTCCTGGACGACCTCCAGTGGGTCGACCGCAGCACCCGCCAGCTGCTGCTCTACCTGCTGGCCGGGTTGGGCGACCTCCAGTTGTCGGTGCTCGCGGCGGTGCGGGCGGAGTCGTTGCAGGGCGCGCACCCGCTGCGCCGGGTGCTCACCGAGCTGCGCCGGCTGCGTACGGTGCGGGTGCTCGACCTGGCCCCGCTGGACCGGGCCGGCACCGACCGGCTCGCCACCGCCGTGGTCGGCCGGGCGCTCACTCCGGAGGCGGCGGAGCTGGTGTGGCGGCGTAGCGGCGGCAACCCGTTCGTGGTGGAGGAGCTGGCCCGCGACCTGCGCGACGGGCGGGACGAGCTCTCCGACACGCTGCGCGAGATATTCCTGGCCCGGGTGGACGCGCTGCCGCAGCACGCGCACGCCGTGGTGCACGCGGTGGCGGCCGGCGTCGAGCCGGTGGGGCACTGGCTGCTGGCCCGGGTGGTGCGGCTGCCCGAGGACGAGCTGATCGAGGCGGCCCGGGCGGCGGTCGCCCACCGGCTGCTGGTGAGCGCGGACGACGGCTACCGGCTGCGGCACCGGCTGGTCGCCGAGGTGCTGGAGCACGAGCTGCTGACGGCCGAGCGGGCCGCCCTGCACCGCCGCTACGCCGAGGCGCTCACCGCGGCCCCGGCGGAGCTGCACCAGGCGCGCCTGGCGCACCACTGGCGGCTGGCCGGCGAGCCGGCGCGGGCATTGCCGGCGGCGATGGCCGCGGCCCGGGAGGCCGAGCGGCTGCACGGCTGGGCCGAGGCGCACCGGCACTGGTCGGTCGCGTTGCAGCTGGCCGCCGCGCCGGGCGTCGCACCGCCGGAGGTGGACCGGGTCACGCTGCTCAGGCACGCCGCCGAGGCCGCCCATCACTGCGGCGAGCACGCCCGGGCGCTGACGCTGATCGAGGAGCTGGCCGCCGCCGACGCCGACCCGTCGGCCTGCGCGCTGCGCATCCGCCGGGCCCGCTACCTGGCCGCCGCCGGCCGCTCGGCGCCGGCCGAGGCGGAGTACCAGCTGGCCCTGGAGGCCGCCGACTGCACGCCCCGGGAGCGGGCCACGGCCGCGGCGCACCTGGCCGAGCTGCTGCTGCACCTCGGCCGGTACGCCGACGCCGGCCGGCGGGCCCGGGAGGCGCTGGAGCTGGCCGCCGAGGTGCCGGGCTCCACGTCGGAGGTGGTGCTGGCCAGCGCCGCGCTCGGCTTCTCGGAGGCGTACCTGGAGGACCCGGACGCCGGGCTGGCGGTGATGCGCCGCGCGCTGGAGACCGCCGAGCGTTCCGGCCGCCCGGAGGACGTGGCGTGCGCGTACCTGCACCTGGCCGAGCTGTTGACCGGCCCGCTGAACGTCCTGGAGGAGGGCGTCGTGGTGGCCCGCCGGGGCGCCGAGCGGATGGCCGAGCTCGGCCTGGGCCGCACGTACGAGACCCGGCTGCTGGCCATCGCCACCAACGGGCTGTTCCGCGTCGGGCAGTGGGCCGAGGCGGAGAAGGTGGTCGCGGCGGCGTTGCGGCACCGCCCCTCCGGCGCGGACGCGGTGGAGCTGCTGTTGGCACGCTGCCGGCTGTCGGTGGGCTACGGCGACGTCGAGGCCGCCGACCGCGACCTGGACGCGGTGGCCACGATGCTCGCCGGCGGCGGGGCGCGGCACGTGATCCCGCTGCTCACCCTGCGGGCGGGGCTGGCCATGTGGCAGGGCCGGCACGACCTGGCCCGGCAGGCGGTGCAGCGCGGCCTGACCGAGAGCCGCTCCGACGACGTGGGGATCCTCGCCGCGCTGGTGTGGCACGGCCTGCGGGCCGAGGCCGAGGCGCACGCCGGCCGCGCCGTGGCCGTCGACCCGACGGCGGTGCGGCGGCTGCGGGAGGTGGCCGACCGGGTCGCCCGCAAGAGCGAGCACGCCGCCCGCCCGGTACGCGACGTGGTGGACGGCTTCCTGGCGCTGTGCGCCGCCGAGGTGAGCCGCCTGGAGAGCAGCGACCCGGAGCTGTGGGCCCGCTCGGTGGCGCAGTGGGACCGCCGTCACCACCCCTACCCGGCGGCCTACTCGCGGCTGCGGCAGGCGGAGGCGCTGCTGGCCCGGCGCAGCCGCAGCGCCACCGCGGGCAAGCTGCTGCGCCAGGCGTACGAGGTGGCGCAGGGGCTCGGCGCGGTGCCGCTGACCTCGGAGATCCGTACCCTCGCCGGCCGGGCGCGGGTGTCGCTGGAGGAACGTCCGGCCACCGGCGCTCCGGCCGCCGGGGCGGACGGCGACGAGCTGGCGGCGCTGACGGCCCGGGAGCGGGAGGTCCTCGCCGCCGTCGCCGAGGGGCTCACCAACCGGGAGATCGGCCAGCGGCTGTTCATCAGCGAGCGCACCATCGGCGTGCACGTCTCGCACATCTTCGACAAGCTCCAGGTCCGTACCCGGGTGCAGGCCAGCGCGATCTTCCTACGCAACCGGCCCGGCTGACGCGCGGCGCGGATACGTCGTTCTACTGATCCGGCCGGCCATCGCCGGCTGGCAGGCTGTGCTGCGTCGCCGACGGCACGGGGGTGCCGGGGGAACCACTGTGGAGGAGAGATGACGGAACCGGTGTGGGGGCCCGTGCATCGGGACATCGTCGATCTGCTCGCCGACCATCCGGCCGACGTGCCGGCGGTGGTCGACCACCTCACCAAGCTCCAGGACATGCTGGTCCGGCTGCCTCCGCTGGAGGCGAGCTGCCCGCTGGCCGACTTCAACCGGCTGTACCTGACGATCACCGAGAGCGTGCTGAACGGGCTCTACGACGACCGGTTCTCCGACCCGGTGTTCCTGTCCCGGCTCGACGTGGAGTTCGCGGCCCGCTACTTCGACGCGATGCGGCTGTGGACCGACTCCAGCCCGGGTACGCCGAAGGCCTGGGCCTGCCTGTTCCAGCGGATGCGCGGGCCGGACGCCCGCCCGCTGCCGTCGGCGGCCGCCGGGGTGAACGCGCACATCAACTTCGACCTGCCGTTCGCGTTGGTGACCACGTTCGACAGCCTGGAGTCGGAGCCGGTGGACGGCACCGACCAGCACCGCGACTACCTGGAGATCAACAAGATCTTCGCGGACAAGATCCCCGGTCTGCGGCGCGGCTACCTGGAGCGGTGGCAGCTGCTCATCGACATGCTCAACGGCGACATCGACGACTGGTACCAGGGGGAACTGGTCGAGTACACCCGCGACGTCGCCTGGCGCAACGCGCAGAAGATCTGGCGGTGCCGGCACGACCCGGCCGCCCACGAGTGCGAGCGCGCGCGGCTGGACGACACCGCCGCGGCGCTCGGTCGGTTGCTGCTCTCGCCCCTCGGGGCGTTCCTGCAGTAGCCGTGACGGGGGGTCCCCGCGCTCCGCACCCGGCACCCGGCGGAGCGCGGGGACACGTCCCCGCCGGACCAGGGCTCGTCGTCGGGGGGCGGCGGGCCCGGGTCGGGGAACGGTCCGCGCGGCCCGGGGGGTCCGCGCGGCCCGGAGCGGGGACGAGGGGTTCGCGGGTCGGCCGGCCCGGGGGGTGTCGGCCGGCCCGCACGGGGTACGCCCGCGCCATGAGTCACCCGGCCCGTCGGCCCGCCGCCCGACCCCGTCCCCGGCCCGTCGCCCCGCCCCGTCCCGCCCGACCGGGCGACGCCCGCCCCACCACCCGGGGCGGCGCGCGATGACCGCCGAGGCGCACCGGTTCGCGTTCCGCTTCGACCCGGTCTTCCGGCCGGCGCTCGCGCTGGTGGGCGTCCGGCCGGCAACCGCCTGGGTCGGCGTCGACCGGGCCGAGCTGGTGGTCCGGTTCGGCCCGTGGCAACTGCGCACCGCCCGGGACAACGTCGTCGGCGTCGCGCCCACCGGGCCGTACCGCTGGTGGCGGGGGATCGGCGTGCGCCTCTCGCTGGCCGACGCCGGCGTCACCTTCGCCAGCAGCACCGCCGCCGGGCTCTGCCTGCGCTTCGCCGAGCCGGTGCCCGCCCTGCTGCCCGGCGGGTGGCTGCGGCACCCGGGGGCGACGGTCACCGTGGCCGATCCCGACGCCCTGGCCCGGGTGCTGGCCGCCCGCGACGGCGACTGAGCCGTCCCGGCTTCACCGTTCGGGCGGGCGGCCGGCCGGCGACCGCCTACGGTCGGGTCAGGACGGCCGAGGGTGGGGAGGGGGCATGCGTGACGAGCACGGGCCGAGGTCGCGGCGCACGCGTGGTCGCCGGCCGCCGCCCGCCGGCCCGCCACGGGACCTGCGCGCCGCCCGGGACCCCACCCGCCCCGGCGACCGCGCCGGGCGCCCGGTCGCCGTCCCCGAGGCGCAGGCCAGCCCCGCCCGGCCCGCCGCGCCGCTGAGCCCGCTGCGCCGGTGGCTGTTCGCGCACCAGGTGCAGCCGGTCGGCCCCGAGGCGGCGGAGGGGCAGGCCCGCTCGCGGGCGTGGTGGCAGGTCATGTGCCTGACCGGGGTGGACTACTTCTCCACCCTGTCGTACCTGCCCGGGATCGCGGCGGTGGCCGCCGGGGCGCTCTCCCCACTGGCCACCCTGCTCATCGTCGCGCTGACGCTGTTCGGCATGCTGCCCATGTACCGCAGGGTGGCCCGGGAGAGCCCGCACGGGCAGGGCTCGGTGGCGATGCTGGAGCGGCTGCTGCCGTTCTGGCGCGGCAAGATCTTCGTGCTGGTCCTGCTCGGCTTCGTGGCCACCTCCTGGATCATCACGATCACTCTCTCCTCGGCCGACGCGACCGTGCACCTGCTGGAGAACCCGCACATGCCCGAGAGCGTCGGCGGCACCGGCGTGGCCGTCGGCGTCACCGTCGTACTGCTGCTCGTCCTCGGCGGGGTGTTCCTGCTCGGCTTCCGGGAGGCGGTCACGGTGGCCGTCCCGCTGGTGGCGGTCTTCCTGGCCCTGAACGCGCTGATCGTGGCGGACGGGCTGGCCGGGATCGCGGCGGACCCGCGGCTGCTGTCGGACTGGACCGCCGCGCTGACGGTCGGTGGTGGCCCGGGGGAGGTTGCGGTGACCGCCGTGCTGGCGTTCCCGCTGCTGGTGCTGGGGCTGTCCGGCTTCGAGACGGGGGTGAGCATGATGCCGCTGGTGGCGGGCGGGGGCGCGGACCGCGAGGCGCGGCTGGCGGCGCGGATCCGCAACACCCGTCGGCTGCTCACCACCGCCGCACTGGTCATGTCGGTGTACCTGGTCTCGACCACCCTCGTGACCACCGTGCTGATCCCCGCCCGGGAGTTCGGGCCGGGCGGGGCCGCGAACGGCCGGGCGCTGGCGTACCTCGCCCACGAGCGCCTCGGCGAGACCTTCGGCACCGTCTACGACGTCAGCAGTGCGCTGATCCTCTGGTTCGCGGGCGCCTCCGCGATGGCCGGCCTGATCAACATCGTGCCCCGCTACCTGCCCACCTACGGGATGGCGCCGGAGTGGGCCCGGGCCGTGCGGCCGGTCGTGATCGTCTACACCGTGGTCAGCGTCGCCATCACCCTGATCTTCCGGGCCGACGTCAACGACCAGGCCGGGGCGTACGCCACCGGCATCCTCGCGATGATGGTCTCCGCCGCCGTGGCGGTCACGATCTCCGCAGCCCGCCGCCGGGAACGCGTCGCGGCCGGCGGCTTCGCCGTGCTCACCCTGGTCCTGCTGTACGCCCTCGCCGAGAACGTCGTCGCGAAGCCGGACGGCATCGCCATCTCCGCGCTGTTCGTCCTCGGCATCGTGGCCGTCTCGCTGGTCTCGCGGGTGACCCGGACCACCGAGCTGCGCACGGACCGGATCGAGTTCGACGAGCCGGCCCGCCGGTTCATCGCCGAGTCGGTGGCGCACGACGGCCGACTGCACCTCATCGCGCACAAGCGGGCGGGCGGCGCGGTCAAGGAGTACACGGTCAAGGAACGGGCGCAGCGGTCGATGAATCCCGTGCCCGGCGAGGGCGACATCCTCTTCCTGGAGATCGACGTGGTCGACCCGTCGGACTTCAGCCAGGTGCTGCGGGTGCGCGGCGTGGAGGTGGGTGGCTTCCGGGTGCTGCGGGCCGGCAGCCCGGCCGTCCCCAACGCCATCGCGGCGATCCTGCTGGCGCTGCGCGACGCCACCGGCGTACGCCCGCACGCCCACTTCGAGTGGTCGGAGGGGAACCCGCTCGCGCACCTGCTGCGCTATCTGATCCTCGGCCGCGGCGACACCCCGCCCGTCGTACGGGAGATCATCCGCAAGTCCGAGCCGGACCCCGCCCGCCGGCCCGGCATCCACGTCGGCGGCTGACCGCGCTGCGCTCCCTCGCCCCTGCCGAGGTGAATAGTCCGCTTATTCACGTTTGACGGACCTGCCCGATTCTCGTCCGTATCGTGACCTCCGGTGGCTGTCGCGACGTCAGCCGCCCCGCGTCCCGTTCGACGCGGCCGTGGCACGCATGCACGAGAGGCAGGGAAGCCTGATGACGACGTATCAAGGGGGCCGGCGGGCAGCACCACTCAGGCGGCGGTCGAGGTGGTTCTTAGCCGGCGGCCTCGTGGCGGGCAGCCTGGTGGCGGGGGCGGCCGGGCTCACGGATGGCGCCGCCTTCGCCGCCGACCGGGACATGCCGACCGCCTCGCCGACGCCGTCGTCGTCGTCGCCGTCGCGGTGGGCCGGCGACCACTCCGGTGAGCCCCGCGGCGACGCCGTCGAGGACCGTGACCAGGCGCGCGAGGAGCGGCGCGGCGGGCAGCGGGACGACCGCCCCGGACGGCCGGGCCAGGGGAACCGCGCGGAGGTCGCGGTGCCGTGCGACTCGACGAAGCTGATCTCGGCGCTGGTCCGGGCCAACGCCGAGGGCGGCGCCGACCTGCGGCTGGCGTCGAAGTGCACGTACGAGCTGACCCACGCCTTCCAGCAGCCCGACGAGTACGACGGCGGGATCCGCGACGCCCGGGAGACCGCCGACAGCGCCGAGAACCCCGGCGACGCCGAGGCGCCCCCGCGCAACCCGAAGCACGACCGGGCCGGGCTGCCCGTCATCTACCACCCGATCTCCGTCCGGGGCGAGGGGGCCACCATCGTCCGGAACGGGCACGCCGAGGCGTTCCGGTTCTTCACCGTCCGCGACGGCGGGGAACTGACGCTCTCCGACGTCGTACTCCGCAACGGCCTCTCCGCCGCCGAGGGTGGCAGCATCCACGTCGTGCACGGCGCGTCCGCCGTGGTCGAGCGCACCACGATCGTCGACAGCACCTCCCTCTCGGCGGAGGGGGGCGGGGGCGGGATCTTCAACGACGGGCACCTGGTGGTCACCGGGAGCACGTTCGTCGACAACCACGCCGCCGGCACCGCGGGCAAGGGCGGGGGCCTGCTCAACGGTGGCGTGCTGAGCCTGGAGAACTCGCAGTTCCGGGGCAACAGCGCCGTCGCGTACGGCGGCGGCTTCGCCAACTACCGGGGCGCGGCAGAGGTGCACTCGAGCACCTTCGCGCGCAACAACGCGGCGCAGGGCGGCGGCGTCGCCAGCTTCTCGGCCCGTACCCGGGTCGCCGACACGAAGGTGGTGGGCAACACCGCCCAGACCGGCGGCGGCATCGCCAACTCGGACGCGCTGATCTTCCTGCGCGGCCTGGAGGTACGCGACAACACCGCCACGGGCAACGGCGGCGGCATCTCCACCGTCCAGGGCCTGCTCCCGCTCGACGACAGCATCGTGTCGGGCAACACGGCGCGCGGCTCCGGCGGCGGCATCCACGCCCAGAAGTCGAACGTCCTGCTGCGCCACAGCGAGATCCACCGCAACCACGCCGTCGGTGCGAAGTCCACGGGCGGCGGCGTCTTCGCGTCGCAGGGCCGGCTCGCCCTGTACTCCAGCAGGGTGGCCGGCAACGTCGCCACCGTGAAGCCGAGCGGCCTCCTCGTCGACAAGGCGCAGGTCAAGGTCGACGACGAGACCGACATCATCGACAACGAGCCGACCAACTGCGAGGGCAGCCGGGTGCCGGTCGCGAACTGTTTCCGGTGACCCGCCGCGGGCCGTCCCGGCCGGGACGGCCCGCCCCGCCCGGGGCGCGTCCGGCATCGCCGGCGATCATCGCGATCGCGGCGGAGGGTGCCGGACGCGCCCCGCGCGGCGCACGGCTCAGCCGAGGGCGCGCAGCCGGGCGGCGAGGTCGCCGGCGAAGAAGTCGAGGAAGCCGTCCGGGTCGGGGCCGGCGTTCTGCAGCACCACGTGGTCGTAGCCGGCCTCGACGTACGGGCGGACGGCCGCCACGTGCGCCTCCGGGTCCGGCCCGACGGAGAACAGTTCCCGGACGTGCCGCTCCTCGACGTACGCGCTGGCGGCGTCGAAGTTGACCGGGTTCGGCAACTCGCTCATCACCTTCCAGCCGGTCACCATCCACCGGCTGGTCTCCAGCACCGCCCGCACGGCCTGCTGGTCGTCGGTGGCCCAGGCCATCGGCACCTCGGCGTAGCGGGGACCGCCGCCACCGGCCTGCCGGTAGTGCTCGACGATCGACGCCTTCGGCTCGGTGACGAACAGGCCGTCGCCGAGTTCCGCCGCCATCGTGGCCGAGGACCGGCCGCTCGCGGCGACCGCGATCACCGGTGGGGTCTCCGGCAGGTCGAAGATCCGGGCGTCCTCCAGGTGCAGGTGCTTGCCCTCGAATGAGTGGTAGCCGCCCTGCCAGAGCAGCCGGATGATCTCCAGCGCCTCGCGGAGCCGCTCGTGCCGGCCCCGTACGCTGGGAAAGCCCTGACCCACGACGTGCTCGTTGAGCCGTTCCCCGGCCCCGACGCCGAGGGTGAACCGGCCGTCGGAGATCAGCGCCAGGGTCGCCGCGGCCTGCGCGATGATCGCCGGGTGGTACCGGACGGTCGGGCAGGTCACCCCCGTCGCGAGGCCGATCCGTTCGGTCTTCGCCGCGACCGCGCCGAGCACGCTCCAGGTGAACGACGAGTGCCCCTGCGTGTCGAGCCACGGGTGGAAGTGGTCGCTCATCTCGACGAAGTCGAAACCAGCCTGCTCGGCCCGGACGGCCTGGCGGATGATCTCCTGCGGTCCGTACCCCTCCGAGGCGAGCTTGTAGCCGATCCTCATGCCGGTGCTCCCGTCCCGTGCGGCGCTGGTGGCGCAACGCCGGTTCCCGTGGCGGGGGTCGACAAACGTCGGGCGGCGCGGGACGCTACCCCCGATGACCCAGCCTCCTAGGACGCCTTACGCGGTGTGGCGTACCGCGCGCCGTCCTGGATGGGCGTGGAAGGCGAACCACCCGCCGGCCGGCAAAGGCGGCCCCCGACGGCCGGGCGGCCGTACCGGCGTCGGGGCGGGCGCGGTGAGCGGGGCGCGGGGCGGACCCGGCCTTTGGGCGAGCCCATCCGTATCGCCGTCCCCGGCCCGGCAGATTCGGGGCTGACGAGCGGGACAGGCGGCGGCCGAGAGGCCCCGGCAGGCCCGGACCGGCGTCGGCACGAGGAGCGGAGTCGGGGAGCCGGCGTGGCGTACCCCGGACACGGCTCGGCCCGCGCCCGGAGTGGGCGCGGGCCGGAGGAGTACGTCCTACTTGGACGGCTGGGGCAGTTCGCAGTCGACCTTCGGGTTGGCCCCGATGTAGTTCAGCGGCCCGGCCACGATGGTCACCAGGATCGTGCCGGCCTCGGCGCAGTTCGTGTCGTCGCCGCTGTAGTAGCCGCGCTGTCCGGCGGCGACCGCGCCGATGATCAGCCAGATGACGACCAGGACTCCGAATATCGACGTGCCGCGCATCGCTGCCTCCGCAAGGGTGTGGTGGATCGAGGTGCTGGGCGTTGTACCCAATCGCGATGAACGGCTAACGGTGCCGCCGCCGAGGAACCGGCGCGCGGACGTCCGACAGTGGGCGGACGGGCCGCAGGGGGCGGTGGTGGCGTGCGTGCGGGGCCGGGCGGCTGGCCGGCGCCGGCGCGGGCCTTTGCGCCGTCATCTCCTCGTGTTTCGGCCCCGAACGCCGACATCGCGGCGCCCCGTGGTCGGGGCGCCGCGATGTCGGCGACGGCGGATCGGTCGTGCGGCGGTGCCCGATCCGTTCGGGTACCGCCGTCCGGCGCCGACGGGGAACGCGGCAGGCGACGCCGGTCAGGCGTCCGCGCCGCCCACCGGGGTCGGCAGGGCGGCGGCCGCCTCCTGCGGGGCGCCGGCGAGCACCTTCGCCTGCTGCGGCCAGGTCGCCAGGCTCGGCGCGGCCCGCAGCCCGGCCGCCCGGATCGTCTCCCGCAGGGCGGCCTCGTCGAGCTCCGCCAGCTGCCGGTACGTCCGGATGCCGGCCGCCTGCAACGCTGCGGCCATCTTCGGGCCCACGCCCTGGATCCGGCGGAAGTCGTCGGCGGCGTCGGAGTCGGTCGCGACCGGGGCGTCAACCTCGCCGCGCGGCGCCGGCACGACCACCGGTCCGGCCGGAACGACCACCGGCTCGGCCGGCGCGTCGGCCGGCGTCGACTCCGGCTCGTCCGTGGTGGCGGCGGCCGTGGCCGGCTCGACCGTGGTGGCGGCGACCGGGGCCGGCTCGATCGGCGTGGCGCGGGTCGGCTCCGGCTCGGTGGGTGCGTGGGCTGGCTCCGGCTCGACGGCGGAGGCGGCCACGACAGCGGGCTCGGCAGCGGGCTCGGCCGGACCGACGGCGGTGGGGACGGGTGCGGTCTCCGGCTCGGCCGGGGTCACGCTCGTCGGCGCCGAGGTGGCGGCGGCCGGGACGGGCTCCGCGTCGGCGGCGGGAAGGGCTTCCGTCGCGGCGGCCGGGAGGGGCTGTGCGTCGGTGCTCGGGGCGGGCTCCTCCGCCGGTCGGCGGTCGACCGGGCCGGTCACCTCGGCGGCCACCGGCAGCACGACCTCGTGCCCCGGCCGTACGTCGGTGGTGGTGGCGGCCGGGACGGGTTCGGCGTCGGGCGCCGGCACCGGGTCGCCGGTCAGCGCCATGTCGGCCGGGTCGACGTCGTCGGCCCGGGACGCGTCGGCCGCGACGACCGTGGCCTTCGGGGTGTCGGTGCTGCCCGGGTCGGCGTCGGTCGGGGCGTCGACCCCGGGCGCGGTGGGGACGCGGTCGGCGACCGCCTCCGGCGCGGGGTCCACGGTCACCTCGGGGCGCGCTTCGTCCAGGGTGGCGACGGGCGGGGGGTCGACCACCACGGCGGTCATGCCGGCGACCGGGTCACCGTCCACCATGGGCGAGCCGTGGGTGGCGACCGCCGCGTCCCGCCGGCCGCGCCCGAACCAGCCGCCCGCCAGACCCACCAACAGAGCCACGATCAGTATCAGCCAGTGCCCGAAAGACCACGCCACGGCAAACCTCCCTATCGTTCATGTCCGGAAACCCGCGAGAAAAACTCGCCGCAGCTTCGCACACGCCCGACGAGGCCGACAGGCAGGACCGGGTGCCCGCCGTGGCGGCGGGACGGGTCGCGACGGGCGGTGTTCGCCGGGGCGACGGAGGGTCGCCGCGTCGGCGTCCGCGTCCGCGCCCGTGGGCGGTGGGCGGTGGGCGGTGGGCGTGGGCGGGCAGGCGGGGACCCCGGCGCCCGCTGGCGGCGCCGGGGTCCCGGTCGGACGGTCAGTCCTCCTCGCCCCGGTAGCTGTAGAAATCGTCGACGAACCGCCGCGCCAGCCGGGGTACCCGGCTGGTGACGCCGAAGTAGCCACGCGCGCCGAGCAGCGCGAGCCGGCCCACGACCGGCTTGTACATCCGGTCGTCCCCGCTGGTGCCGCTGCGGTTGAGCGAGTCGGCGACCCGGGCGAACCCGTACGGCACCATCGCGGCCTCGTAGTCGGCCACCGCCTGGAGCAGCGTCTTGTCTCCGGTGGCGGCCAGCCGCAGCTGGCGGCAGAGCAGGGCGGCGTCGCGCAGGGCCGTGTTGGCGCCCACCCCGCGTCCCGGCGTCATCGTGTGGATGGCATCGCCGAGCAGGGTGACGGTGCTGCTCTTCCAGGGCGGCACCGGCTCGCTGGTGGACACCCTGATGGGCAGGGCGCTGCCCGGGTCGCTGCGGGCGAGCAGTTCGCGCAGATGGGGGTGCCAGTTTCGGGTGAGTCGCAGGGCGAGCAGGACCAGGTCCTCGCCGCGCAGCTGCATGACGTCGCTCGGGAAGCGGCGGGCCGTGCTCCAGACGACCAGGTTGATGTTGTCGCGGGTGTTGTCGTGGCGCAGCCCCGGCCAGCCGCGCAGCAGCTCGGCGTCGGCGGGATCGACGCCGGGCTTGAGCGCGCCGTCGCGGTCCCACTTGAACTCCATCACGTGCAGCACGCCCATCATCCCGCCGGTGCCGAAGATCAGCGAGATGCCCTGTTCGATCCGCTCGGGCAGCAGCCCCCGGGTGTGCGGGGTCAGGGGGATGCGGGTGGCGATGTTGATGGTGCCGGCGTCGCGGGTGACCGCGTGCGGCAGGTACTGGCGGCGTACCGCCGAGTGCGTGCCGTCCGCGGCGACCAGCAGGTCGCCGGTGGCGGTGCTGCCGTCGGCGAAGTGCGCGGTCACGGTCCCGTCGTCGCGTTGGTCGTACCGGGTGAAGGCCTTGTCGAAGTGGACGACGTCCTCCATGCCCGTGAGCAGGACCTGGCGCAGGGTCATCCGGGCGACGGACCGTTCGGTGTTCACCGGGTCGGTGTCCGGCCGGAGCGTGAACGAGGCCGTGCGCCGCATGCCCTGGGTGATGACGTTGAAGTAGCGGGGGGAGCGGGCGCAGGTGGCGAGGTAGACGTCGAACAGGGCGGGCGGCAGGCACTCGCGCAGCGCGCGGCTGCCGGTCGGCCCGATGCCGACCCGGTAGCCGAGCAGCCCTTCGCCGCGGGTGCGGTACCGCTCGTAGACGGCGACGCTGATGCCGGCACGGCGCAGGCCGTGCGCCAGGCACAGCCCGCCCGTGCCGGCCCCGATGATCAGGACGTGGGGTGGTCTGGACGACATGGCGACCGCCCCCGTTCAGCCGGCCGGGTGCGACGACGCCGCCGCGTCCGCGGCGTCCCACCGGTAGAAGCAGCCCGCGATGGCGTCGCGCGGCGAGCGCCAGGTCGGCAGGTACGGCGTGGTGTGCGCGGAGAGCCGCTCGTTGACCTGGCGGTAGAGCGGGTGGTTGCGGGCCTCGGCCAAGGCGTCCGGGGCCACGTCGGCGGTCTCCATCAGGTGTACGCACAGGTCGTGCAGGCAGTACAGGGACCGGTGACGGACCCCGGTGAGGGCGGGTAGTTCGGTCGCGTCGGACTCGGCGAAGATCTGCGCCACCCGACCCTCCGCGCCCGGGATGATCCTGCTGACGATCAGTAGACGGCTCATGGGACCCCTCTCGCCGGTGGCGCTCCGCGACCATGTCGCAGACCACGGACTGTTGTGCGGCCCACCGTGCCCCGGCGACTGTCACCTGTCCGTCACTCGCCCCGCCGCGCCGGTGACGCCGCCTCAGCGCGCGCGGGGCGCGATCCGGTTGGCCGGCGGCCGGCGGGGCCCGGCCGGGGCGGTACGGGTGGCCTCGCGGATCGGCGCGAGGGTCTCGTCGAGCAGGGCGGTCATCGCCGCCGAGGGCTCCAGCCGCAGTTCCCGCAGCAGCAGGTCGCGGTAGACGTAGAAGGCGTGCACGGCCTCGAAGGCGTTGCCCTCGGCGAGGTGGATGCGGACCACCAGCCGGTGCGGCGTCTCGCGCAGGGGTTCGGCGGCCATCGCCTCCAACGCGGCTTCCAGTGCCGCCCCGTGGCGGCCCGCCGACAGGTGCTGGCCGGCCAGTTCCTCCAGCATGTGCAGGCGCAGTTGGCGCAGCCGTTCCCGGTCGGCCAGCACCCAGTCGTCGTACCAGCCGGGGAGCAGGTCGTGGCGGCCGGCGGCGAGCGCGGCGGCGGCGCAGGGATCGTCGCCGTCGCGTACCCGCGCGGCCGTGCCGACGAGCGCGTCGACGTCGATCCGGACGGCCGGGGCGAGGGCGACCGTGTCACCGGAGGTGGTGATCGGGCAGCAGGGGTCCTGGCGCAGCCGCCACAGCGCGGTCCGCAGGGACGACAGCGCACGGTCCTCGGGCGCGTCCGGCCAGAGCAGGCCGGCCAGGTTGCTGCGGGTGGCGCCGGGGCGCAGCCCGATCAGCGCGATGACGCGTTGCAGGCCGCGCGGCACCACGACCGGGGCGTCGCCGTGCAGCAGCCGGAACCCGCCGAGCAGGTGCAGGGAGATCTCGGCGTCGGCCCGGCAAACGGTGGTCGGCGTCGATCGATCAGCGGCCACGGCGGCACCCCCTGCGGAACGCTCGTCCCGACTCGTCTGCTGTCCCCGGCGCGGCTGCCCATGACCCCACTGTCGGATCGCTCCGCCGCGGCACGGCGTCGCACACCGCGGCCGCCGGGCTGACCGTGACGAAGATTATCAATAGTGGTCACTCTCGGTCAATGTCTTGTCCAGGATGGCGCTTGCCTGTCGGCGTCCACGAGAACCCTTCCGAACTGCGGATAGTCCACACCGGATGATCGGTGCCGCACAGCGGGTGCACAGCTGGCGTCAACGCAGCGTCACGAAAGCTGCGTCGCCGCTCGGCGGTCGCTGGTGACGCCGTCGTGACGCCCGGGGCCGGATCGTGTCGCCAGTCGTCCGGCTAGGCGCCGTCGTCACCGACGCCCGATGCCGTGGAGGGAGGCCCGTCCATGGACCGTTCGCTGATCGTCGCGAAGGTGGTGCCGAGCGCCGAGGCGCGCGTCGCCGAGATCTTCGCCGACTCCGACGCGACCGAACTGCCGCGCCTGGTCGGGGTCCGGCACCGGTCGCTCTACCGACTCGGTGACCTGTACGTGCACCTGCTGGAGACGGAGTCGCCGGGCGGGACAGCGGTCGAGGCGGCCCGGGGACACCCCGAGTTCGCCAGGGTGAGCGCCCGGCTGCAGCCGTACGTGTCGCCGTACCTGCCGACGTGGCGGGAGCCTCGCGACGCGATGGCCCGCTGCTTCTACCGCTTCGACGCCGCGCCCGTCGGGCGGTCGTCGTGACCGCCACCGCGCCCCGCGAGGGGCAGCTCTGGTCCCGCTGCGGTGGCTGCGCCACCCTGCTCTACCGCAAGCGGCTGCGGCGCAACCTCGACGTCTGCCCCGAGTGCGGGGCGCACGCCCGGGTCGACGCGCCCGAGCGGCTGCTCCAGCTCGTCGACCCGGGGTCGTTCACCGCCCTGCCGGAGCGGCCGGCCGAGGTCGACCCGATCGGCTTCGTCGACCTGCTGCCGTACCCGCACCGGCTCACCGCGGCGCGGGCCGGCACCGGGCTGGCCGAGGCGGTCGTCTGCGGCACCGCCACCGTCGGGCGGCAGCCGTGCGTGCTCGCCGTGATGGACTTCCGGTTCCTCGGCGGCAGCCTGGGCTGCGTCGTGGGGGAGCTGATCACCCTGGCGGCGGAGCGGGCCCTGACCGACGGGGTCCCGCTGGTCCTCGTCACCGCCTCCGGTGGGGCGCGGATGCAGGAGGGCGCCCTGTCGCTGATGCAGATGGCCACGGTCAGCCAGGCGATCGCCGCGCTGCGGGAGGCCGGCCTGCTCACCGTCAGCGTGCTCACCGACCCGACGTACGGGGGCGTGGCCGCCTCGTTCGCCACCAACACCGACGTGGTGCTCGCCGAGAGCGGCGCGCGGATGGGCTTCGCCGGCCCCCGGGTGATCCGGCAGGTCACCGGCCGGGACCTGCCGGAGGGCTTCCAGACCGCCGACTTCCTGCTGCGGCACGGCCAGGTCGACATGGTGGTGCCCCGGCACGCCCTGCGGGGCCGGCTGGTGGCGCTGCTCGCCGCCGCGCGGGCCGGGCGGCGGCCGGCGGCGCGTCCCGGCGTACCCCGGCAGGAGCCGTCGCCGCTCGTGGCGTGGCCGGCCGGCGGCGCCGCCGCGACGACGGCGCCGGGCCCGGGCGGCGACGCCTGGGAGACGGTACGGCTGGCCCGGCACCCGGGTCGTCCGACCACGCTGGACTACCTGGAGACGGCGTTCGACGGCTTCGTCGAGCTGCACGGCGACCGGCTCGGCGCGGACTGCCCCGCCGTGGTGGGCGGGCTGGCCCGGCTCGACGGCCGGCCCGTCATGGTCATCGGCCACCAGAAGGGGCACACCACCGCCGAGCTGGTCGGGCGCAACTTCGGCATGGCCAGCCCGGCGGGGCACCGCAAGGCGCTGCGGCTGATGCGTCTCGCCGCCCGCCTCGGCCTGCCGGTGGTCACCCTGGTCGACACCCCCGGGGCGGATCCCGGCGTGCGGGCCGAGGAACAGGGCCAGGCGGCGGCCATCGCGGAGACCATCCTCGCCCTGACCGTGCTGCCCACCCCCGTCGTCGCCGTGATCACCGGCGAGGGCGGCAGCGGTGGTGCGCTGGCGCTCGCGGTGGCCGACTCGGTGCTCATGCTCCAGCACGCCGTCTACTCCGTGATCAGCCCGGAGGGCTGCGCGGCGATCCTCTGGCCGGACCGGGGCGCCGCGCCGCAGGCGGCCCGCGCGCTGCGGCTCACCGCCCCCGACCTGTGCCGGCTCGGGATCGTCGATGACCTCGTTCCCGAGCCGGCCCCGGCCGCCCACCACGACCCGCAGGCCGCCGCCCGGGCGCTGCGCGAGGCGGTGCTGGCGCACCTGCTGCCGCTGCTCGACGTGCCGCCCGCGACGCTGGTCCGCCGCCGGCGGCAGCGCTTCCGGCGTTTCGGCGCCGCCCGCCTCGGCGCCCGGGCGGGTGCCCGGTGAGCGCCGGCGGGATCCGGGCCGCCGTGCCGCCGGCATCCGGCCTGGAAGCGGTCTTCACGGTGCCGACACCCGGCACCCGGACGGCCCCCGACGCCCACCTGACGTCGCAGGCGTACCCCACGCCCGGCCCGCATCCCACGCCCGACGCGGGCCGGTCGTCCGACGCGGCGCGGTCGTCCGACGCGGCGCGGTCGTCCGACGCGGCGCGGTCGTCCGACGCGGCGCGGCCGTCCGACGTCGAGCGGGCCGCCGGCCCGGTGCCGGCACCTCCTCCGCATCCGTCGCCCGGCGTCGCGCGGGCCTCCGGCGTGGAGGCGGCCTCGGGCGCGGAGGCGGGGCAGCGGGTGGACACAGTGCTCGCCGGGCTGCGGCGGCACGCCCGGCACCTGGTGGCCGAGCTGCCCGGCCCGCTGCGGCGGATCAGGCTGTGCGGCGGCGACACGGTGCTGGAGGTGGAGTGGCACGCCGTCCCGGCCGGGACCGCCCCCGCCGCCGCCACGGCGAGCCCGGCATCCCCGCCGGCCGCCGCGCCACCGCAGGGGTACGCCGTGCGGTCGCCCATCGTCGGCACGTTCTACCGCGCGCCGGAGCCGGGCGCCGCGCCCTTCGTCGCCGTCGGCGACCTGGTCCGTCCCGGGCAGGTCATCGGCATCGTCGAGGCGATGAAGCTGATGAACGAGGTGACCGCCGACCGAGGTGGCCGGGTCGTCGAGGTCCTCGCCGCCGACGGCCAGCCGGTCGAGTACGACCAGCCGCTGGTCGCGCTGGACCCGGCGTGAGGGGCAGGACGCGATGTTCGAGAAGGTCCTGATCGCCAACCGGGGGGAGATCGCCCTGCGGGTCCTGCGCGCCTGCCGCGAGCTGGGCGTGCGTACGGCGGTGGTCTACTCCACCGCGGACGCCGACTCCGCCGCCGTGCGCCTGGCCGACGAGGCCGTGCGGATCGGGCCGGCGGCCAGCCGGCGCAGCTACCTCAACGCCGCCGCGATCGTGGAGGCGGCCCGGCAGGTGGGGGCGCAGGCGGTGCACCCCGGCTACGGGTTCCTCTCGGAGGACGCCGACTTCGCGGAGATCTGCGCCGACAACGGCCTGGTCTTCATCGGCCCGCCGCCGGAGGTGATGGCCGTGCTGGCCGACAAGTCCTCGGCGCGGGCGCTGATGCGCCGGGCCGGGCTGCCCCTGCCGCCGGGCAGCGTCGCGCCGGTGCCCACCGCCGCCGCGGCGGCGGAGGTGGCCGCCGAGGTGGGCTACCCAGTGATCGTCAAGGCGGCGGCCGGCGGTGGGGGCCGGGGCATGACGGTGGTCGCCACCCCGGCCGAGCTGCCCCGGGCGTACGCGCGGACCCGGGCCGCCGCCCAGGCCGCCTTCGGCGACGACCGGGTGTACGTGGAGCGGTACCTGACCGGTGCCCGGCACGTCGAGGTGCAACTGTTGTGCGACTCCCACGGCAACGGCGTGCACCTGGGCACCCGGGACTGTTCGGTGCAGCGCCGCCACCAGAAGCTGGTCGAGGAGGCGCCCGCCCCGGCACTGTCGGCCGGCATCGGAGAGGCCATCGCGGAGTGCGCCCTGCGCGGTGCCCTGCACGCCGGCTTCACCGGCGCCGGCACCGTGGAGTTCCTCGTCGACCCCGACGAACGGTTCCACTTCCTGGAGATCAACTGTCGGATCCAGGTCGAGCATCCCGTCACCGAGATGATCACCGGGATCGACCTGGTGCACGAGCAGCTGCACATCGCCGCGGGGGTGCCGCTGCGCCTGCGGCAGGAGGACGTCCGGTTCCACGGGGTGGCCATCGAGTGCCGGGTCAACGTGGAGGACCCGGACCGTGGCTTCGCGCCGACGCCCGGCCGGCTGGAGCGCTTCGTCCCGCCCGGCGGCCCGTTCACCCGGGTCGACACGCACGGCCACGCCGGCTACCTGTTCGGCCCGCACTACGACTCCCTGCTGGCCAAGGTGGCGGTCTGGGCGCCGGACCGGGAGCTCGCGCTCAACCGGCTGGAGCGCGCCCTCGACGAGTTCGACATCGCCGGCCCCGGGGTCCGCACCACCATCCCGTTCGTCCGGCGGGTGCTCGACGACGCCGGGTTCCGCAAGGGCCGCTACTCCACCGGCCTGGTCGAGCAGTTGCTCGCCGGCCCGCCCGACGCACACCACAGGAGGCTCCGATGACCGTCACCCATGGCCGTCCGCTGACCGCCGAGATCACCGACATCCTGGTGGCCAACTGCGGGCTGGACGCCGACGCCGCCGCCCGCGCCCCGGCCGCCTCCCTGGAGGAACTCGGCATGGACTCCCTGGCGCTGCTCGAACTCTCCGCCGTGGTCGCCGACCGGTGGCAGGTGCAGATCCCCGAACAGGCCGGGCAGCTCAGCATCACGGGCGTCGCCGAGCTGGTCGCCCGCCAGGCCGACCAGCCCGGGCACACCGAGAACAGCGTGTTCATCGCCGCACCGCTGCCGCTGGTGTGGGACGTCACCAACGACGTCGCCAACTGGCCGCAGCTGTTCACCGAGTACGCCCGCGCGGACATCCTGCACCGCGACGGCGACACGGTGCGGTTCCGGCTCACCATGCACCCCGACGAGAACGGCACGGTGTGGAGCTGGGTCAGCGAACGTACCGCCGACCCGGTCACCCGGCAGGTCGACGCCCGGCGGGTGGAGACCGGGCCGTTCGAGTACATGCGCATCCACTGGCGCTACACGGAGGAGCCCGGCGGAACCCGGATGACCTGGGTGCAGGACTTCGCGATGAAGCCCATTGCGCCGGTGGACGACGCGGGCATGACCGACCGGATCAACGCCAACAGCGCGGTGCAGCTCGCCGTCATCAGGGAGAAGATCGAGCGGCTCGCCGGCGCCGGCCGGGCGACGGGAGCCGGCGATGAGTGAGCGGACCCTGCGGCTGGTCGCCGCCGCCGACGTCGCGCCCGACGGCCGCCGCGGCGGCGAGCTGCGGGTGCTGCTCGGCCCCAAGACCGTCGGCAGCACGTCGGGTTTCATGGGGGTGGCGACGCTGCGCCCGGGGGAGCGGATCGCGGAGCACTACCACCCGTACAGCGAGGAGTTCCTCTACGTCGCCCGGGGCACGATCACCGTCGACCTGGACGACGAGCCGGTGCCGCTGGCCGCCGGAGAGGCGCTGTTCGTGCCGCGCAACGTCCGGCACCGGCTGCGCAACACCGGCGACGAGCCGGCCGAGGTGGTCTTCCACCTCGGACCGCTGGCGCCCCGCCCCGAACTCGGTCACGTGGACACCGAGCTGGTCGAACAGCGAGGCGGATCGTGAGCGTGAGGAGTGAGCCGGGGTTGCGAGCCCCGCAGTCGCGAACAGAGGTGGCGCCGTGAGCGTGAGGAGTGAGCCGGGGTTGCGAGCCCCGCAGTCGCGAACAGAGGTGGCGCCGTGAGCGTGAGGAGTGAGCCGGGGTTGCGAGCCCCGCAGTCGCGAACAGAGGTGGCGCCGTGAGCGGGCGCCGTACGGTGGTGACCGGCGTCGGGGTGGTCGCCCCCGGCGGCGCCAGCCGGGACCGGTTCTGGAAGACCATCACCGAGGGGCGTACGGCGACCCGACGGATCACCTTCTTCGACCCGTCGGCCTTCCGCTCCCAGATCGCCGCCGAGTGCGACTTCGACCCCGTCGCCGCTGGCCTCACCGCAGAAGAGCTGCGGCGCGCCGACCGGTACGTGCAGTTCGCCCTCGCCTGCGCCGCCGAAGCCCTCGCCGACGCCGGCCTGGAGCTCACCGACGCCGAGCGGGACCGCACCGGCGTGGTGCTCGGCACCGCCGTCGGCGGCACCACCGCCCTGGAGCAGGAGTACGTCACGGTCAGCGACACCGGCCGCCGGTGGCTGGTCGACGCCGGGCGCGGCGGCCCGTACCTCTATCAGGCGCTCGTGCCCAGCAGCCTCGCCGCGGACGTGGCGTGCCGGCACGGGCTGCACGGCCCCGCGCAGGTGGTCTCCACCGGCTGCACCTCCGGCATCGACGCGATCGGGTACGCCCACCAGCTCATCGCCGACGGCGAGGCCGACGTCGTGCTGGCCGGGGCCGCCGACTCGCCGATCTCCCCGGTCACCGTCGCCTCGTTCGACGCGATCAAGGCGACCAGCCCGGACAACGACGACCCGGCGCACGCCTCCCGCCCGTTCGACGCCGACCGGCACGGCTTCGTCCTCGCCGAGGGGGCGGCGGTGCTGGTGCTGGAGGAGGCCGGACACGCCGCGCGCCGCGGCGCGCACGTCTACTGCGAGGTGGCCGGCTACGCCAGCCGCAGCAACGGCTACCACATGACGGGGCTGCGGCCCGACGGGCTGGAGATGGGCCTGGCCATCTCGGCCGCGCTGAAGCAGGGCCGCATCGCCCCCGAGCAGGTCTCCTACATCAGCGCCCACGGCTCGGGCACCCGGCAGAACGACCGGCACGAGACCGCCGCGTTCAAGCGGGCGCTGGGTCAGGCCGCGTACGGGGTGCCGATCAGCTCGATCAAGTCGATGGTCGGGCACTCGCTCGGCGCGATCGGCTCGATCGAGATGGCCGCGTGCGCGCTGGCCGTGGAGTACGGCGTGGTGCCGCCGACGGCCAACTGGAGCACCCGCGACCCGGAGTGCGACCTGGACTACGTCCCGAACGAGGCGCGGGAGCTGCCGGTCGACGTGGCGCTCTCGGTGGGCAGCGGGTTCGGCGGCTTCCAGTCGGCGATGGTGTTCCGCCGGCTGCCCGGGCGGGTGCTGCCGTGACCGCGCGGGCCGTGGTGACCGGCATCGGCGTCGTCGCGCCCAGCGGGATCGGCGTGGACGCGCACTGGCGTACCGTGCTCGCCGGCACCCGCCGCACCGGGCCGATCACCCTCTTCGATCCCGCCGGCTATCCCACCCGCCACGGCGGGGAGGTGCCCGGCTTCGACGCCGCCGCGTACGCCGACAACCGCCGGCTGGTGCAGACGGACCGGTGGACGCACCTCGGCTTCGCCGCCACCGGGCTGGCACTGGCCGACGCCGGCCTGCCCGAGCGGGCCCCCGACCCGTACGGCTATGCCGTGACGCTGGCCAGTTCGTCGGGCGGGAACCTGTTCGGGCAGCGGGAGCTGCAACGGCTCTGGGGCGGGCCGTCGCGCACCGTCGGGGCGTACCAGTCGATCGCCTGGTTCTACGCGGCCAGCGTCGGACAGCTCTCCATCCACCACCAGTTCAAGGGGCCGTGCGGGGTGCTGGTCGCCGAGAGCGCCGGCGGGCTGGACAGCCTGGCGCACGCCGCGCGGGCCGTCCGCCGGGGCACGCCGGTGGTGATCGCCGGGGCGACCGAGTGCCCGCTGAGCCCGTACGCCCTGGCCTGCCAGCTGCGTTCCGGCCTGCTCAGCGACGTGGCCGACCCGGAGCGGGCCTACCGGCCGTTCGACGCCGCCGCCAGCGGCTACCTGCCCGCCGAGGGCGGCGCGGTGTTCGTGGTCGAGGAGTTGGGCCACGCGCTGTCCCGGGGCGCCCGCGTGTACGGCGAGGTGACCGGCTGGGGCACCACCCACGACGCCGTCCACACCGGACCGGACACCGCCGGCGACCCCGGGCAGTACGCCCGCGCCATGCGGCTGGCCCTGGACCGTGCCGGCGTCGGGGCGGAGACGGTCGACGTGGTGCTGCCCGACGCGCTCGGCGTCCCCCGCTACGACCGCAGCGAGGCCGTGGCGCTACGCGCCGTCTTCGGCGACCGGCCGCCCCCGGTCAGCACCCAGAAGCCGCTGACCGGCCGCGCGCACCAGGGCGGCTCGGCACTGGACGTGGCCACCGCGCTGCTCGCGTTCGGCCACGATACGCTGCCGGCCTCCGCCGGGCCCGACGAGGTGGCCGAGGGCTGTGAGCTGGACTTCCTGCGGGAGCACCGGCGACCGCGCAGCCGCCTGGCGCTGGTCTGCGCCCGCGGCTTCGACGGTTTCAACAGCGCGCTGGTCCTGCGTGGGGCCGCGCCGCAGAGAGGAGTGACGCCGTGAGCGAGCAGGTCACCGGTACGACGCCCGTCGGGTCCCGGGTCGGGGCGCAGCGGACAGCCGACGCGAACGGGCAGCGGGCTCGGGTGGTGTTCCTGGTACGGGTACCGCAGGAGCGTACGGAGGCGTTCCTGGCCGCGTACGAGGAGGTCCGGCACCTGGTGGCCGGGGGCGTTGCCGGCCACCTCGTCGACCAGGTCTGCCGGTCGTCGGCCGACCCGGAGCAGTGGCTGATCACCAGCGAGTGGGCGAGCCTGGCCGACTTCGAGGCGTGGGAACGCAGCCCGGAGCACCGGGACCTGGTCCGGCCGATGCGGCAGTGCTTCACCGACGCCCGGTCGCTGCGCTTCCTCATCCACGCCCAGACCTCCGCCACGTCCCGCACCTGAGCCCCGTCTCCGGCGCGAGCCCCGCGCCACACCGCCTCGGCTGTCCTACCCTCCCGACTGTCCCCGCCATCCGGGCTGGCCCGCGGTCCCGTCGCACCGTCTCTCGGCTGCACTGCCCCTTCGCTGGCTGTCTCGCCCGCCAGTGAGGGGCAGCGACGCGGTGGGCTGTTCACCTGCTGGCCGCACGGGACGAGTGGAACACCAGGGGTGTCACCGACAGCCGGTGACACCCCTGGTGTTCCACTCGTGCGGTGGCACGCGGGCGTGTCGCCCCGTGGACGTGCGATCCGCCCACCGCCCGCGCAGCCGCACCGTCCGCCCCAGCCCGTCGGCCGTCCCACTCCGGCCCGTGCGGCCGTTCCGTGCCGGCCCGCTCGTGTGGCCGTACCGGCGCGTCTGAAGACCACCATCGGCCGTCCGGTGGGCGTGCCGCGCCGTAAATACGACGGGTCATCCGGCGGATACCCTCAGTCGACGTACACGCCCGATCCTGCCCGCCGAACCGGTCGTGGGCAATCCGGCCGGCCGCCCTTTCTGATCTAGCCATTTGCATCTAGCTATGCATCCGGACGGCGTCGTAAGGTTCCCCGCAGCACCCCGACAGGCACACCTTATGGGCGGTTCCGCCCTTATTGAGGCTGGGCGGTGAACGGTAGTGGCGACGGGAAATCCTGCGGCGACAGACCCGCTCTGGGTTGACGAAATCCTGCTCGAAGGCCGTTCGACCGACATTTGTCTCCGACTTCCCGAACCGGTCGACCGGGGCACCCTGCGGCGGCTGGTGACCGGCGCGCAGGCCCGCCTCGGCGCCGCCGGACTGCGCCCCGGGGGCGCCGCCGCGCTGCGGATGCCGCCCTCGCTGGCGTACGTGGTGAACCTGCTGGCCACCTGGCGCAGCGGGGCACAGGCGATCCTGCTCGACCACCGGCTCACCGACCACGAGGTCGACCGGGCACTCGCGCGGCTCACCCCGCAGGTGGTGGTGGCCCCGGTCCGCACCGGCGGCGGCGGACTGCGGATCTTCGTCGACGTGACGGAGGGCGTCACCGCGTACGCCGACCGCCCGGCGGTCAGCGGCCACGCGGTGATCCAGCTCAGTTCCGGCTCCACCGGACCGTCCAAGGTGATCGGCCGTACCGCCGCCGACCTGGTCGCCGAGGTGCGCCGCTACACCCGCATCGACGGCGTGGCGCTGCCCGGCGAGCGGATCGTCCTGCTGCCCTCGATGGTGCACGTGCTCGGCCTCGTCGGTGGCCTGCTCTACGGCCTGCACGCCGGCGTCGAGCTGGTGCCGCCGGAGCGGCTCGCCGGCGACGCGGTGCTGGCCGCGATCGCGGCCGACGACTCGCCGGCCACGGTGCTCGGCGTGCCGTTCCACATCGGACTGCTCGCCTCCACCCGTCCCACCGGGCCGCTGCCGCAGTTCAAGCGGATGACCACCGGCGGCGAGCTGGTGCCGGCCGCCGTGGCCCGCGCCTTCACCGACCGTCACGGCGTGCCGCTGGGCAACATGTACGGGATGACCGAGGTCGGCGTCATCGGCACCGACCTGCACGGCCGGCACCGCCCGTCCATCGCCCCGGCGCCCGGAGTCGAGGTCCGCGAGGTCGACGGCGAGCTGTGGGTGAGCTGCCCCGCGTCGCCGTACGTCGGGCTGAGCGACCCCACCCGCTGGGCCGACGGCTGGCTGCGCACCCGCGACGCCGGCGTCGTGCACCCGGACACCGGCCTGGTCAGCGTTCGCGGGCGGCTCGACTCGCAGGTCTCCGTCGGCGGTCTGAAGGTCGACCTGACGGAGGTGGAGGCGACCGTCGCCGAGTTGGCCGGCGTCGCCGCCGCCGTGGTCGTCTTCGACGGCGGCATCACCGCCTACGTGCAGCCGGACGGGCCGCTGTCGGAGGAGGTGCTCGACAAGCTGATCGCCGAGCGGCTGGCCGGCTACAAGCGCCCCCGCACCCTGCGATTGGTGGATCAGCTGCCGCGTACCACCACCGGCAAGCTGGTCCGCTCGACCGACGCGCTGCGGGCGGCCGCCACGTGAGCGCTGCACCGCGCGGCCCCGACCGCCCCGTCCGATCCGACCGGCACCGTGCCGACCCGCGCCGCCCCGACCGGCACCGCCTGGACCAGCACCGCCCCGACCGACACCACGTGGACCGGCACCGCCTCGCCGGCGACCACCGCGACCGCCAGGACCAGGCCCCCACCCACGCGGGGATGCCCGACGCGCAGGCGCCCGCCGCCGGACGCCGACCGCAGCGCCCCGTCGAGGTCATCCGGCACCGGCATGAGCCGCCGCAGACCGCCGCCGCGCAGCCCCGTCCCGAGCGCCTTGCCCACGGCCTCCTTCGCCGTCCACAGCCGCAGGAAGTCGCGGGCCCGCCCGTCGGCGTCACGCCCCGCCAGCCACGCCGCCTCGGCCGGCGCGAACCATCGCCCGGCCAGCGCCAGCGCGGGCAGCGGACGGCACCACTCCACGTCGATCCCCACCGGGCCGGCCGCCCTGGCAGCGACCGCGACCACCCCATCGGCCCGGCTGACGCTGACCGGAAGCTCCACCCGGGCCCCCGCGCCGGGCACCGTGACCAGCGGACGCCCGTCGCGGCCGTGCTCCACCACGATCTCCGCCTCCGTGCGGCCGAGCAGCGCGGCACCCGCGCGCCGCAACAGCCGCCCGGCCGGGAGCGGCCGACCGCCGACGCCCCGGCCGATCCACACGTACGCGGTGTCCCGACCGGGCACCGGTAACTGGCTCACGGAAAGAGGTTAACCATGCGACCCGAGATCCGCGCCTTCGTCGTCGAGCAGCTCGAGGACATGAACTACGACGTCGAGGGCCTCGACGACGAGACGACCCTCGGCCCGTCCGGGGTGGACCTGGAGTCGTTGGCCCTCGCCGACCTCGCCGTGCGCGTCGAGGACCGCTACGGCCTGAAGTTCGCCGACGACGAGTCCGAGAAGCTGGCCCTGATGACGGTCGGCGAGTTCACCACGATGGTCGCCGACCGGGTCGCCGGGGCGTCGAGCGACGACTCCTGATGGCCGGTCAGCCCGACCTGGAACGGGCCGACCTGGTGACCATGCTCGCCGACCTGGCCGGCAAGCCCGCCGCCGAGGTCGGCGACCGGATCGGCTCCATGGAGCTGGCCTGGCTGGTGCACCTCGTCGAGCAGCGCCTCGACCGGCGTCTCGACCTCACCGACGACCAGCTCGCCGGGATCCGGACCGTCGACGACGCCCTGGCGGCCTTCCGGGCGTGCCTGGCCGCCGCGACCCCGCCCGGTCCGATGACCACCGCCGCCGATGGCTGAACCGGCGGCCGTCCAGCTCACCGGCGTCCACGCGACCAGCGCGCTCGGCAGGGGACCCGACGCGCAGCTCGCCGGCGTGCTGGCCGGCGTCCCGGCGTTCCGGCCGGTGGACCGCTTCGACACCGCAGCCCGCCGGGTGGACGCCGCCGCCGTCCTGCCCGACGCCGGTGACCTGGCCGCCGAGCTCGCCGAGGCGGTCGACGCGGCCTGCCGGGACGCCGGGCTCGACGCCGGTCGCCGGGCCGGCACGGCCCTGCTGCTGGCGGTGCACGGCGGCGCGCACGTGCCGGCGCTCACCACCGCGCTGGCCGCCCGGACGGGGCTCACCGGCCCGGCCCGGGCGTACACCACCGCCTGCGTCTCGGCCAGCAGTGCGGTAGCCGACGCCGCCGCCCTGATCCGCCGGGGCGACGTCACCCGGGCGGTGGTGGCCGCCGGCTACCTGGTCGAGCCGGACCAGTACGCGCTCTTCGACGCCGGTCGCGCCCTCGCCACCGACGGCGCGGTGCGCCCGTTCAGCGCCGGCCGCACCGGGCTGCTGCTCGGTGACGGCATCGCCGCGGTGGTGCTGGAGTCGCGGGCCGCCGCCCGGGGCGCGGTCGCCGACCTGCTCGGCTGGGGCCGGGCCGGGGACGCGTTCCACCCGTGCCAGCCGGAGCCGGGCGGGCGGGGCCTGGCCCGGGCGGTCACCGCGGCGCTGCGCCGGGCCGGGCTCCCGGCGGAGGCGATCGGGTACGTCAACGCCAACGCCACCGGCACCGGCCACAGCGACGCCGCCGAGGCGGCGGCCCTGCGCACCGCGCTCGGCGCGGCGGCGGCACGCGTCCCGGTCAGCTCCACCAAGGCGCTGCACGGGCACGCCCTGGAGGCCTCCGGCCTGCTGGAACTGGTGGTTACCGTGCTCGCCCTGCGGCACGGGAAACTGCCCGTCAACGCCGGCTGGCTCGGCCCCGACCCGGCCTGCCCGCTGGACGTCGTCCGCGACGCGCCCCGGCCCGCCGCCACCGGGTACGCGCTCAGCCTCAACGCCGCCTTCGGTGGCGCCAACACGGCGCTGCTTGTGGGTGCGGCATGAGCGGCACCGCGCAGCACCCCGCCGGCCGACTGACCGTGCTGGCCGAGGCGGCCTGGCCCGAGCCGGGCGACGGGGCGCCGCCGCCGGTGCCCGGGTACGTGCACTCCAGCTTCCCGCCTCTCGTCGCGGCCGTCGCCGAGCGCTGCCTGACCCGGGCGTACGGCCGGCGGCCGGCCCCCGACGGCGAACGGACCGCGGTCGTGCTGGTCAGCGCAGCCGGGGACCGGGCCAGCGCGGCGCACGTGCGCGCCACGGTCGCCGCCGGCGGCCGGCCCGGGCCGCTGTTCTTCTTCCAGTCGGTGCCCAACAGCGTGGCCGGGCACGTGGCCGCCCGGTGGGGCCTCGGCGGGCCGGTGCTCTGCCTCGCGCCGACCGGCGACCCGCGCGCCGAGGGCACCGCCGAGGCCGAGTTGCTGCTGCACGACGGCGACGCCGACCGGGCGTTGCTGGTCCTGATCGAACAGGCACCCGTCGACGGCGGTGCGCGGGACGCGGGCGGACAGCCCGAGGCCCGAGCCGTCGCGGTGCTGCTGGGGGGAGGAGACGCACCATGAGGAAGAGGGGACTGCGCGGGGCGCTGGCCGCCGACGAGCGGATCGGCGCCGGCAACGTGCTGGCCCGGGTGCTGGCGCACGGCGCCGACCCGGACGGGCCGGGCCTCACCTTCGACACCGCCGTGGACGGCCACCCGGCCGGGCGGGCGCTCACGCTGGGCCGGCTCGACGAGCGGGTCGCCGCCCGCGCCGCCTGGCTGCACGAGCGGGGGATCAAGCCCCGCGACCCGGTCGCCGTGTGGGCCACCGCCGCTGCCGACATGGTGCTCAGCTTCCTCGCGCTGACCCGGCTCGGCGCGATCCCGGCGCTGATGAACGGCGGGCTGCGCCCCGAGATCGCCGCCGAGTACGTGCGTCGGCTGCGCGGCGTCGGGGTGCTCGCCGACGACGCGCACCGCGCCCTGCTGGCCGGCCACGACCTCGGCGTGCCGGTGCTCGGCACCCCGGCCGAGGCGGGCACCGGCGATCCGGCCGCCGCGCCGCAGCACTACCGGCACCACGGCGACGACCCGGTCGTCATCACCCACACCTCGGGCACCACCGGGGTGCCCAAGGCGGTGCTGCACTCGCACGCCAGCCTCTTCGCCGCCACCCGGCACCTGCTCGCCATGCCGCAGGCGCAGGGCACCGGCCGCATCCTCAACGCGCTGCCCGCCCCGCACACCGCCACCGTGCTCATGGTCAACCAGGCCCTCGGCAACCGCGCCGAGATGCTCCTGCTCTCCGACCAGGGCGGGGAGCGGGTGCTGGAGGCGATCCAGCGCTGGCGCCCCGACGGGGTGTTCGGGTTCTCCGTGACGTGGGCGGAGCTGGCCCGCTTCGACCTGTCCGCGTACGACCTGGACTCGGTGTCGCTGTGGTTCAACACCGGCGACTGCTCGCACGAGCCGCACGTGCGTCGACTCGTCGCGCTCGGCTCCCGCGACGTGCTGACCCGCGAGGGGGTCACCCGGGTTCCCGGCTCGGTCTTCATCGACGGGCTCGGCTCCAGCGAGATGGGCCACTCGATGTTCCACATCACCCACCGCGCCGACACCGACCGGTACGGCCGCTGCGTCGGCCGGCCCTACCGGTTCGCGAAGGTCGCCGTGCTCGACGCCGGGGGCGACCAGGTGCCGGCCGGCGAGGTCGGCTGGCTCGGCGTCGACTCGCCGTCGCTGTTCCGGGGCTACTGGAACGACTCGGCCACCACGTACCGGTCCCGGCAGCAGGGCTGGTACCTCACCGGCGACCTGGTGTACGCCGACGCCGAGGGCCGCTACCACCACCTGGACCGGGCCGTCGACGCGGTCGACGCGGGGGACGGGCGGTGGTTCTACACGGCACTGTCCGAGGAGCGCGTCCTCGCCGCCTGCCCGGACGTCACCGACTGCACGGTGGTGATCACCTCGGGGGCCGACGGGGTGGTCACCGACGTGCTGCTGGAACTCGCCGCCGGCGTCGATCCCGCCGAGGACCGCACCGAACGGGTCCGGGCCGCGCTCGGCCCGGACGTCGGCGCGACGCTGCGCCGGGTGGTGCCGGTCCGCTCCGCCGACATCCCGGTCACCGTCACCGGCAAGGTGCGCAAGGTGGTCCTGCGGGAGCGCTACCTCACCGAGGCGCCGTCATGACGGCCGTCATTACCGGGATGGGGCTGTTCACCCCCGCCGGGCGGGGCGTCGACGCCACCTTCGACGCGCTCTGCTCCGGCCGCTCCGGGCTGAGCCGGCCGCCGGCCGGGCACCCGGCGGCCGGGTCGCTGGAGGTGGCCGGCGTGCTGCCGGACGTCGACCCGCGTACGGTCGCCACCGGGCCGGAGACCAGGGTCCTGGACCGGGTCGTGGTGCTCGCCCTGCTCGCCGCCGCCGACGCGCTCGCCGACGCCGGCATCGAGGTGGGGCGGGACGTGGACCCGGGCCGGATCGGGGTGATCGTCGGCGGCGTCGGCGGGATGGCCACGCTGGAGGCGCAGGTGCTCGCCCGCGCCGCGCGCGGCCGGTCGGCGGTCAGCCCGTACCTGCTGACCGGGATCCTGCCGAACATGCCGTCGGCCCGCATCGCCATCCGCCACGGCATCCGCGGCTACACCTCGTCGGTCGGCACCGCCTGCGCCTCCGGCGCCCAGTCGATCGCCGACGCGCTGCGGCTGATCCGGGCCGGAGAGGCCGACGTGGTGCTCTGCGGCGCCAGTGAGGCGCCCCTCTTCCCGACCTTCGCCGACACCTTCGGCAACGCCCGGGCGCTCGCCCGGGGCTGGGCCGACCCGACGGCGGCGAGCCGTCCGTTCGACGCCCGCCGCAACGGGTTCGTCCTCGCCGAGGGCGCGGCCCTGCTGGTGCTGGAACGCGCCGAGCACGCCGCCGCCCGGGGCGTCACCGGCTACGCCGAGGTCGCCGGGTACGGGGCCACCACCGACGCGTACCACCCGACCGCCCCGAGGCCCGACGGCGCGGGGGCGGCGGAGTGCATGCGGCGCGCGCTGGCCAGCGGCGGCGTGCCCGCCGCGCGGGTCGGCTACGTCAACGCCCACGGCACCGGCACGAAGCTCGGCGACATCGCCGAGACCACCGCGCTGGCCGACGTGTTCGGTGCCGGCGGGGTGCCGGTCAGCTCCACCAAGGCGCTCACCGGCCACCTGCTCGGCGCTTCCGGGGTGCTGGAGGCGGCGGCCACCGCGCTGGCGCTCGGCCGGGGCCTGCTGCCGCCCACGCACAACCTCGACGACCCGGACCCGGCCTGCCCGGCGGACCACATCCGCGCCGAGCCGCGCAGGACGGACACCGGATACGCGCTGACCAACTCCTTCGGCTTCGGCGGGCAGAACGTGAGTCTGCTGCTCGCGCGGGCCGCCCGGCCGAGGGACTGACCCCGCACCATCCCGGGCGGACCGCGCCCGGACGGCAACCACGGCGGAGACCGTGGAAAGGGCTGAGGACATTGGACATCCGAGCAATCGACCACATCGAACTCTTCGTGGGGGACGCCCGGCAGGCGGCCTTCTACTTCGACCGGGCGGTCGGCTTCCAGCTGCGCGGCCAGGGCGGTCCCGAGACCGGGCTGGCCGACCAGCGGTCGCTGCTGCTGAGTCAGGGCGACGTCCGGATGGTGCTCACCACCGGGCTCACCGCCGAACACCCGGCGTCGCGGTACGTGCAGCGCCACGGCGACGGCGTGGCCGTGGTCGCGTTGGAGGTCGACGACGCCGCGGGCGCGTACGCCGAACTGGTGCGCCGGGGAGCGGTGGGGGTGACGCCGCCGACCACCTTCACCGGCGCGGACGCCGAGGTGGTGACCGCCGAGGTGGGGGGCTTCGGCGACGTGCTGCACCGCCTCGTGTCCCGCCACGGCGACCGGGGCGAGTTCCTGCCCGGGGCGGTCGAGATGACGCCCCCCGACGACGGCGGCGGCAAGCTGCTCGTCGAGATCGACCACCTGGCGGTCTGCGTGCCGACCGGGCAGCTCGGCGAGACGGTCCGGCACTACCGGGACGTGTTCGGGTTCGCGGAGGTCTTCGCCGAGCACGTGGAGGTCGCCGGGCAGGCGATGAACTCCACGGTGGTGCAGAGCCCGTCGGGCCGGGTGACCCTGGTGCTGCTGGAACCCGACCGTTCGCGCCGGCGCGGGCAGCTCGACGCCTTCCTCGACCAGCACGCTGGCGCCGGGGTGCAGCACCTGGGGCTGCGCACCGACGACATCGTCACCGCGGTCGCCACCCTCGCCGAGCGGGGCGTGCGCTTCGCCGGCACCCCGGCCAGCTACTACGACGCGCTGGAGGCGCGGGTCGGCCCGGTGGACGCGCCGCTGGACCGGCTGCGCGACCTCGGCGTGCTCGTCGACCGCGACCACGCCGGTCAGCTGCTGCAGATCTTCACCGAGTCCATGCACGTACGCCGCACGCTCTTCCTGGAACTGATCGAGCGGCGCGGGGCGCGGACCTTCGGCAGCGGCAACATCAAGGCGCTCTACGAGGCCAAGGAACGGGAGCTGGCCGCGGCGGGCACCACCGTCGCGGCCCCGACACCGCAGGAGGTGCGGACGTGACCGCGACCGAGTTCGAGCCGGCACTGACCGCCGAGGAGGAGGCGCTGCTGCCCTCCGACGACGACGTGGCGTTTTACGCCGCGCACGGCTGGTACCTGTCGAAGAAGCTGCTCACCGACGACGAGGTGGACGCCCTCACGTACGCCGCCGACCGCTACTACGCCGGCGAGCGGGACCGCCGCCTGCCGGTGCGCCCGGCGCGGCTCGCCTACTGGGAGCCGTCGAAGGGCCCGGTGCAGCGGCACAACGACTACGTCCACCACGAGCACGACGTGCTCGGGGCGCTCCTGCGCAAGCCGCTGATCGGCGCGGTCGCCGCCCGCCTCGCGCGGGCCACCGAGATCCGGGTCTTCCAGTCCACGCTGATCCAGAAGCCGCCGGTCTCGGGCGAGCCGTCGAACATCGTGCCCTGGCACTTCGACAAGCACTACTGGGCGTCCTCCTCGTCGGAGGACATGCTCACCGCGTTCATCCCGTTCCACGACTGCGGCGAGGAGATGGGCACCATCACCATGGTCGACGGCTCGCACCGCTGGGCGGAGATCGGCGCCGACGACACGGTGGTGCGCCACTTCGCCGACCGCGACCGCGGTCAGCTGGAGGAGATGCTCGCCGAGAACGCGGCCCACAACGGCGTGGAGATCCGCAAGGTGCCGATGGTGATCCCCAGGGGACACATGAGCTTCCACCACTGCCGCACCTACCACGGCAGCGGCGCCAACGTCAGCGGCCGCCCGCGCCGGGCGATCTCGCTGCACCTGCAGGACGGCGACAACGCCTGGCGGGAGTATCGGCTCTCCGACGGCACCCTCGCCGCGTACAACCACGACGTGCTGGTCCGCCGCACTGACGACGGGCGGCCGGACTACGCGGACCCCGAGTACTGCCCGGTCATCTGGCGCGACCGCGCCCCGCAGGGAGGCTGACATGTCACGGTACGACTGGGGTAGGACGCACCCGGGGATCGAACGGCTGGAGAAGGCGGTGGGCGAGCGCCGCGAGGCGGTCGTGCGGCACCCGCTCTACGCCGCTCTCGACACCCACGAGGCGCTGGTGACCTTCATGGAGCACCACGTCTTCGCCGTCTGGGACTTCATGTCCCTGCTGACGTCGTTGCAGCGGCAGCTCACCTGCGTCACCGTGCCGTGGATCCCCACCGGGCCGACGGGCAGCCGCCGCCTGATCAACGACATCGTCATGGTGGAGGAGAGCGACGAGCTGGGCGAGGGCCACATCAGCCACTTCGAGCTGTACGTGCGGGGCATGCGCGAGGCCGGCGCCGACACCACCGCCGTGGACACGCTGATCGACCTGCTGCGGGCCGGCCGACCGGTGGCCGAGTCGCTGGTGGCGGCCCGGGTGCCCGCGCCGTCGGCGGCGTTCGCCGCGACCACCTGGCGGATCATCGAGAGCACCCCGGTGCACTGCCAGGCCGCCGCCTTCGCCTTCGGCCGGGAGGACCTGATTCCCGACATGTTCACCCAGGTCGTCGCGGTCAACGAGCGCAGCCGGCGGCTGCACACGTTCGTCGACTACCTGGAGCGGCACATCGAGGTCGACGGCGAGCAGCACACCCCGATGGCCATGCAGATGCTGGCCGACCTGTGCGGCGACGACGACGCCAGGTGGCAGGAGTGCGCGGACACCGTCAACACCGCGCTCGCCGCCCGCGCCCGGCTCTGGGACGACATCCTCGCCGCCGTCAAGCAGGGGCGCGGCCGGTGACCGACGCCGACCCGGTCCGGCTCTACCGGGCGGTCCGGCTGATCCGCCGCTTCGAGGAACGGGCGATCGAGCTGGTCCGGTCCGGGCACGTCGTCGGCGGCATCCACCCGTACCTCGGGCAGGAGGGGATCGCCGCCGGGGTGTGTGCCGCGCTGCGGGCCGACGACGTGGTCGCCGGCACGCACCGGGGGCACGGGCACGTGCTCGCCAAGGGCGCCGACCCGGCCCGGATGATGGCCGAGCTGTGCGGCCGGGTCACCGGCCTCAACGCCGGCCGGGGCGGCTCGATGCACGCCGCCGACTTCGCGGTCGGCGTGCTCGGCGCCAACGCGATCGTCGGCGCGTCCGGGGCGATCGTCACCGGGGCGGTCTGGGCGCGCCGCCGCCGGGGCGACGACATCGTCGGGGTGAGCTTCTTCGGCGACGGCGCGGTCAACGAGGGGATGCTGCTGGAGGCCTTCAACCTGGCCGCGCTGTGGCGGGTGCCGGTGCTGTTCGTCTGCGAGAACAACGGCTACGCCACCACGATGCCCGTCGCGGGCGCGGTCGCCGGCAGCATCCCCGGCCGGGCCGCCGCGTTCGGCATCCCGGCCGCCGTCGTCGACGGCCAGGACCCCGAGGCGGTACGCGACGCCGCGAGCGCCGCCATCGACCGGATGCGCGCCTGCGGTGGCCCCGAGCTGATCGAGGCCCGCACCTACCGCTTCGACGCCCACCACACCTTCGAACACGCGGTACGCCTCGACTACCGCCCGCCCGACGAGGTGACCCGGGGCCGGTCCCGCGACCCGGTGGACATCCAGGGCGCGCGGCTGCCCGTCGAGGCACGCGCCGGGGTGGACGCCGAGGTGGAGGAGGTGTTGACGCGGGCCGTCGAGTTCGCGCTCGCCAGCGCGGAGCCGGACCCGGCCGACGCCCTCGCGCACCTGTACGCCAGCGGCCTTACCGCGCGCACCGGAGGTGGCTAGATGCCCAGGCTCTCCTACCGCAGGGCGCTCACCCGGGCGCTCGCCGACGAGCTGGCCCGCGACGAGTCGGTGTTCCTGCTCGGCGAGGACATCCGGGTGGCCGCCTCGAACGTCACCGCAGGGCTGGCCAAGCGGTTCGGCCCGGACCGGGTGCGCGACACCCCGCTGTCGGAGCAGGCGTTCACCAGCTTCGCCACCGGGGCGGCCCTGGCCGGGATGCGACCGGTGGTGGAGTTCCAGATCCCGTCGCTGCTGTTCCTGGTCTTCGAGCAGATCGTCAACCACGCGCACAAGTTCCCGCTGATGACCGGCGGGCAGTGCGCGGTGCCGGTCACGTACCTGGTGCCGGGCTCCGGCTCGCGGGCGGGCTGGGCGGGTCAGCACTCCGACCACCCGTACAGCCTCTTCGCCCACGTCGGGGTGACCACCGTCGTGCCGGCCACCCCGGCCGACGCGTACGGGCTGCTGGTGTCGGCGGTGCGCTGCGACGACCCGGTGGTGGTCTTCGCCCCCGCCGGGGCGCTGGACGTCCGCGCCGACGTGGACCTCGCCGCGCTCGCCCCGGTGCCGCTGGGCCGCGCCCGGGTGCACCGGCCCGGCGACGACGTGACCGTGGTCGCGGTCGGGCACCTGGTGCACGACGCCCTCGCGGTCGCCGAGGAACTCACCGACCAGGTGTCAGTGGAGGTGTTCGACCCGCGCACGCTGTACCCGTTCGACTGGGACGCCCTCGCCGAGTCGCTGCGGCGCACCGGGCGGCTGGTGGTGGTGGACGACGCCAACCGCTCCTGCGGCATCGCCGGGGAGATCATCGCGACGATGGTCGAGCGGGTGCGGCTGGTCGCGCCGCCGCGCCGCGTCACCCGCCCCGACGGCGCGGTGCTGCCGTTCGCCCCGGCGCTGGACCGGGCCGTGCAGCCCAGCCGTGAGCAGCTCCGGGCCGCCATCGGACACGTCATGAAGGAGGGATGAGTGGACGACGTCGACTACCGCTGGCCCTCCGCCGCGCGGGCGTGGCTCGACCTGCCCGCGCCGGTGCGCGCCGAGATGGTGGCCGCCGGGGCCGAGTCCTGGCGGGAGGTCTTCGACGGCCGGGCCACGTACAACGAGCAGTGGCGGCTGGCCCGCCCGCCGGTGATGGACGAGACGTCGCTCGGTGTGCTCAACGCCGTCTCCGACCGCCTCGCCCAGCTCATCTTCGAGGCGTGCCGGCGGCGGGCCGGCACGGCGGGGGAGCTGCGCCGGCTGCTGAACGTGTCCGACGGCGAGACCCGGCTGCTCGACGACGACGAGCCGCTGACCGAGGCGCTGCTCGACGCGTTCCGGCCGGACGTGCTGCTCAGCGACGGGGTGCCCCGGTTCGTCGAGTACAACATCGACAGCAGCCTCGGCGGCGCGTTCGACGCCGACACCACCGTGCGCCGCTTCGTCGACGTCTACCGGCGGCGCGGCCTCACCGACCGGGTCCGCCTCGCGGCGGCACCCTCGGCCGTGGACCGGCGGTTCGCCGCGATCCGCACCGGCCTCGGCCTGCCCGAGGGCGCCCGGGTCGCCATGCTGATCGACTTCGACGCCGACTACCCGGGGCTCGACGACCCGCAGCGGTTCATCCGGCTGCTGTCGCCGGTCGTCGAGCGGGCCGCCGCGTGCGGCATGGACCTGGTCGTCGTACCGGTCTCTGAGGTCACACTGGACGGCCGGAAACGGCTCGTCGCCGGCGGGGCCCCGGTCGACGGGGTGTTCCGGCTCTTCGTGCCCAACCGGGTCACCCCGAGCGCCGGGGTCGACGCCCTGGCGGCGGCGCTGGCGGCGGGCACGGTGCCGATGTGGGTGTCGACGGCGGCGTGGCTGGTCGCCAACAAGCGGGCCTTCGCCTGGCTGTGGGAGGACGCCGACACGCTGCCGGCCGCCGACCGGGACCTCGTCCACCGGTACGTGCCGCGTACCTGGTCGCTGACGGCGGAACTGCTCGACCGGGCGGTCGCCGACCGGGCCGGCCTGGTGGCGAAGCCGGCCGACGGCTCCGCGGGGATGGACGTGCTGATCGGCCGGGAGACCGACGCCGACGCGTGGCGCGACGGGCTGACCCGCGCCGTCGACCGGGGCGGCTTCATCCTTCAGGAGTACGTGAAGGCCGACGACGTCGGGCTGGACTTCGTGCACATCGGGACCGGCGAGACGGTCGCCGCCGAGGTGCCGTACAGCATCGCCCCGTACCTGTTCGGCCGCCGGGCCGCCGGCGCCTGCATCCGTACCGGCTTCCCCGGCTGCGACGGCGTGCTCAACCTGGCCCGAGGCGTCCTCCTCTCCGGCCTGCTGGTGGTCGACTGACGCCGCGCGGCGCGGCGGCTCGCCCCCGCCCCGCCCCGGTGACCGGGTGCGGAGTTCCGGCGGATCCCGCACGCCGCGCCGCGCAGACGTTTGCAAGAGTCGATGTGAGCGGTTTGACTGGGGGTCGTCGACGACGATCGCCGCCTGTCTGAAGGAGCCCGCCATGGGTCTTGGTCATCGATGGCTGTCGCGCACGGCGGCGGTGACGCTGCTCGTCCTCGCCGGGCTGGCCGTCCCCGGCGGTCCCGCTGCGGCGGCGAACGCGGATCCGAAGTTCACGTTCGACGTGACCGGTACGACGGTCCCGTCGGGGGTCGGGAAGAAGCGGATCCACCTCAGGCTCACCAATCTGACCGACAGGACGCCGAGAGAGGCGATCTTCTACGTCCGTCCTGGCGAGCAGGACTGGCCGGACGGGATCTCACTGATGTGGCCGGAGGGCGGTGGCTCCGGCGAGTGCGACGGCGATGCCGCGGGTTGGTACTGCCGGATCGGTCCGAACGCGCTTCCGGAGCTGCTGCCGGCAGCCGGCGAGACGGTGGATCTTCCCTTCGACGTCAACGTGCAGGAGAACCAGCAGCCCTACGAAGGCAGGTTCTCCGTCGAGGCCGGCATGGCCTGGGGCGACGAGCCGACGCAGACCGCTGCCCCCAAGTGGTTCACGCTCAGGTTGGTCGACGACCCCGAGGCCGATCTGTCGGTGGTGGCGCCGGACGTGAAGCAGTCGGTACACATCGGTGCGGGCGGCCGGCTCGAACCCACCGGGACGTTGCAGCCGGGTGAGACGGGCGCGGTGCGGTACCGCATCGTCAACCAGGGCCGCAAGGCGGTCGGTGGCATCAAGGTCACGCTGCGCCTGCCCGAGGCGGTGACGTTCACCCGACCGCCGAAGGAGTGCGTCGTCGCTCGCGACCGGCGGTCCGCCGTCTGCACCTACGACACGCTCGCGCTGATTCCGGCCGGCCAGGACACCGACCCGACCGACGGCAGTCACTCCGCCGTCGAGTTGCACGATCTGGTGACGGTGGCGGCCGCCACGAAGGCACCCGTCACGTTGGCGGGCGGGACGGTGCAGGTCGAGGGCCTGACGGCGTGGACGGACGGCCGCTCCGGTCTGCCGCGCACCGAGCTGCCGGCGAACGCCGTCGCCGTGCCGGCGGCGGACGTGGACGACAGCGACAACCGGGACGGGTTCGCGGTCCTGGTAGCGGCAAAGGGCGGTGCCGGGGACGACGACGGCGGCGATGGCGGCGGCGATGGCGATGGCGGCGGCGGGGGCGACCTGCCGATCACCGGGCCACGGGTCGGACTGGTCGCGGGAACCGGTCTCGCCCTGGTGGTGGGCGGCGGAGTCTTGTTGCTCCTCGCCCGGCGCCGCCGCGTGGTCGCGGTGCGCGGCGGGGGCGGGACGCCTGCCGCCTGATCTCCCGCCGCGGGAGCCCGCCGGGCAGGATAGCCGGGTGGGTGGCGCGCGGGTGGGGCTGACGGTCGACGAGCTGCTGCCGGTGGCGCGGGCGGCGTTCGGGCGGGGGCGGGCGCTGGTCTCGGTGCGGCGGCTGACCGGCGGCACGAAGAAGGGCGTCTACCGGCTGACCCTAGACGACGGGTCCACCGGCGTCGCCTACGTCTGGCACCCGGGGGAGGACTACTGGCCGGCGGCGGCAGCGGCACCCGACGACCCGTTCGGGCACGCCACCGGGGCCGGCCTGTTCACCGCGGCGCACCGGGAGCTCACCGCCGCCGGGGTGCGGGTGCCCCGGCTCCTGCTGCGCCCCACCGCGACTCTGCTGCCGGGCGAGGTGGCCGTGGTGGAGCACGTCCGGGGCGGCACCCTGCACGACCTGCGCCGGCGCGACCCGCGCCGCGCCGGGTCGGTGCTGGCTCGGCTGGGCGACGCCGTCCGGAACATGCACGCCCGGCATCGCGACCGGTACGGCCGCCCGGGGTTCGACACTCCGACGGCGGGGCGGCCGGTGGAGCGGCTCGTCCTCGACCGGGCGCTGCGCGACCTGACCGAGGCCGCCGCCCGGGTCGAGCGGGTCGCGGCCGTGCGGGACCGCCTCGCTGACGCCCTGGCCGAGCGGTACGCCGCCGTGGCGCCCCGCTCCCGCCATGGACTGATCCACGGCGAACTGGGCCCGGACCACGTGCTGGTCGACGACCGGGACCGCCCGGTGCTCGTCGACATCGAGGGCACCATGTTTTTCGACGTCGAGTGGGAGCACGCCTTCCTCGAGCTGCGCTTCGGCGACGACTATCCGGCGCTGGCCGTGCCCGGTCTCGACGAGGACCGGCTGCGCCTCTACCGGCTCGCGACCTACCTCTCGTTGGTGGCGGGCCCGCTGCGCCTGCTCGACGGCGACTTCCCCGACCGGGCCGGCATGCTCGACATCGTCGCGCACAACACCACCCGGGCGCTGGACCAGCTCGCCTGAGCCGTCCTGGGCCGAGCCGACCGGGCTACGTCTGAGCCGGTCCGGGCCGAGCCGGCCGGGCTACGTCTGAGCCGTCCGGGCCGAGCCGTCCCGGCTACGTCCGGGCGGCCCGGACGGCCGACGCCTCGGCGCGGATCCGGGCCGAGGCGGCCGGGTCCCCCGCCAGGCGGTGCGCCTCGGCAAGGGTGTCGAGGCCGATGGCCAGCCAATTCCGCGAGCCCACCCGCCGCCACAGGTCCACGGCGGCCTCCGCTCGCCGGCGGGCCTGCACCGGGCGGCCGGCGGCGAGCTGCGCCTCCGCCAGCGCGTACGCCGCCGCTGCCTCGCCCCACAGGTTGCCGAACTCGCGGTAGGTCCACAGGCTCCGCGCCAGCAGTCGACGTCCCTCGACGTGCTCGCCCTGGCGGGCGAGGACGTCGCCGAGCCAGCAGTTGGCGTGGGTCGCGGAGAGCCGGTCGCCGAGGTCCTCGCTGATCGCGGCGGCCCGTCGGAAGCAGTCGGCGGCGACCGGGTACGCGCCGAGGGCGCGGTGGCTCTGCCCCAGGCACCGCAACGCCTGGGCCTCACCGGGCCGGTAGCTGGCGGCCCGGCTCACCCCCAGACACTCCTCGAACCGTTGCCGGGCGGCGTCGACCCGTCCCTGTTCCAGGTCGATGACGCCGATGCCGTTGGTGGCGTAGACGAGGCAGTTCACGTTGCCGGTGGCCCGAGCCAGCTCGACGGCCTCCTCGAAGTGACGCACCGCCGGGTCGTACTGGCCGAGCAGCCGGTGCACGTACGCCAGGCCGGCGGTGGCGCTGGCCAGGAAGGCGGGGTCCTCACCGTGGGCGAGCAGCAGGGCCTGTTCGAAGTGGCCCAGCGCCTCCGGGTACCGGTCCAGGACGGTGGTGAGCTCGCCGAGGCAGCGGTGGAGCGCGGCGGCGCTGCGCTGGTCCGCGGCGTGCAGCGCGACCTTGAGCGCCCGGCCCTGGAGCCGTTCCCACTCGTCGAAGTGGCTGCGGACCTGGAAGAACGTGGTCAGCCCGGCGGCCAGCCCGGCGGCGAGTCCGGCGGTTGGCCCGGCGGCCGGTCCGCTCCCGGCGTCGTCGAGCGCCTGGTCGACCAGGGCGGTGAGGAAGCGGCGCTCGTCGTCGAACCAGGCCACCGGATCGGCGACGAACTGGTCGGTGTCCGCCGCCGGGAGCCGCCAGGACACCAGGTGGGCCGGTGGACTGCCCTGGAAGTCCGCCTTCAGGGCGTCCGCGGTCAGGTCGGTCAGCTGCAGGCTCGCGCTGAGCAGCCGGGTGAGCGCCTCCGTCCGGCTCTGCCGTGGCACCTCCCGCTCCAGCAGTTCCCGGCCGAGCAGGCGCACGAGGTCGTGCAGGCGGTAGCGGAATCCGCTGGCACCGACCGCCCCGATCTCGACCAGGTGCACCTCCACCAGGTCGTCGAGGACGGCTTCCGCGTCGGAGAGGGTGGTGTCGAGCAGTGCGGCCAGCGTCCACGTGGCGAAGTCCGGCCCGGGCGACAGGCTGAGCATCAGCAGGGCCCGCTGCGCCGTCGGGGTCATTCCCCGGTAGGTGAGTTCGAGGCTGGCCCGTACGGCGACGTCACCGACGGCCAGTTCGTCGAGCCTGCGCTGCTCGTCGGCGAGCGCCTGGGCGACCCTGGTCAGCGGCCAATGCGGTCGGGCGGCCAGGCGCGCCCCGGCCACCCACACCGCGAGGGGCAGACCGCCGCAGGTCTGCACGATGAACCGGGCCGCGGCGGGCTCCGCGGCGGCCCGCTCGCGACCCAACATCTCACCCAGCAGCGCAAGCCCTGCGGCCTGGTCGAGGGTGCCCAGGGACAGCCGGCGGCTGCCGAGGTCCGCCAGCGTGGTGCGGCTGGTGACGATGGCGGCGCACCGACCGCCGTTCGGCAGCAGGTCGGTGACCTGCCGGGTGCTCGCCGCGTTGTCCAGGATGATGAGCATCCGCCGCTGTGCAAGCAGGGTGCGGTAGAGGTGGATCCGGCTCATCAGGTCCGACGGCACCGTGCCTCCGCGCACGCCGAGCGCGCGCAGGAAGGCGCCGAGGACCGTGCTCGGCTCCAGCGGCTCGTCGCCGAACCCGCCCAGGTCGATGTAGAGCTGGCCGTCCGGAAACTGCGCGGCGAGCAGGTGCCCGAGGCGTACCGCGAAGGCGGTCTTGCCGACGCCGGCCGGCCCGCTGACCAGCATGGTCACCGGCCCGGAGGCGGCCAGGTCCAGCAGCCGACGCGTCTCGGACAGCTCGCTGTCCCGACCGACGAACAACGGCAGGTCCGGTGGCAGGAGACAGGGGGCCACCTGCCGCGCGGCCGGCCCGTCCGGGCGGAGGCCGGCGTGCCTGTCCGGCTCGTCCCCGGCGGGTGCCGCCGGGGACGCGGCTCCCGGCTCGGCGGACGGGTCGGGATTCTGTCCCGGTGTGCCCACGGCCGACACGAAGTGGTCGGGCAGGGTCAACGCGCGGCGGGCTTCCACCCACTCCCGTACCGCCGCCGGATCGCCGCCGCAGGCCCGCACCAGGGCGGCGACCACCTCCTCCGACGGCAGCGAGACCCGGTTGAGCGAGGTCGCGACGGTGCTCGCCGGCAGCTGGTCCCCGGTCCTGCGCGCCCGCCGCTCCAGCGCCCGGTAGGAGAGCCGGGACCACGCCTTGACGCCGCGCAGCCGGGCGACGAACTCTGCTGCCGTCCGTGCCGTGCCGGGGCGAGGTAGCGGCGTCGTCACGGAGAGCATCCTATCGACGCCTGTCATGCCGGGCCATCCGCATGGTCGGCCCGCCGGAGCCGTGCCGCCAGCGTCGGCGGTGGCGCGGGCCGCGCGGGCGTGCGGTGGCGCCGGCCGCGACTGTCTCGGTGGCGGCTCCACGCCGGGGAGCGCGGAGGTCAGGCGTCGTTGAGGTACGCGAGGACGGCGAGGACGCGGCGGTTGTCGTCGGACGACGGGGGGAGGCGCAGCTTGCCGAAGATGCTCGCGGTGTGCTTGCCCACGGCGCTCTCGCTGAGGAACAGCCGTTGCGAGATGGCGGCGTTGGAACGCCCCTGGGCCATGAGTTCGAGGACGTCCCGCTCGCGCGGCGTGAGGCGGGCCAGGGGCGAGGCGGTGCCGCTGGCCGCCAGCAGCTTGGCGATCACCTCGGGGTCCATCGCGGTGCCGCCCGCCGCGACGCGGCGCACGGCGTCGATGAACTGGTCGGCGTTCAGGACGCGGTCCTTGAGCAGGTAGCCGACCGCGCCGGCCCCGTCGGCCAGCAGCTCCCGGGCGTAGAGCTGCTCGACGTGCTGGGACAGCACCAGCACCGGCAGGCCGGGGACGTCCCGCCGGGCGGCCAGCGCCGCCTGGAGGCCCTCGTCGGTGAAGGTCGGCGGCAGCCGCACGTCGACGATGGCCACGTCGGGCCGGTGCCGGGCCAGGGCGGTGCGTAGGGACGGCCCGTCGCCGACGGCCTCGGCGATGGTGAAGCCGTGGCTCTCGAGGAGCAGGACCAGCCCGTCTCTCAGGATGTGGAGGTCTTCGGCGAGGACGACGCGCACGGGATCTCCATGGTGACGACGGTGGGTCCGCCGGGCGGACTGTGCAGGGTCAGGGTTCCGTCGAATGTAGCGAGCCGCCGTCGGACGCCGCGCAGCCCGGTCCCCGCGGCCGGGTCGGCCCCGCCGGGACCGTCGTCGGCCACCACCACCCGGAGCACCCCGTCGCGGTACGACAGCGAGACGGAGATGTGGGCCGCGCAGCGGGCCGCGTTGGTGAGGGCCTCGCAGGTGACGAAGTAGGCCGCCGACTCGACCGGCGCGTCGAGCCGGCCGGGCAGGTCGACGTCCACGTCCACCGGCAGCGGGGTGTCGAGCGCGATCGCCCGGATCGCGTCACCGAGTCCGCGTTCGGCCAGCACCGGCGGATGGATGCCGCGTACCAGGTCGCGCAGCTCTGCCAGCGCGGCGGCGGACGTCTCCTGCGCCTGCGCCAGCACCAGCCGCGCCCGCGCCGGGTCGGTCTCCATGAGCCGCGCGACGGCGGCCAGGCCGAGCCCGACGGCGATGAGCCGAGCCTGGGCGCCGTCGTGCAGGTCGCGTTCGATGCGGCGCAGCTCGGCCGCCTGCACGTCGACGGCGTCGGCCCGGGTGGTGGCGAGGTGCGCGACCCGCGAGGCGAGCACGGCGGCCGCCGTGGGGGTGAGCAGGAGCCGGTCCCACGCCAGTCGCAGCCTCATCAGCGGCCCGGCCAGGCCGAGCCCGAGCAACGCCATGGCCAGCCCGAGGGGCATGCTCGCCCAGTCCGGTAACCACGACCCGACGAGGCCGACGTGCTCGAAGCCGAACCACAGGTAGAACGGGGTGACCCAGTAGCCGGTGGACAGGCCGATCGGCACCGCCCAGCTCGCCCAGGTCAGCGGCTGGCAGAACAGGGCGTAGAACCCGAAGCCGACCAGGACCGCCGGAACGAACGAGAGCGGGGCCAGGACGAGCGAGCCCAGTGCCCACAGCTGGTCCCGCCAGGTGGCCGGGTCGCCGAGCAGCCACCCCGGCCGCTGACCCTGGACGGCCGCCACGACATCGGTGTAGAGGACCCGCCCGACCCGGTAGTTGCCGTCCTCGCCGGGGCTGGGCGGCGGCGGGTACGGCCGGTACGGCGCGGGTAGGTCGGCGCCCGTCCACCGGCGGACGTGGCGTCGGTAGAGCTCCACCACCGACCGTGTGGCCGGCAGGGTGTACGGCAGCAGCCCACCCCACGACACGGCGGCGGTGAGCAGGTTGAGCAGCAGGCCGCCGAACGCGGCGAGGGACAGCCCGGCCAGGCCGGCCGTCCGCCAGGTCGCGGCCGACGCCCGGGTGACCCAGCGTCCGACCGCCGTCCGCGGCGGCTCGCCGCTCCCCAGCAGCACGCCGGCCCACAGCCCGTACGCCCGCAGCGCGCCCGGCGCGAGCAGGAACGCGGCCACGACGGCCACGGCGGCCACCGGCACCGACCACGCGGGCGGCCAGGGGGGCGACGCGAGCAGGAACCCGCCGGCCGCGATCAGCGCGGGTGGCACCAGGATCGGGACCGCGCCGGTGACCGGGGTGAGCATCAGCCACGCCCATTCCCGGCCGAGCGTCGGGTCCTTCGCGTGGTGGTCCAGCGTGAGCAGGAACGCCGGCACCCGGGGCGACCTGAACACCGTGTCCCCGTGGACGTACCAGCCGTCCGCGCGCCGGTGCGGTGCGGGTGGTGGCGACCGTACGGGCTCGGGGAGGTCCGCTCCGGCCCAGGCGCGGGCGAGCCGGCGGGCCAGCGCGGTCAGCCGGAACTGGCCGGAGAGGACGAGCGGGTAGGGGATCACCAGGGTGGCGGCGACCACGAGGAGGTACCCGTAGGCGAACCCGGCCGCGACCAGGACGACCAGGGCGACGCAGCGCGGTACGGCGAGCACGAAGCGGGTCACGGGTCGAGTCTTCGCCGCACCGACCGCCACCGCATCGGGGCAGGCTACCGACCAGGGGTGGGGCTGGGTACACCCCCATCGGGCGGCTGGACCCATTATCCGCGGCCGAGGAGATTCCTAGCGTTGCCGGCATGTCAGTCATCGAGGTGCGCAACCTCCGCAAGCAGTACGGCGACCAGGTGGCCGTCGCCGACGTGTCGTTGAGCGTGGAGGAGGGTGAGATCTTCGGGCTGGTCGGCCCGAACGGCGCCGGTAAGACCACCACCGTGGAGTGCGTCGAGGGGCTCCGGACCCCGGATTCGGGGACGGTACGGGTGCTGGGGCTGGACCCGTACCGGGACCGCGCGGCGGTGCGGCGGAAGCTGGGCATCCAACTCCAGGAGAGCCAGCTGCCGGACCGGATCAAGGTGTGGGAGGCGCTCGACCTCTACAGCTCGTTCTATCCGCACCCGGCCGACTGGCGGGAGCTGATGGACGAGCTGGGCCTGGCCGCCAAACGGAACACGGTGTTCGCGAAGCTCTCCGGCGGCCAGAAGCAGCGGCTGTCGATCGCGCTCGCCCTGGTCGGCAACCCGTCGGTGGCGATCCTGGACGAGCTGACCACGGGCCTGGACCCGCAGGCGCGGCGGGACACGTGGGAGCTGGTCCGGCAGGTCCGGGACCGTGGCGTCACGGTCGTGCTGGTGACCCACTTCATGGACGAGGCGGAGCGCCTCTGTGACCGGTTGGCGGTGGTCGTGGCCGGCCGGGTCGTCGCCGTCGACACTCCCCGCAACCTGATCGCGGGTGCCCAGGTGCCCGGCGTCGAACGGCCCACCCTCGAGGACGCGATCCTCTCCCTCACCTCTGCCAGGAGCCTCTGATGACCGCCCTTGCCAAGATCGTCCGCGTCGAGGCGAAGCTGTTCCTCCGGGATCCGGTCGGTACGTTCTTCGCCATCGCGTTCCCGGCCCTGCTGATCCTGGTGCTCGGCCTGGCCATGCCGGGGACCCGCGACCCGTCGGAGGAACTGGGCGGCCGGCGTCCCGTGGAGATCTACCTGCCGATCACCATGACGTTGGCCATCGCGACGGTGACGATGGTGACGCTGGTGGCCGTGGTGGCCAGCTACCGCGAGCGGGGCGTCCTGCGCCGGCTGTCGACCACCCCGGTCTCGCCGATGGCGTTGCTCGTCGCGCAGGTGGCCGTGAACGTCGCCGCACTGCTCGTCGCCTGCGGCCTGGCCTGGCTGGTGGCGGCGACCGTCTTCGACGTCTCCCCGCCCGGCAACGTGGTCGGCTTCGTGCTGGCGTTCACGCTCGGGTCGAGCGCGATGTGCGCCGTCGCGCTGCTCGTGGCGGCGGTCACGCCGAGCGCCCGGGCCTCGTCGGGGGTCGGCCAGCTGATCTACTTCCCGATGATGTTCTTCGCCGGGGTGTGGACGCCGGGGCCGCTGATGCCCGACCTGGTGCGGAAGATCGCCGACTTCACCCCGCTGGGCGCCGCGTCCCAGGCCGTGCAGGACGCCTGGGCGGGCTCCTGGCCCACGCTGCTGCACCTGGCCGTGATGGCGGCGTTCACCGTGGTGCTTGGCGGGTTCGCGGCCCGCTACTTCCGCTGGGAGTGATCCGCCGTCGCGAGCGGCACCGCCCGTCGACGACGTCGACGCAACGGGGGACGGCGTCGTCGGACGGTCCCGGTCGGCGCGGTCACCGGGTCAGGCCCGCCAGGGCGGCCAGGTGCGCCACGCCGGCCGGCGCCGGGCCGCCGCGCGCCACCTCGGAGTCACCGCCACGGCCCGGTCGGCGGCCAGCCGCGCCACGTCGGACTCGGCGAGTCTCACCAGCACCGACGCGGTGATCCGGTACGCCTGCACCAGCCGGGCGGTTCGTCGTTCCGGTCTCCTCCCTGGTAAAACTGTACCGGCGGGACGGTTTAGTTCTAGGGAGATGCGGATGAGTGCGGCGTTGAGCCCCACGCGTCGCTGGGCGTCGCTGGCCGTGCTGGTTGGCGCCGTGTCGTTGCTGGCGATCGATGCCACGGTGCTCTACCTGGCGGTGCCGTCGCTGACCGCGGAGTTGTCGCCGACGGCGACGCAGGTGCTGTGGATCGGGGACATCTACTCCCTGGCCCTGGCCGGTCTGCTGGTGACGATGGGGAACCTGGCCGACCGGATCGGGCGGAAGCGGTTGTTGCTCGTCGGTGCGGCCGCTTTCGGACTCGCCTCGGCGCTGGCGGCGTTCGCTCCCTCGGCGGAGGCGTTGATCGCGGCTCGTCTGCTGTTGGGCGTGGCGGGTGCGACGATCATGCCCTCGACGCTGTCGTTGATCCGGAACATCTTCACCGATCAGATCGAGCGGACGCGGGCGATCGCGATCTGGTCGGCCGCGGCGGCGAGTGGCATCGCGCTCGGCCCGCTGGTGGGCGGGGCGCTGCTGGAGCACTTCTGGTGGGGCTCGGTGTTCCTGATCAACCTCCCGGTGATGCTGCTCGTGCTGATCGTCGGCGGATGGCTCCTGCCCGAGTCCCGCAACCCTGCCCCCGGCCGGTTCGACCTGATCTCCAGCGGGTTGTCGATGCTGACGATCATCCCGTTCGTGTACACGGTCAAGAAGCTCACCGGAGGCACGTTCGGCGTCACCGCCGCCGTCGCGATCGTGGCGAGCGTGGTCGGCGGGGTGCTGTTTCTGCGCCGTCAGCGGCGGGTCGACTCGCCGATGATCGAGGTGGACCTGTTCCGCAATCCGGCGTTCAGCGGGGCGGTGCTGGTGAACTTCATCTCCGTGTTCGCCCTCAGCGGCGTCCTGTTCTTCTTCTCCCAGTACCTCCAACTCGCCCGCGAACTCAGTCCCCTGCGGGCGGGACTGGCGCAACTGCCCGCGGCGGTAGCGGCGATGGCTGCGGTCGCGGCCGTCGGGTTCCTTCTCACCAGGCTCGGGCGGGGACGAGCCATCGCCGTCGCCCTGCTGACCGGGGCTGTCGGACTGGCGATCCTGGCCGCGCTGGAAGGCAGTGAGCAACTGGGCTGGGTGCTGCTCGCCGTGGTCCCGCTGGGCCTGGGGATCGGCGTGGCCGAGACCCTCAGCGTCGACGCCGTGGTGTCCGCGGTCCGCCCGGCCAAGGCCGGCGCGGCGGCGTCGGTCGCGGAGACCGCCTACGAGCTCGGCGTCGCCCTCGGCATCGCCATCCTGGGCTCCGTCATCACCGTGCTCTACCGCTTCCACCTCACCCTCCCCGCAGGTGTCGCCGACGGGGTTGCGATCCGGGCCGAGGACTCGTTGGCGGCGGCCGACACGGTCCTGGAGCCCGGCAGCGCGGCGCTGGAGGCCGCGCAGGAGGCGTTCGTGTCCGCCATGCAGGCAACTACCCTGATCGCGAGCGCGGTCATGGTGATCGCCGCGATCGTGGCCTTCACGCTCATCCCGAACGACAGGGACGCTGCGCCAGCGGAGCACTGACACCCCGGGTTCGTACCGGGGAGGAAGGACGTCATCGTGGCACGGACCGCTGGGCGTAGCGCAGCCGAGACAAGACGGCTCATCCTGGACGCTGCCGCGCGTCTCATCAGCAGGCATGGCACCGCGGTGCCCGTCTCGGACATCGCCGAGGCAGCCGGCGTGTCCAAGGGCGGTCTGCTCTACCACTTCCCGAACAAGGAAGAACTCCTCAGCGGTCTGGCCAACCATCTGATGGGCCAGTTCCGACACGACGTCGAACAGGCCGCGACCGAGGAGGAGGAAGGAATGCCGGGCAGGCTCACGAGGGCGTACATCCGCGTGAGCTTCGCCCACGCCGGCGACCTCACCGGGCTACGTGACCACATCGCCCTCGCCGCGCATCTCATGTTCGAACCCGGCCTGGATGCGCTCGCACAGCAGGACGCGCAACAGTGGCGGGAGGCTCTCCTCGACGACGGCCTCGAACCCACGATCGTCCGCATGGTCATCGCCGCCGCCGACGGCAGCAACAGCGCACCCCTGTGGGGCGCCATCCTCGACGACGCCGACCGCGACCACCTGGAAGCGGACCTGATCGCCCTCACCTACCGCGACTACGTCCAGGTCGGCTCGCGGAAGACCGACATCTGATGGCCCGCCGACGGTTCCGCGTCGATGCCGGCAGCGTCGGGCTGCCGATCGCCGCGCCGACTTATTGACGTGGTGCGACCGGAGACCGTCCTGGTAGGAAGGCGTCCATGCGTACCGTCGTGGAGCCGCTGCGGGCACGGCCGCGCCCGGGTGACCAGATGGACCGGCTGTTCGCGGGCGGCTGGCCGGCGTTCATCACGGCCGACCGGCAGGTCGGCCGGTACCTCGGCCGGGTGCGGGAGGTGTTCGCCGACCTGGAACTCGTGCTGCTCGACGGCGACGGCGACCTCGTCGCCGCAGGGTGGGCGGTGCCGCTCCGCTGGGACGGCGACCCGGCGCACCTGCCCGAGGGCTACACCGACTCCCTGCGCCGCGCGGTCACCGGCCACGACCGCGACGAGGCCCCCGACACCCTCGTGGTGATGGCCGCCCAGGTGCGTTCCGACCTGCGTGGCCAGGGCCTGGCCGGCGACCTGCTCACGGCGCTGCGGTCGGTGGCCGAGCAGCGCGGTTGGTCGCGGGTGATCGCCCCGGTGCGGCCCACCCTCAAGGCGCGTTACCCGCTGACCCCGATCGAGCGGTTCGCCACCTGGACCCGGGAGGACGGCTCCCCGCTCGATCCCTGGCTGCGCACCCACTGGCGGCTCGGGGCCGGGCTGATCGCCATGGCGCCCCGGTCGCAGACGATGACCGGCACCGTCGCCGAGTGGCAGCAGTGGACCGGCCTGGTCTTCCCCGACAGCGGGGACTACGTCATCCCCGACGGTCTCAGCCTGCTGCGCGTGGACCTCGACCGCGACCAGGGCACCTACATCGAGCCGAACGTGTGGGTCCAGCACCGCTGAGCCGCGTCACCGGCTGGTCGACGCCGGGTCAGGGCGCGAGGTGGGCGCCGAGGCGGCGGACGGTCTCGGCGGCGGCGACCGCGTCGCTGCGGGCGCTGCCGTGCCGGCCGTCGCTGCTGTACATCGTCGGGTCGGCGGTGAGCGGGTGGTCGGTGAGCCGCACGTGCAGGGTGCCGTGCCGTTCCGCGAGGGCCCCGGTGTGCGCCGAGAGCCGCCGCATCCGCTCGCCGAGGCCGGCGCGGTGCCGCTCGGGCACGGCGGGGCTGAGCGAGACGTCGAACATCCCGACGGTGATCACGTCCGCCCCGGCGGCCTGTAGCGCCTCGATCATGGCGGTCAGTTCGGCGTCGACCGCGTCGGCGTCGTACCCCCGCGTGAAGGCGTCGTTGCCGCCGCAGACCACCAGCGCCAGGTCGGGGCGGAACGCCAGCGCCGGGGCGAGCTGGGCGGCGCGCACCTCGTGCGCCCGCAACCCCCGCAGGCCCAGATTGAGGTACGCCAGCTCCGGCCGGACGGCGCGCAGCTCGGCGGCGATCCGGTCCGCCCACTGCACGTCGGGATAGCCGTCGACGGGCTCGCAGAGCCCCTCGGCCACGCTGTCGCCCAGCACCGCGAAGCGCCGCCACGGGTGGTCGCGCAGCAGCGCCGCGCTCTCCCCGTCGCGCAGGCACCACGGATCCGTCGCCTCGGCCAACGTCGATGGCATGCCGGCACGCTAGCCGACGTCCGGGAGCCGGAGAAGGGCCGGGCGGACTGATGCGACGCTACAGTCGGTCGGCTTCCGGTGCCCGGCTGCCACGGACGACGCGCGGTCCGCGTGTCAATGTAGCGTTGACATGTGACCCCCGAGCTGAGCGAGCTGTCCACCGTCACGGCCGACCGCGCGCGGCTGGACGAGCGGGAGCTGGAGCTGATCGACCGCGCGCGTCACCTGGGTGCGACGTGGGCTCAGATCGCCGCCGCGCTCGGCTTGGGCAGTCGGCAGGCCGCGGAGCAGCGCCGGCAGCGCCTGGTGGCCGCGCGGCGGTCGCGGCGGCAGGAACGGGATCTCGGATACTCGGCCCGGATCGCGGCGATCCGGGGCGCGGTCTTCGACCTCCAGCGCTGGATCGACGCGGACCGGCGGTGGGATGCGCGGTTCCGGCGCGCGGCTCTCGTGAGGAGGACCGCCGAGGCGGCCCTGGACGCCGGTCCGGGCTCGCTGTACGCGCTGGCGTCGCTCCTCGCGGCCGACCTGGCCGACCTGCCCGACATGGAAGGTGGACGGTTGCCGGCACCGGTGCGGGCCGCCGCGTCGACTCTGGACGACCTGCTGTCAACGACATATTGACGAGTTGCGGCAGTATTGCCTGGGTCTCACTCAAGGTTGAGGATTTGAGCCGACATGACTCAACCTTGGAGGACCCGTGCGCCGCAACGCCACGCTGTTCATCGCGATCTCGCTGCTGTCGGGCTTCGGCAGCAGCGCCATGTCACTGGTCGCCGGGATCTGGATCCTGGACCTCACAGGCTCCGTCAGTCTCGCGGCCCTCGCCGGCCTCTGCGTGTACGCCCCGGTCCTCGGCGGCCCCTGGCTGGGAGCTCTGCTCGACCGGGCGCCGAGGCGACCGCTGGTCATGGCCGTCAACCTCGCGTTGTCCGCCGTACTGCTCAGTCTCCTCGCGGTACGAGGGCCGGACCAGACGTGGCTCATCTTCCTGGTGTCCTGCGCCTACGGCCTCAGCTATGTGCTGATCGACGCGGGCGAGTCGGCGCTGCTGCCCTCCGCGCTGTCGCCCACGGAACTCGGAAACGTCAACGGCTGGCGTTCGAGCGCCCAGGAGGGCATGAAGCTCGTGGCGCCCCTGGTCGGCGCGGGCCTCTACGCGTGGCGCGGGGGCCACGCCGTCGTCCTGCTCAGCGCGGCGGCGCCGGTCCTGGTCGCCGTCCTGTACGCGGCCGTACGGCTGAAGCGGCTGCCACCCGTCCGGCCGGCCGACCGGCCTCGCGGCGTACGCGCGGGACTCGCCGTCCTCTTCGCGCATCGGGCGCTGCGTGTCACCGTCGTGCTCGCCGCCGTGTCGATCGCCATGTCCGGCTTCACCACCGCTGCCAACTACGCGATCGTCACCACCGGGTTGGGCCTACCGACGACGTTCCTCGGCGTGCTGCTCAGCGCGCAGGGGGCCGGGTCCGTCGTCGGCGGCCTCGTCGTCGGCCGGCTCCTCGCGCGGTCGAGCCCGGTCACCGTGGGCGTGGCCGGCACGACGCTCTTCGCCGTGAGTTGCCTGGTGCGCTGCCTGCCCTGGTGGCCCGGCACGGTTACCGCCTCCGTCGTCGCCGGCATCGGCCTGCCCTGGGCCCTCGTCGCCGCGGTGACCGCGGTGCAGACGCACACGCCGACAGCGATGCTCGGCCGGGTGTCCGGCACTGCCAACACCGCGATGTTCGGCCCCGTCGCGCTGGCGATCCCGCTCGGCTCCGCCATCGTCCACTTCGGCGAACGCCTCACGCTCGTCGCAGCCGCCGCGATCTGCCTGGCTTGCGTAGCCGGCGCGGGCCACCGGCACCGGACGTGGCGACAGGCCGAGCGGGCCTCGGCGGTGCCTCCCCGGCGGAGTGACCGCCTCCACGCCGGCGCCCCCTGGTAGGCCGGGTGCTCGCCCGTCTCCGGCAGACCCACGCGTTCCGGCGTACGTCCTCCCAGGTGGCCGTGGCCCGACCCTACGCCCGGCCCACGACACCCGGCGCCCGCTCGGCCGGCGCCGCCGTCGACCGTGGCCGCAGGCCGGGCACCAGCGGCAGCAGGGTGACCACGAGGGAGAACGCCGCCATGACCAGCAGGGCGGGGGCGAGGCCGAGCGCGGTGGCCGACCAGCCGCCCAGCAGCGCGCCCAGCGGCAGGCCCGCGAACGCCAGCGACCCGGCCAGCCCGATCACCCGGGTCTGCAAGGCGGCCGGCACCCGCTCGTAGATCGCCACCCCGAGCAGCGGGTTCACCGCCGCGATGCCGATGCCGGAGGCGAACGTCACCGCCAGCACCACCGCCAGCTCCTCGCTCAGCGCCAGGACCAGCAGGCGCGGGGCGCCGCCGAGCGCCGCGCCGACCACGAAGGTCAGGTACCGGGGCAGCCGGGGAGCGTACGCCGTGAACAGCAGGTTGCCCAGCAGCGCGCCGGCCGAGAACGCCCCGAGCAGCAGGCCCAGCCCGGCGGGGCCGCGCAGCACGTCGGCCACCCAGAGCGGGATGTAGACCGCGATGCTCGCGTTGACCGCCATGTTCAGCGCCGAGATCACCAGCAGCATGGTCAGCAGCATCCGGTCGCGGCCCAGGTGGCGGAACCCGCCCGCGAGCGCGCGCAGGTAGCCCTCCGGCGCCGCCGGTCCCGTCGCAGCGGCCGGCGGCCGGACCAGCAGGCCGACCAGCAGGGCGCAGGCGGCGAAGCTGGCGGCGTCGATGAGCAGCGCCTGCGTCACCCCGAACCACCAGACGAGCAGGCCGCCAAGCCCCGCGCCGAGCAGGGTGACCAGCCGGCCCAGCCCGTCGTAGACGGAGGTCAGCCGGATCAGCCGCACCCCGGCGGCCTCGGCGACCGGGCGGAACATCGCCTGCTTGACCCGGTCGCCGACGCCGCGCAGCGCGCCCACCAGGGCGACCAGCGCGAGCAGCGCGCCGAAGCCGAGCCGCGGGGTGAGGGCCACCGCCACCATCAGCCCCGCGCTGCCGGCGTCGGCCAGGATGGCGGTCCGGCGCAGGCCGATCCGGTCCGCCCAGGGCGTGCCGAGGGCGCTGGAGAGCAGGTAGGGCAGCGTCTCGGCGGCGGCCACCGCGCCCATCTTCGCCGGGCTGCCGGTGGTCTCCAGCACCAGCCAGGGCAGGGCCACCACCGATATCCGGCTGCCCAGGTTGGAGATCAGGTCGGCGGCGACCAGGACGGTCAGTTCCCGCCGGGGGGTCACGCCAGGCTGCCGATCGACGCCTCCGGGTGCTCGACCGACGACGGGTGGCCCGCGGCGTACCGGGTCCGCAGCGCGCGCTTGTCCACCTTGGCCGAGCGGTTGAGCGGCAGCCGGTCGACGAACTCCACCCCGCCCGGCGCCCAGGTGTCGCTGAGTTCGGCGGTCACCAGGTCGATCAGCTCCCCGGCGGTCACCGTCGCGCCGGGCGCCGGCACCACGTAGGCATACGGCAGTTCGCCGGCCGCCTCGTCCGGTACGCCGATCACCGCCGCCGCCCGCACCTGCGGGTGTCCCGCCAGGACGTCCTCGATCGGGCGGCAGTGGATCGGCCAGCTGCGCCGCCGGGTGAGGATCCGGTCCTGCAACCGGTCGACGAGGTAGAGGTAGCCGTCGGCGTCGAGGTGCCCGACGTCGCGGGTGCGGACCCAGCCGTCGACAAGCGTCTCGGCGGTCAGTTCGGGCTGGCCGTGGTAGCCGGCGAAGCGCAGGCCGGTGTGCACCCACACCTCGCCGTTCTCACCGGGCGGCAGCACCGTGCCGTCCTCGGCGCGGATATCGACGCGCACGTCGCCGTAGGGGCGCCCGCAGGAGCGCAGCCGCTGCGGGCGCGCCGGGTCGTCGGTCAGCCCCGGCAGGGCGGTGACGACGACGGCCTCGCTGAGGCCGTACACGATCCGCAGCACCGGGCCGAAGCGCGCGATCGCCTGGCGCAGCCGGGCGGGCGCGGCGGGCCCGGCGCCCACGTTGAACATGGACATGGCGGAGAAGTCCGCGCCGTCGAGGGCCGGGTGGTCGAGCACCTCGTAGAGCATCGGCGGCGTGACGAAGGTCGAGTTGATCCGCTCCCGGTCGACGGTCCCGATGAACCGCGCCGGGTCCCAGCCGTCGCGCGGGAACAGCACCCCGCCGGTGAAGAGGTTGAACAGCGTGGTGATCTGGCCGCTGGCGAGCCACATCGGCGAGTGCGACAGGTGTCGCAGCGGCCGGTGCCCGGCGGCGCGGAAGTCGGCGGCCAGGGCGAGGATCTGCGCGTAGAAGCTCTCCCGGTGGTGCACCAGCTTCGGCGTGCCGGTGGTGCCGCTGGTCTGCAGGAACGACTCCGGCGCCGGCACGTCGGCCGGCAGCTCGACCGCCCCGGCGCGCTCCGCCGCGGCGAGGAGGTCCGGGCCCGCGCCGCCCGGGCCGAGGCAGAGCACGGGTACGCCGGACAGCCCGGCGGCCAGCTCCGGGCCCTGCCCGGCCGGGTCCCGGGCGTCGAAGACGAACGCGTCGGGACGGGCCAGCCGGACGAACTCGTCGACCTCCCGGCGGGACGTCACCGGGGCGACCCACATCGTCCGGCAGCCCAGCAGGTGCAGGGCGAGCTGCACCAGCGGCCCCTCCACGGGGTTGCCGAGCGCGAGCAGCACCGCCTGCCCCGGCCGTACGCCGTGCCCGAGCAGCGTCGCGGCCAGCCCACGCACCTGCGCGGCGACCTCGGCGTAGCTGAGCCGGTGTCCGTTTCCGATCAGCGCCTCCCGGTCGCCGAAGCCCGCGAAGAGCTCCAGCGCCCGGTGCACGTAGCCGGCCCGTCGTTCCGCTCGGTCGGTCATCCGACAGCCCCCTCGCCGCAGAAGTGTGGCCGTGTGCCGGGCGGCCCGGCACGGCGCGGCGGCCGGGCGGGCGCACCGCCGCCGTCCGTGAGCGTAGGTACCACCGACTGTCACCGGACAGAGCCTGAACGGCGCTCCGGGCGGACCGGAGGACATTTGATCGCGTCGATCAGGTTGATTGACGGTCGTGAAACGGGACGGCTAGGTTTCTGGACCATCGTCCAGGCGGTGCCGTCAGCGGACGGCCCTGGGCTGCCAACGATGGAGGTTCAATGTCGACTCCGAAGAGATGGCATGTCATCACGGCCGCGGCCACCCTGCTCGTCGCCGGCGCCCCGGCGATGGTGGCCAGCGCCGGTCCGGCGGACACCGGGGCGTCCCACCGGCGCACGGTCTGGGCGGGCAGCTGGGCCGCTGCGGTCACCAGGGGAAACGCGACCGGCCTGACCAACACGGGCCTCAACGACCAGAGCGTACGGATGGTCGTGCACGCCACCGTCGGCGGAGAGCGGTTCCGGGTCCGGCTCAGCAACTCCTACGGCGAGCAGGCCGTCCGGGTCGGCCGCGCCACCGTCGCGAAGCCGAACACCGCGACCCCCGACGACCTGTCCGACATAGATCCCTCGACCTTGCGGACGCTGACCTTCGGCGGCGCCACCTCGGCCACCATGAACCGGGGCGCCGAGCTGGTCAGCGACCCCGTCGCGCTGCCCGTCGGCGACCAGCAGGACCTCGTGCTGACGGTGCACTTCCCGACCCCCACCGGGCCGGTGACCTTCCACGGCCAGTCCCGGCAGACCAACTTCATCGGCGCCAGCGATCTGACCTCCGCCGCCGGCGGGGCCGGGTTCACGATCCGACCGAACTGCTGCTGGTTCTTCCTGTCGGGCATCGACGTGCAGCGCCGGCACAGCCCCGGCTCGGTGGTGGTCTTCGGCGACTCCATCGCCGACGGCAACGGCAGCACCGTCAACGCCAACAAGCGCTGGCCCGACCTGCTCGCCGACCGGCTCATCGACGCCCGCCCGGACGTACGCACCCCGGGGGTGCTCAACCTCAGCCTCGCCGGCAACCGGCTCAACCACGAGGGCCCCGAGCCCGGGGCGGGCGGCTTCCCCGGCTACCACGAACTCGGCCCCAACGCCCTGGCCCGGCTCGACGAGGACGTCTTCGCACAGACCGACGCCCGGACCGTGATCACCCACCTGGGCATCAACGACGTCTGGATGTCGGGCGACTCCGCCGAGCAGATCATCGCCTCGCTGCGGCAGGTCAACCAGCAGGTGAAGGCGCGCGGCCTACGCAGCCTCGTCGCCACGCTCACCCCGTACGAGGGGCACGGCAACCCGGGGGTGTGGACGCCGGAGAAGGAGGCCACCCGGCAGGCGGTGAACGCGTGGCTGCGCGGCAGCAGCGAGTTCGACGGGCTGCTCGACTTCGACCGGGTGCTGCGCGATCCGGCGCAGCCGGGCCGGCTGCTGCCCGCGTACGACTCGGGCGACCACATCCACCCGAACGACGCCGGCAACCAGGCGCTGGCGAACGCCGTACCGCTGCGACTGCTCGGCCTGTGACACCGGCGCGGGCGGCGGGCGACCCCCGCCGCCCGCGCCGCCTTACCCGAGGAGGGCCCGCGTGAGCGTCCATCCGCAGGTGGCGGCGTACCGGGCCGCCCGCGCGGCGGCCGGCACCCCGCCGCTGTACACCCAGACCCTGGCCGAGGCCCGCGCCGCCGACCTCGCCGCGATCCGCGCGGGCGGCGGCGCGGTCGAGCCGGTGCACGAGGTACGCGACACGCACGTGCCCGGCCCGGCCGGCGACCTGCCGGTGCGCATCCACCGGCCGGCGGGGGAGGGGCCGCTGCCCACCCTGGTCTACTTCTTCGGCGGCGGCTGGACGCTGGGCAGCGTCGACACCGCCGACGGCATCTGTCGGCGCCTCGCCAACGCGGTGCCCTGCCAGGTGGTCACCGTCGGCTACCGGCTGGCCCCGGAGCATCCCTTCCCCGCCGCCGTGCACGACTGCCACGCGGCCACCGCGTGGCTCGCCACGCACCCGGAGGAGTTCGGCGTCGACCCGGAGCGCGTGGCGGTCGGCGGGGACAGCGCCGGCGGCAACCTCGCCGCCGCCGTCACCCTGCTGGCCCGGGAGCGCGGCGGGCCCCGCCTCGCCGCGCAACTGCTGGTGTACCCGAACACCGACCAGAGCGCCGTACCCGACGGCGACGGCGAGGACCCGCTGCTGTTCAACCGCCGCTCGGTCGCCTGGTACCGGGGCCACTACCTCACCGACCCGGCCGACGCGCGGCACCCGCTGGCGTCGCCCCTGCTCGCCGCGGACCTGACCGGTCTGCCGCCGGCGCTGGTGATCACCGCCGAGCACGACCCGCTGCGCGCCGAGGGGGAGCGGTACGCGCACCGGCTGCGCGAGGCCGGCGTGCCCACCACCCTCACCCGGTACGCCGGCATGATCCACGGCTTCTTCGCGATGCCCGGAGCGTTCGACGACGGCAGCCGCGCCCAGGACCAGGCCGCCGCGTTCCTGCGCGGCCGGCTCGGCAAGCCGGGCGGTGGAACGGCCGGCAGCGCGGCGACCGTCAGTGGGGGCGGCGCCGGTGGGAAGGGAGAGCGGTGATGGTGGAGGGCGTACTGCCGAAGTCGGACCTGCCGGTGGCGCAGCCGTCGCCGGCCAGCCTGGCCGACTTCGCGGGGCCGGCCCGGGCGGTGCTGCCGCCCGACGTGTGGGACTACGTCGACGGCGGCAGCGGCGCCGAGACGACGCTCGCCGCGAACCGCCGCGCGCTGGACCGGGTGGCCGTGCTGCCCCGGGTGCTGCGCGGGGTGCACACCCCCCGCACCGGGGCGCGGCTGCTCGGCGCGTCGTACGCCATGCCGGTGGCCGTGGCGCCCATGGCGTACCAGCGGCTCGTGCACCCCGACGGGGAGCTGGCGCTGGCCGCCGCCGCCCGCGCGGCCGACGTGCCGTACGTGGCCAGCACCCTGAGCAGCGTGCCGATCGAGCAGATCGCGGAGACCGGTGCGACGGTCTGGTTCCAGCTCTACTGGCTGCGTGACCGGGGCCTGGTCGCCGACCTGCTGGAGCGGGCGCACGCGGCGGGCTGCACGGCGCTGACGGTCACCGTGGACGTGCCGATCCTCGGCCCGCGGCGGCGCGACGTGCGCAACGCGTTCGCCATCCCGCCGCAGGTCGTGGCGGCCAACCTGCCGGCCGGCCGGGACGACCTCGCGCACACCGCCGCCCCGGGGGTCTCGGCCATCGCCGCGCACACCGGCGAGGTCTTCGCGCCCGCGCTGACCTGGGCCGACCTGGAGTGGCTGCGCGGCCGTACGGCCCTGCCGCTGGTGGTGAAGGGCGTGCTGGACCCGCGCGACGCGGAGCTGGCGGTGGCCGCCGGCGCGGACGCCGTGGTGGTCTCCAACCACGGCGGCCGGCAGCTCGACGGGGCGCCGGCCACCGCGACCGTGCTGCCGGAGGTGGTGGCGGCGGTGGCGGACCGGTGCGAGGTGCTGCTGGACAGCGGCGTACGCGACGGCGTCGACGTGCTGCGCGCCCTCGCCCTCGGCGCGCGGGGGGTGCTGGTCGGCCGGCCGATGCTGTGGGCGCTCGCCGCCGGCGGCGAGGCCGGGGCGCGTACGGCGCTGGCGCTGCTGGCCGGCGAGTTCCGCGACGCCCTCGCGCTGGCCGGCTGCGCCGACCCGGAGGCGGCCCGCGAGCTGCGCGTGATCAGGGAGGGCTGACCGGTGACGGAGACGGTGGACCTGCGCGTGGCCGACCTGCACCCGGCGGTCGACGACCCGGCGCTGAACTCGATGAACTTCCTCAACGAGGTGGCCCAGCACTACCCCGACGCGGTGTCGCTCGCGGCCGGCCGGCCGTACGAGGAGTTCTTCGACGTCGCGGCGCTGCACCGGCACCTGGAGACGTTCCGCCGGCACCTGGCCGACGACCTGGGGCAGAGCCCCGCGCAGGTGCACCGGACGCTGTTGCAGTACGGCCGCACCAAGGGCATCGTGCACCACCTCGTCGCCCGCAACCTCGCCGTCGACGAGCAGGTGACGGTCGACCCGGAGGCGATCGTGGTGACCGTCGGCTGCCAGGAGGCGATGTTCCTGGTGCTGCGGGCGCTGCGGGCCGACCCGCGCGACGTGCTGCTCGCCGTCGCCCCGACGTACGTGGGGCTGACCGGCGCCGCCCGGCTGCTGGACCTGCCGGTGCGGCCGGTGCGGGGCGGCCCCGCCGGGATCGACCTGGCCGACCTGCGCGAGCAGGTGCGCCTCGCCCGGGCGGCGGGGCTGCGCCCGCGCGCCTGCTACGTGATGCCGGACTTCGCCAACCCGTCCGGGACCAGCATCGGCCTGGCCGACCGGCGGCGGCTGCTCGACCTGGCCGCCGAGGAGGACCTGCTGCTGCTGGAGGACAACCCGTACGGTCTCTTCCCCGCCGCGGAGTCGGGTCGGCCGCCGACGCAGTCCGGTCGGCCGCCGACGCTGAAGGCGCTGGACACCGCGCGGCGGGTGGTCTACCTGGGCTCGTTCGCCAAGACGGTGCTGCCCGGCGCGCGTGTGGGCTACGTGGTCGCCGACCAGCGCGTCGCCGGCGCCGACGGCACGGTGGGGCTGCTCGCCGACCAGCTCGCCAAGATCAAGAGCATGGTCACGGTGAACACCTCGCCGATCGCCCAGGCGGTCGTCGGCGGGGCGCTGCTGGAGCACGGGTGCAGCCTCGTGGCGGCCACCGTCCGGGAGCGGGCCGCGTACGGACGCAACCTGCGCCACCTGGTGGACGGCCTGGCCCGGCGCTTCCCGGCGGGCACCTCGCCGGTGCGGTGGAACGTCCCGGCCGGCGGGTTCTTCGTCGTGGTCACCGTGCCGTTCGGGGTCGACGACGCGCTGCTGCACCGTTCCGCCCGCGAGTACGGCCTGCTCTGGACGCCGATGGCGCACTTCTACGACGACGGCGCCCCGGTCGACGCGCTGCGGCTGTCGGTCAGCGCCGTGACCCCGGAGCAGATCGACCTCGGGCTGGACCGGCTGGCCGCGCTGGTCGCCGACGAGACGGCCCGCCGGGCGGCGAACGCCGAGGTGGGATGACACACCGCGTTCACCGCATGGCAAAGCGCGACTGCCCGTGTTCCGCCGTCCTGGGTGGACACTCATAATGGACGCCATGGTCGCCTGGGAGTACGCGTTGCTGGTCCGCCGTTATCAGGGGCAGGGCCGCGCCTTTCACGTCAGCTTCACCTGGTACGGCCCGGACGGGTCGCGCCGGGACATCACCGCGTACGGCGACACGGCGATCGCGCACCTCAACCGGGCCGGCCGGGAGGGCTGGGAACTGGTCTCCGCCGCCGAGGACGTGAACAACGTCCAGGGCAGCACCGAGGTGCACCGCTACCACCTGAAGCGGCCGGTGGCCTGACGACCCGATCCGCCCCTCCCTCCCCGCCGCCCCGGCTCCGTTACCTCCGTCCGTTCACCCCTCCGCTCCCCGGGCGGGCCGCCGGCTGTCGGTCACGTGCCGCGGGCGCGGCGGTGTTGCTACCGTTTCCTCCCGCCGCCGCCGACCGGTCGCCCGCCCGGGTGCCGGCGCGGCGCGGCGGGAGGGAGCAGCCGTGGCGGCAGGAGAAGGCGCGGCGCGGCCGGGGGCCGGGCCGGCCCGATTCGTCGTCGGCGTCGACTTCGGCACCCTCTCCGGCCGGGCGGTCGTGGTCGACGTCGCCGACGGCGCCGTGCGGGGCGAGGCCGTCCACCCGTACCGGCACGGGGTGATCAGCGAGCGGTTGCCCGACGGCACGCCGCTGCCACCGGACTGGGCGTTGCAGCACCCCGACGACCACCGCGAGGTGCTGCGCGTCGCGGTGCCCGCCGCGCTGCGCGCCGCCGGGATCCGGCCCGGGGACGTGTGCGGCGTCGGCGTCGACGCCACCTCCTGCACGATGCTGCCCGCCCTCGCCGACGGCACCCCGCTCTGCGAGTTGCCCGACCTGGGCGGCCGGCCGCACGCGTACCCGAAGCTGTGGAAGCACCACGCGGCCCAGCGGCAGGCCGCCCGGATCAACGACGTCGCCGCCGCGCGCGGCGAGCGCTGGCTGCCCCGCTACGGCGGCCGGGTCTCCGCCGAGTGGCAGCTCGCCAAGGCGCTGGAGGTGCTGGAGGAGGACCCGACGGTCTTCGACCGGGCGGAGCGCTTCATCGAGACCACGGACTGGCTGGTCTGGCAGCTCTGCGGCCGGGAGACCCGCAACGTCTCCGCCGCCGGCTACAAGGGGCTGCGGCAGGACGGGCGGTACCCGTCGGCGGGGTTCCTGCGCGCCCTGCACCCCCGCCTCGACGGCCTGCTGCCGCGCGTCGACGGTCCGCTCGTGCCCGTGGGCGCCCGGGCCGGCGGGCTCACCGCCGCGGCCGCCGCGTGGACCGGGCTGCCGGTCGGGACCGCCGTCGCGGCGGGCGCCATCGACGCGCACGTCACCGCCGCGGCGGCCCGCGCCGTCGAGCCCGGCCGGATGCTTGCGGTGCTCGGCACCTCCACCTGCCTGATCATGAACGCGGCGGCGTACCGCGAGGTGCCCGGCGTCTGCGGCGTGGTCGACGGGGGCGTCACCACCGGGGCCTGGGGCTACGAGGCGGGACAGAGCGGGGTCGGCGACATCTTCGCCTGGTACGCCCGCACCGCCCTGCCGGCCGGCTACGCCGACGAGGCGCGGCGCCGTGGGCTCAGCCCGTACGAACTGCTGGACGCCCTGGCCGCCGACCAGCCGGTGGGCGGGCACGGGCTGCTGGCCCTGGACTGGCACAGCGGCAACCGCTCGGTGCTGATGGACCACGAGCTGAGCGGCGTGCTGGTCGGACTGACCCTCGCCACCCGCCCCGAGGAGATCTGGCGGGCGCTGCTGGAGGCCACCGCCTTCGGCGCCCGGACCGTCGTCGACGCGTTCACCGCCGCCGGGGTGGCCGTCGACGAGCTGACCGTGGCCGGCGGGCTGACCGCCAACCGGTTGCTGCTGCGGATCTACGCCGACGTACTCGGCCGGCCGCTGCACGTGCTGGACTCCGCCCACCCGGCGGCGCTGGGCGCGGCCATCCACGCGGCGGTCGCCGCCGGGGCGTACCCGGACGTGCCGGCCGCCTCGGCGGCGATGGGCGCCGGCCGGCGCGAGACCTGGCACCCCGACCCGGCCCGGGCGGCGGCCTACGACGACCTGTACGCCGAGTACCGCGCCCTGCACGACCACTTCGGCCGGGGCGGCACCGACGTCCTGCACCGCCTCCGCACCCTCCGCCACCGTGCGAGGACAGGACCTTGATCTCGGCGACACCGTGACGCGTCAGCCGTGGGACCACGGCTCGAGCGGATTGCGTCGTGCTGCTGTTCGACCATGCCCGTCCTGGCTGCGAGGACGCCATGGGGGCGCTTCCTTCTCCTGGTTGGATCGAAGAGGTCGAGGTTCGAGTCCCCGAGTGGCTGAGCCTGTCCGCTATTCGGCACCGGCGATGGTGGCGCCGCTGACGGTGTCCACATACCACCGCTGGTACTGCTCCAGCGGCCATCCGCGTTGCCGGACGAGCCAGTCGAAGTTGCGGACGTCCTGGGCCAGCCAGAGGATGTCGGCCACCTGTTCGACGTCCAGGTCAGGGCGGAGGGCTCCCGTGCCGACGAGTTCCGCGGCGAACATGGCCATGCCGCGGCGGCGCTCCTCGATGTTCTTGCGCCAGATCGCGGCGGCGTCCGGATCGGCTGTGGCCGCTGCGGCCAACGCGAGCATCACCTGGGCCTGCCGGGCGTTCACCTCGACCAGATGGCGGGCGTAGCGGGCGAGCTTGGCGCGGGGGTCGGCGAGCGCGCGGATCTCGGCGACGAAGGGCCGGTCCGGCAGGGCCACCGGTTCGTCGTCACCGGCCAGGGTGACGTCAACCAGATGGGAGAGCAGTTGCCGCTTGCTGCCGAACACCGCGTAGAGCGTCTGGACCGCGACGCCGGCTTCCGCGGCGACGACGGTCAGCGGCGTGGCCGCGTAGCCGGGGTCGACGAACAACCGACCAGCCGCTTCGAGGATCGCCCGCCGGGTCTGTCGGGATTGCTCCTGCCGCCGGGAAGAGTCATAGCGTCTCTTGACAACCACTGGTCAAGTGTAGTGCTCTATTGGATAGATTCTGACTCTATCGAAAGGAGAGGCCATGCCGTTCGGTGTGTTGCAGGAGATGCCCGGCGTCAGCGAGGCGGAGTACCAGCAGGTGGAGCGACACCTCGGACCGGACCGGCCGCCGGGACTCGTCGCCCATGTCGCCGGTCCGACCGAGGGTGGCTGGCGGATCATCAACATCTGGCAGGACGAAGCCGCGTTCCGTCGGTTCCAGTCCGAACGGCTGGTCCGGGCCGCAGGCTTGGCGGCGCAGGAGGACGGCTTCGACCCGACGAAGGCGACCAGCTTCCGATCGCTGAGCGTCGACGGTGCCGAGATGCCGTTCTGATGGCCGACGCCGCCACCTTGCGGTCCCACAACACCGCTTTCTGGACGGGAGCGGCGGCTGGCTGGATTCGGCACGCCGATCGGCAGGACGAGATCGGCCGGCCGCTGGGAGCGCCAGCCATGGAGCGAATGGCCGCGCGGCCCGCCGAACACATCCTTGATGTGGGCTGCGGCTGCGGTGGCACCACGGCCGAACTCGCCGCGGCGGTCGGCGAGACCGGCGCGGCGGTTGGTATCGACATCGCCGAGGCGATGGTGACCGCCGCCCGGCAACGGTTCCCCGCGGACCGGTACCCGGGTATCCGGTTCCACGCGGCAGACATCGAGACCCTCGATGTCGTGCCGGGGGCACCGTTCGACGCGGCGTACTCGCGAATGGCCCTGATGCTGTTGGCGGATCCGGTCGCCGGCTGCACCACGATCCGGCGGTCCCTGCGCCCGGGAGGGCGCCTCGCCGCGACCGTCTTCCGCGACGGCAGCGTCAACCCGTGGATGTCCGCGGCGTTGCTCGGCGCAGCACCGCACCTCGGGCCGTTACCACCGCTGCCGGTGGGTGACGAGCCCGGTCCGTTCTCCTTCGCCGACCCGGCGCGGCTCGTCCGCGTCCTCACCGTCGCCGGTTTGACCGCCGTCACGATCACGCCGTGTGACGTCGTCATGAATGCTCCGGACGACGCCGATGCGGTGGCCGAGTGGCTGATCGAGGTCGGCCCCGCCGGTGCCGCGTACCGGGCGGCTCCGCTGGCTGGGCAGGTTTCGGCCCGGGCGGGGGCGGCCCGGCTGCTCGACCGGTTTCGTGAACCTGGCGTCGGCTACCGACTACCCGCCGGCCTCTGGCTCGTCACCGCGATCGCCGCCAAGGCTGACAAGCCGTCCGCCCCGGCCCCGCCGCCGGTCGCCCACCACCGACAACCATGTCAGGACGAGAACCGATGAGATCGATCCGAATGCTCGCGCCGACCCTCTGTCTCGTGTTCGCCCTGACGGCTTGTGCCGACGGCGGCGCGCCCGAGCCCTCCGGGGCCACGGCGGGCACCCCCGCAGCAGCCGACGCCGCGTCCAGCGCGATCGGATCCGCTCCGGCCGGTGGCGCGACGCCGTTGTCGGCGAAGGAGGTGTGTGCCTACCTGGACGGCCAGTTGCCGACGCTGCGGGGGATCGGCTCCGAGACGGGCACGATGGCCAACCTCACCGTGAACCTCTACTCCTGGTACGAGAAGCAGGGCGCCGTGCCGACCGGCCGTCAGATCGACGACCAGACCCGGCAGGAATGCCCGGCGACCCGGACCGAGGTGCTCGAACTCGCCGGCATGGAGAGCTTCGAGCGGCTGTAGCCGCCGACGACCGCCGCGCAGGCCAGGTGTCCTGGACGAACTACCGCCACGACGACGTGGTGCATCCCGGCGACATCACCGATGCGACGAACGGTGCGACCGAGTTCATCGACGTACCCCTCGGACAGGGGGCGGTGCCGGGGTCGCCGGCGCCGCCCCCATCCTGCTTCCACCCGGGTTCCGGCCGTTGCGCCACCGATCACCGGGCGCTTGTCGATGCCGACGTCATCGCTGTCCCCAGGGGGTGGGGTGCTGCGACGATCGCCGGAACCCGAGGGTGGCCGGCGGCGTCGTCGCGGTGGGCGGCGCTCAGCCGAGGTCGACGGCCGGGTAGAGCGGGAAGCCGCTCAGCAGGTCGCTGGCCTGCTTGCTGATCCGGTCGGCGACGGCCGGGTCGAGGACGTACTTGGCCTTGGACGGGGTGCCGTCCGGGTTGGCGCCCGGCTTGGTCTGGCTGAGCACAGTGTGGATCAGCTCGGCCGTCTCGTCCATCTGCGCGGTGCCCAGGCCCCGGCTGGTCAGCGCCGGGGTGCCGATCCGGATACCGGAGGTGTACCAGGCGCCGTTCGGGTCCTGCGGGACGGAGTTGCGGTTGGTGACGATGCCCGAGTCGAGCAGCGCCTGCTCGGCCTGCCTGCCGGTCAGCCCGTAGCCGGAGACGTCGATCAGCACCAGGTGGTTGTCGGTGCCGCCGGTGACCAGCTTGCCGCCGCGACGCAGCAGCCCCTCGGCGAGCGCCTGCGCGTTGTCGACGATCCGCTGCGCGTAGTCGGCGAAGTCGGGGCGGCGGGCCTCGGCGAGGGCGACGGCCTTGGCGGCCATCACGTGCGGCAGCGGGCCGCCGAGCACCATCGGGCAGCCCCGGTCGACCTGGTCGGCCAGCTCGGGCTGGCAGAGCACCATGCCGCCGCGCGGGCCGCGCAGCGACTTGTGCGTGGTGGTGGTGACGATGTGCGCGTGCGGCACCGGGTCGAAGTCGCCGGTGAAGACCTTCCCGGCGACCAGGCCGGCGAAGTGCGCCATGTCGACCATGAAGGTGGCGCCGACCGAGTCGGCGATCTCCCGCATGATCCGGAAGTTGACCTTCCGCGGGTACGCCGAGTAGCCGGCGACCAGGATCAGCGGCTTGAACTCGCGGGCCGCCTCGGCGACCTTGTCGTAGTCCACGAGGCCGGTGACCGGGTCGGTGCCGTAGCTGCGCTGGTCGAACATCTTGCCGGAGATGTTCGGCCGGAACCCGTGGGTGAGGTGGCCACCGGCGTCCAGCGACATGCCGAGCATCCGCTGGTTGCCCAGCTCCCGGCGCAGCGCGAACCAGTCCGCCTCGGTCAGGTCGTTGACCTGCCGCACCTGGGCCTTCTTCAGCGCCGGCGACTCCACCCGGTCGGCCAGGATCGCCCAGAACGCCACCAGGTTGGCGTCGATGCCGGAGTGCGGCTGCACGTACGCGTGGGCGGCGCCGAACAGCTCCCGGGCGTGCTCGGCGGCGAGCGCCTCGACGGTGTCGACGTTCTGGCAGCCCGCGTAGAAGCGGCGCCCGACGGTGCCCTCGGCGTACTTGTCGCTGAACCAGTTGCCCATGGTCAGCAGGGTCGCGGGGGAGGCGTAGTTCTCGCTGGCGATGAGTTTGAGCGACTCGCGCTGGTCGGCGAGCTCGGCGCCGATGGCGTCGGCCACCCGGGGCTCGACGGCGCGGATCACCTCGAGGGCGCTGCGGAAGGCGGTGGATTCGGCGTTCAGCGACGACATGCGACCTCCAGTGACGTGCGGAAGGCCCAGGCGCTCGGCATGCGTCCTCATGACGGGACCGCTTCCCGATGGTTCTCCATCCCTACGCGCCAGTCACGGCCCGCGCCGATCCTACCGGGTCGACCTCGGCGGTTCCCGGCCCACCTCGCCCCGGCGGCGGGACCCCGGCGAGGTGGGCGGGTGCGGACGTGGGGGTTGGGCGGCCCGGACCGGGGCACAGCACATCCGGGACGGCCTCGGGTGCGCGGGCCGCCCGCCGACGAGGGGAGTGACGAGCAGATGACCACATCGGGCACGGACCGGCCGTTCGCCGTGGTGACCGGCGCGTCCAGCGGCATCGGGTACGAGCTGGCGGTCCAGTTCGTCGAGCACGGGTACGACCTGGTTGTCGCCGCCGAGGACGACGGGATCGGCACCGTGGCGGAGCGGCTGCGGCGCGACGGGGGGCCGCGGGTGGATCCCGTCCGGGTGGACCTGACCCGCGCCGAGGGGGTCGAGGAGCTGGCGGCGGCGGTGGCCGCGGCCGGCCGCCCGGTCGACGCGCTGGCGCTCAACGCCGGGCGGGGCGCCGGTGGGGAGTTCGTCGGGGGCACCACGCTCGCGGACGAGCTGGCCGTCGTCGACCTGAACGTGCGCTCGACGGTGCACCTGGCCAAGCTGCTGCTGCCCGCCATGGTGCGGCGCGGCGCCGGGCGGGTCCTGTTCACCTCGTCGATCGCCGCCACCATGCCGGGACCCTTCCAGGCCGTCTACAACGCCTCGAAGTCGTTCGTGCAGTCCTTCGCGGAGGCGCTGCGCAACGAGCTGAAGGACACCGGGGTGACGGTGACCTCGCTGATGCCGGGGCCGACCGACACGGAGTTCTTCGACCGTGCCGAGATGGCGGACACCCGGGTCGGCTCGGGACGCAAGGACGACCCGCGCACCGTGGCCGAGCAGGGCTTCGCGGCGATGCTGCGGGGCGACCAGACGGTGACTGCGGGTTCGCTGCTCAACAAGGTGCAGACCGCCGCCGGCAAGATCGTCCCGGACAAGCTCAAGGCGGCGCAGCACCGCAGGATGGCCGAGCCGGGCTCCGGCAGCTGACCCCTTGCGGGTCCCGGCGGCGGGTCGTGCGGCCCGCCGCCGGGACGGGGGCCTCGCGGCCGGGCGCGCCGCTGCCTAGGATCAGCGGCATGGCGGGGGAGGACGGCGAGGGCGGCAGCCTGCTCGCCATCAGCGACCTGCACGTCGGTCACCGGGGCAACCGGGAGGTGGTCGAGGGGCTGCGCCCCGCGTCGCCGCAGGACTGGCTGCTGGTCGCCGGGGACGTGGGCGACACCGTGGCCGACGTGGAGTGGGCCCTCGGCCTGCTCAGCCGCCGCTTCGCGAAGGTCGTCTGGGCGCCGGGCAACCACGAGCTGTGGACGCCGCCCGCCGACCCGGTGGCGCTGCGCGGGGCCGCGCGCTACGCGTACCTGGTGGACGCCTGCCGGCGGCTGGGCGTGCTGACCCCGGAGGACCCGTACCCGGTGTGGCGGGGGGTGGGCGGCCCGGTGCTGGTGGCGCCGCTGTTCCTGCTCTACGACCACAGCTGGCGCCCGGACGGGTTCGACACCCCCGAGGCGGCGCTGGAAGAGGCGTACCGGACGGGGATCGTGTGCACGGACGAGTTCCTGCTGCACCCCGACCCGTACCCGAGCCGGTCGGCGTGGTGCGCCGCCCGCGTCGCCGAGGCCGCGCGTCGGCTCGCCGAACGGGAACCGGGGCTGCCGACGGTGCTGGTCAACCACTGGCCGCTGCTGCGCGAGCCGACCCGGGTGCTGCGCTACCCGATCTTCGCCCAGTGGTGCGGCACCGAGTCCACCGCCGACTGGCACCTGCGCTTCGACGCCGCCGCGGTGGTCTACGGCCACCTGCACATTCCCCGTACCACCTGGCACGACGGGGTGCGCTTCGAGGAGGTCTCGGTGGGCTACCCGCGGGAGTGGCGGCCCCGGGCCGCGCCCCCGGCGCTGCGGCGGATCCTGCCCGCGCCCCCGGCGTGACGACGGGCCCCGGCGCACCGGGGCCCGTGGAGGTTCGTCCGCTCAGGCCGCCACGGCGTCCAGCGACTTCTTGATCGCCTTCGGGTCGGTCGGCTTGCGCGGCGCGTCCGCGCGCAGTGCGATCATCCGCTCGCCGATCTCCTGGAGCTGCTTACGGCCGAGGGCCTCGCGCACCTTCGGGAACCACTCCTGCTCCTCCTCCTCGACGTGGTGCAGGACGTTCTCGATCAGCACCGTGGTCTTGGCGTTGAAGCGCTCGTCGCCGGCGTCCATGGTGAACAGCTCGGCGCAGAGCACGTCGGCGACGTGGTGCTCCTCGTACGACTCGAGGATGTCGTCCTCCAGGTCGGGCAGGAGCTTGCGGACCTCCGGGTACATCACCTCGTTCTCGAGGTAGGTGTGGACCGTGAGGGCTTCCAGGATCTCGTTCACCAGCTTCTGCCGCCGCGCCGCCGGACCCTCCTCGGCATCCTGGAACGCCTTGAACAGGCGGCGCATCTCCTTGTGGTCCTCTTTCAACAGGACGATGGCATCGGTGGACACCGTTGACCTCCTCGCTCGGCTGACGACTTCTCCCGTACCCCCGGGGTGAGCAGCCAAAACGGGCAGGGCCCGGCGGTGAACCGCCGGGCCCTGCCACTGTCGTGCCGTGGTGTCAGCGCACCACGTTGTACGCGTTGACCATGCCGAAGCCGTAGAAGCCGTTGCGCTTGCCGCCGGAGCAGTTCGCGTCGTAGGCGTTCGGGCCGGCCGCGATCAGCGGCACCGGGTTGTAGACGCCGCCGGGGCACGAGATCGCCTCGGCGGTGTTGCCCAGGAAGGCCGACAGCTGACCGGGCGCCATGCCCGGGTGCGCCGAGACCGCCAGGGCGGCCACGCCGGCGGCGTGCGGCGAGGACATCGAGGTGCCCTGCTTGTAACCCCAGCCGTTGGTCTTCGTGGTGGTGTTGTAGGTGGTGGACAGGATGCCGTCGGAGGAGGTCGAGCTGACCCCCCGGGTACGGAAGCGGGTGTCGCCACCCGGCGCCGTCACCTCGACCACGCCCTGGCCGTAGGAGGAGTAGTAGCTCTTCTGCCCGGTCGGGCCGACCGCCGACACGGTCACCACGCCCGGCGCCTCGCCCGGCAGGATGAGGCAGGAGTTGGTGAGGTTCGCGCGCTCCTCGGGCGTCCCGTTGTTCGGGCTGCCCGTGTCAGTGATCTTGTGGGCGAGGTCCCAGTTGCTGTTACCTGCGGACGCCACGTGCAGCACGCCCTTGCCCTGCGAGTAACGCAGGGCCCGCTGGACCGCCTTCCACACCGGACGCTGGCGCGCGTCGTTGCGGCAGTTGAGCTGCCACGGGTCGATGTAGTAGCTGTTGTTGGTCACCTGCATGCCCTGCTCGGCGGCCCACATGAACCCGCAGACCGCGGCCTCCGGGAAGATGTAGCCGTCGTCGTTGACCACCTTGACGGCGGCCACCTTGACGCCCGGGGCGACCCCGGTCACGCCGACGCCGTTGACGGCGGCGGCGATGGTGCCGGCCACGTGGGTGCCGTGGTCGGAGGTGGTCGGGTTCCAGGCGGCCTCGGTGGTGTCGGTGACGCCACCGATGCAGGACGTGCTCTTGTTCTTCGCGATCTGGGTGGCCAGATCGGGGTGGCTGGACGAGATGCCGCTGTCCAGCACGCCCACCACCACGTCGGCGCGGCCGGCGTTGACGGCGTGGGCCTGCGGGACGTCGATCATCGGCATGTCCCACTGCTGACCGAAGAGGGGCTCCTTGGTCGGGTCGGCGGTCGTGTTGGCCGCCTCGGCCGCGGAGACCTCCAGGGTCTCGCCCTCGTCGAGGGCGCTGCCCAGACCGGCCGTGGACGCCACCGAGTCGACGCCCGCGCCCGCCACGTCCGTGACGAAGTCGGGGTTGGTCGACCGGACGACGAGCACGCCGATCTGGTCGTAGCTGGCCACCACGGTGCCGTTGGCGGCGGCCACGCGGGCGGCCGCCTTGTCGGTCTTGTCACCCTGCGGGGCGAGCACCAGGAACGTGGTGTCCGGGCCGGCGGCCGACGCCGCCGGGGCCACCCCGCCGGCGACGGCGAGGCCGACGCCGAGCGTCACGGCGGACGCGGCAGCCAGTGTCTTGCGACGGAGGTTCTTCACACAGACTCCCAGGGGCTGTTTCCAGCCGGGTACGCCCCCTGGCGGGGAGCGGCCGGCGGGAGGCGGGCGGGATGCCTGCCTCCGCAACCACCAGCGTCGCGCCGTGAGCTGGCGTTACACGCCTGCGCGGGTCCGGACGAAAGGTGTCAGACGGTCGCCAGGGTGTGGGGAATCTCGTCGAGCAGCTCCCGGGCGAGGAACCCGATCCGGCCGAACCGGGGGACCAGCCGCTGACCGCTGACCGCGTGGGCGAACGCCGCCCAGCACGCGGCCTGTGCCGGCTGCGCGCCCCGCGACAGCAGCCCGGCCAGCAGGCCGGCGCGGACGTCCCCGCTGCCGGAGGTGCCCAGGCCGGCGTCGCCGCTCTCCTCCCGCCAGCTCCGGCCGTCGGGGGTGGCGATGTGGCCGTAGAGCGACACCACCGCGTCGTACCGGCGGGCCAGCTCCGTCGCCTCGGCGTCGAGGTCGTCGCCGGGCTCCCGGTCGAGCAGGTGCCGGGCCTCGGTGAGGTTGGGGGTGAGCACCACCGGCCGCCCGGACCCGACCAGCAGGTCCGGGGCGTGGCTGAGCGCCCCCAGGGCGTACGCGTCGAGCACCAGCGACGTCTCCGGACCGGCCGCGTCGAGCACCAGACGCAGCAGGCGGCCGGTCTCGTCGATGTCCTTGAGGCCGGGGCCGACGGCCACCACGTCCGCCTCCGCCACCAGTTCGCCCAGCAGCTCGCCGGGCTGCCCCGCGACCGCCCCGTCGGTGGTCTCCGGCAGCCCCACCACCAGCGCCTCGGGCACCTGGATGCTCAGCGCGGCGGCGGTGGACTCGGCGGCGGCGAGCTGGAGCACACCGGCCCCGGCCCGCAGCGCGGCCACCCCGGCGAGCAGCACCGCGCCGGGGGTGAAGCGTGAGCCGCCGACCACCAGCACCGTGCCCCGGGCCTCCTTGCCGCCGGTCGGCACGGGCAGCGTCCAGTCCCGCAGCAGACCGGGGGTGATCACCCGGGTGTCAGACCGGTTCGGCATGGACCTCGTCCTCCCTGGTCGGCCGGGCGCCCTGCTCGTGCAGGTGACCGACGTCGTTGAACACGTCCGGGGTCAGCCGGCCGTCGGCGCCGGCGGACCACCTGGTGATCGAGCAGTTGGCGATGACGTGTTCGCGGGTCAACGCCATCAGCTCCGTCTCGGTGAGCCCCTCCACCAGGTAACGGGTCAGGAAGACCAGGGCGTCGTGGCCGAACAGCAGCACGCGCCGGTCCTCGTGGTCGCGGCGCAGGTCGCCCAGGAGGGCACGCAGGCGCAGTGCCACGTCGGTCCAGGACTCCCCGCCCGGCGGCCGGTAGTAGAACTTGCCGAGCCGGTCGCGGCGCGCGGCCTCCTCCGGGTGCCGCCGGCGCACCCCCTGCCCGGTCAGGCCGTCCAGGATGCCCAGCTCCCGGTCGCGCAACCGTTCGTCGCGGGTGAGCGGGATCCCGGTGCCGGCCAGGGCCAGCTCGGCGGTCCGCACCGCCCGCAGGTACGGCGACACCACCGCCACGTCGGGCCGGTGGGCCTCGGGCAGCCCGGCCAGCCACCGCGCGGTGGCCCGCGCCTGCTCCTCCCCGGTGGGGCTCAGCGGCACGTCCGCGTCCCGGTGGGTCAGGTCGATCAGCTCGGCGCCGGACGCCTCGGCCGCCGTGGCCGCCACGTTCGCCGTGCTCTCGCCGTGCCGGACGATCCAGAGCGTCGCCAGTTCCGCCATGCGGCAACCCCTACCCGCAAGCCCGCCCGGGGTAACCGCGCCAGCCCGCCGGGCGGGACCGTGTGCGCCGCCGCGGCCGGGTCCGCGTTGCCGCGGGGGCCCTCCGTCGTCCACCCGCCGTTCAACCCCGCTGGGCGGGTCGGGCGACCCCGCGGGCCTCCCGCCGGAGCTCCTCCAGCCGGTCCGCCAGCTCCCGTGGCCGGCTCAGGGCCACCGGGTGCCCACCGTCCATCTCGTCTGGGGCGATGCCCAGCCGCTCGGACACCAGCCCGCGCAGGAAGTCGATCGGGAAGAAGCGGTCGCCCCGGCAGAGCAGCGCCCGGGTCGGCACGTCCGGCCAGGCGGCGAGCGGCCAGGGCTTCTCGAACGGCGTGCCCGACTGGTCCCGGGCGTGCGCCGTGGCCTCCTCGACGAGCCGGGGCGGCAGCTCGTGGAAGAAGATGACGTTCGGGTCCTCGTCCTGCTCCGGCGTCCAGCCCTCGCGTTCCGCCTGGATCCGCCTGGCCTGCGCGTAGCCGGTGTTGCCCCACCACTCGGCCGGCGACTCGCCGGGGGCGGGCACCATCGGGGTCAGCAGCACGAGCAGGTCCGCCTGGACCCGGTCGCACAGCAGCGGACCGGTGAACGCGCCGAACGACTGGGCCACGACGACCAGGTCCGTGCGGTCCCCGATGGCCCGGACGGCGGCGTCGGTGTATTCCGCCAGCCCCGCCGAGTCGTCGGCGCACGGCAGGTCGACCGCCACCACGTCGTGCCCCCGGTCCCGCAACTGCTCGGCCAGCAGGTGCCAGTACCAGGGCCGGCTGCCCGCGGGGGGAATCAGCACGTACGTCGCCGTCGTCAGTGGTCCGTCAGGCTCGCCCACGATCTCTCTCCCCGTGCCGGTCACCGATGGTCGACGAACCGTAACCCACCGGTACGACGGCCGACGGCCGACGGCCGACGGAGCCGTCCACTGGCGTCCCGTTCCGGCCCGACCCGGCCCGCCGGGGGCGGTGCGCCCGGCGCCCGGGGCGTGATCGGGGCCGGGTCGGGTAAGCGCTGCCTCCACCGATCACCGAGACGGGGAGGTGCGCCGTGGCCACCATGGTCAGGGAGCCGGCGAGCCCGGTGAAGGACCAGAACTACGACCTGATCCACGCGCTGCAGATGTCGTTGCAGCACATCTGGCAGCTGGAGAACTACGTCGCCGACGCCGACGCGCGGGGCGACACGGAACTGGCCACCTGGTTCCGGAAGATCCAGGAGAACAACCGCAAGGCGGGCGAACAGGGCAAGAAGATGCTCCTGGCGCGCCTCCAGGAGGAGATGAGCTGAGTTCGACCGCCGGCGGCCGGGCGGCCGGAGACTGCCCGCCCGGCCGCCGCGCGGACGGCCGCCCGGAGCGCGCCATCTCGTGCCGGCCGCCGGCCGAGGTGTCGGCACGCAGGGCCGTGCCGGGATGTGCCGGCCGAGGTGTCGGCGCGCGGGCCCGTGCCGGCCGGCCGGGCGGGTTACGGTGTCAGGCGTGGCGACGCCGGCCGAGGAGATCCAGGTGGGGGAGCGGCTGGTGCGCGTCTCCAGCCCCGACAAGCCGTACTTCCCGGAACTCGGGCTGACCAAGCGGGACGTGGTGTCCTACTTCCTCGCCGTCGGCGACGGCGTCCTGCGCGCCCTGCGGGACCGCCCGACCATGCTTGAGCGGTGGCCACGCGGCGTGTTCGAGGGGGCGAAGATCGGCACCCGGCAGGACAACCGGGGCGACGCCTTCTATCAGAAGCGGCTGCCGGCGGGAGCGCCCGAGTGGGTCCGCACCGCCCACATCACCTTCCCGAGCGGGCGTACGGCCGACGAGGTCGCGCCGAGCGAGCTGGCGGTGGTGATCTGGGCGGCCAACCTCGGCACGCTGCGGTTCCACCCGTGGCCGGTCTCCGCCGCCGACGTGGAGCGGCCCGACCAGCTGCGCATCGACCTGGACCCGATGCCGGGGGTGGGCTTCGACCAGGTGGTGCCGGTGGCCCACGAGGTGCACGCGTTCCTGACCGAGCTGGGGTTGACCGGCTACCCGAAGACCACCGGCGGGCGGGGCCTGCACGTCTACCTCTCCATCGAGCCCCGGTGGAGCTTCGGCGACTGCCGGCGGGCGGTGCTGGCGCTGGGCCGGGAGATGCAACGCCGGCTGCCGGAACTGGTCACCACCACGTGGTGGCGGGAGCAGCGGGACCGGCCGGTCTTCGTCGACTACAACCAGATGTCCCGGGACCACACGATGGCCTCGGCGTACTCGATCCGTCCCACCCCGCAGGCGCTGGTCTCCGCGCCGCTGGACTGGTCGGAGCTGGACGACGCCCGGCCGGAGGACTTCGCCGTGACCACGATGCCCGCCCGGTTCGCCGAGCGCGGCGACCCGCACGCCGGCCTCGACGACCGGCGGTTCTCCCTGGAACCGCTGCTGGAGTTGGCCGACCGGGAGGGGCTGGAGGCCCCACCGGAGCGCTGAGCGGGCAGACCGCTGCGCCCGTTCACTCCCACGGGCTGCGTTCGCCGTCGAACTCCTCGAAGACCAGCCAGGTGCGGGTGGAGAGTACGCCGGAGATGCTCTGCACCCGGCCCAGCACCACGTCGCGCAGGGTGGCGTTGTCCGGCGCCCGGACCAGGGCCAGCACGTCGTGGTCGCCGCCGAGCAGGGCGGCGTGCTCGATGTAGCGCACCCGGGCCAGCTCCGCCGACACCTCGCGCCAGGTGTTCTGCTCGATCTTCAACGCGATGTACGCCGAGGTGCCCAGCCCCGCTGCCTCGGGCGCGACCTGGGCCCGGAAGCCGGTGATCACCCCGTCGCGCAGCAGCCGCTCGACCCGGGCGTACGCGTTGGTGCGGGAGATGTGGATGCGCTCGGCGAGCGTACGCACCGACGTGCGGCCGTCGCGGACCAGCTCGTCGAGGATCCGCCGGTCGACGTCGTCCAACGGTCGCGCCGAACGTCCCGTTCCGGCCACCGGCTCCGCTGCGCCCCCGGACTCCTGGCTCATCTCGCCGCCTGTCCCATGCCATCCGTCCCGCGTTTGTCCTGGATCTTGAGTCAATCATCCGACAGCAGGAGCATAGGCCCACCACACGTCCAGGAGGTCCCGCCGTGACGACCACACCCGAGGCGGTCCGCAGGGCATCCCCGCGCAGCCGTCGGAAGGCCACCGCGCCCGACCCGGCCAAGCCGCTGCTCCCGGCCACCGAGCCCGTCCGCCTGCTCGACCCCACCGGCACGCCACTGCGCGCCCCCGCCGATTACCCCGAGCCGCCCGTCGAGGCGCTCGTCGAGATGCACCGGCGGATGGTCGTCGGCCGCCGCTTCGACGTCCAGGCCACCGCCCTGACCAAGCAGGGCCGGCTGGCCGTCTACCCGTCCTCGCGCGGGCAGGAGGCCTGCCAGGTCGGCGCCGTCCTCGCCCTGCGCGACACGGACTGGGTCTTCCCGACCTACCGCGAGTCGATGGCCCTGGTCTCCCGCGGCATCGATCCGGTCGAGGTGCTGACCCTGCTGCGCGGGGACTGGCACTGCGGCTACGACCCCGCCGAGCGGCACACCGCCCCGCAGTGCACCCCGCTGGCGACCCAGTGCGTGCACGCCGCCGGGCTGGCCTACGGCGAGGCGTACCAGGGGCGCGACACCGTCGCGCTGGCGTTCATCGGTGACGGGGCGACCAGCGAGGGCGACTTCCACGAGGGCGTCAACTTCGCCGCCGTGTTCAAGGCCCCCGTCGTCTACTTCGTGCAGAACAACCGGTACGCCATCAGCGTCCCGCTGTCGCGGCAGACCGCCGCGCCGTCGCTGGCGTACAAGGGCGTGGGCTACGGCGTGCCCAGCGAACAGGTCGACGGCAACGACCCGGTGGCCGTGCTCGCGGTGCTCACCCGCGCGGTGGAGCACGCCCGTTCCGGCAAGGGCCCGTTCCTGGTCGAGGCGCACACCTACCGGATGGAGGCGCACACCAACGCCGACGACGCGAGCCGCTACCGCGACGGCGCCGAGGTCGAGGCGTGGCGGGACCGGGACCCGGTGGCCCGGCTGGAGACGTACCTGCGGGCCCGGGGCGCGCTCGACGACGCCGCCGTCGCCGCGGTCGCCGAGGAGGCCGAGGCGTACGCCGCCGACCTGCGCACCCGCATGAACGCGCAGCCGACGGTCGACCCGATGAGCCTCTTCGACCACGTCTACGCCGAGCCCACCCCGCAACTGGTCGAGCAGCGCGAGCAGGTCCGCGCCGAGCTGGCCGCCGCCCAGGACGAGGAGGGTGAGCGCTGATGGCCGCCCTGACCATGGCGAAGGCGCTCAACGCCGCGCTCGCCGACGCGATGCTCGACGACGACCGGGTGGTCGTCTTCGGCGAGGACGTCGGCGCGCTCGGCGGCGTCTTCCGGATCACCGACGGCCTCCAGGCCCGCTTCGGCGACAAGCGCTGCTTCGACACGCCGCTCGCCGAGGCCGGCATCGTCGGCTTCGCCGTCGGCATGGCCATGTCCGGGCTGCGCCCGGTGGTCGAGATGCAGTTCGACGCGTTCGCGTACCCGGCGTTCGAGCAGATCGCCTCGCACGTGGCGAAGCTGCGCAACCGCACCCGGGGCGCGCTCAGCGTGCCCATCGTCATCCGGGTGCCGTACGCCGGCGGCATCGGCGGCGTCGAGCACCACTGCGACTCCAGCGAGGCGTACTACGCGCACACCCCCGGCCTGAAGGTCGTCACCCCGGCGACGGTCGAGGACGCGTACTCGCTGCTGCGCCAGGCGATCGACGATCCCGACCCGGTCGTGTTCATGGAGCCGAAGAAGCTCTACTTCTCCAGCGCCGAGGCGGAACTGCCGGCCAGCGCCGCGCCGATCGGCCGGGCGGTCGTGCGTCGCCCCGGCCGCGACGCCACCCTCGTCGCGTACGGGCCGGCGGTGCCGGTCGCGCTGGAGGCCGCCGAGGCCGCCCGTGAGGAGGGCTGGGACCTGGAGGTCGTGGACGTGCGCAGCATCGTGCCGTTCGACGACGAGACCGTCACCGCCTCGGTCCGGCGTACCGGCCGGTGCGTGGTGATCCAGGAGGCCCAGGGCTTCGCCGGGGTGGGCGCCGAGATCGCCGCCCGGGTGCAGGAGCGCTGCTTCCACGCCCTGCACGCCCCGGTGCTGCGGGTGTCCGGGCTGGACATTCCGTACCCGGCGCCGATGCTGGAGCACACCCACCTGCCGTCGGTGGACCGGATCCTCGACACGGTGGCCCGGCTCCAGTGGGACGACCAGCCCGACGGGCGCTGGCTGAGCCGGGAGAGCGCGGCGTGACCACCGTGGACGGGGCGCAGGTCTTCCTCCTGCCCGACCTGGGCGAGGGGCTGAGCGAGGCCGAGATCGTCGAGTGGCGGGTCGCCGTGGGCGACGTGGTCACGGTGGACCAGAGCGTCGTGGAGGTGGAGACCGCCAAGGCCGTCGTCGACGTGCCCTGCCCGTACGCCGGGCGGGTCGTGGCGCTGCACGGCGCGGCGGGTGAGACCCGCCCGGTCGGCCAGCCGCTGATCACCATCGCGCCCCTCGACGGCGACGGCGGGGCCGGCGACGAGCCCGCCGCGCACGCCACCTACCGCGAGGAGGAGCGGGCCGGGTCCGGCAACGTCCTCATCGGCTACGGTACCGGCCACGGTGGCGCGGGGCGGCGGCGTCGGCGGCCCCGTCTCGTGGCCGCACCCGATCCCACCCCGGCGCCTCCCACCCACGCCGCACCGGCGGCGGCTCCCGCCCCGGCGGCGGCTCCCGCCCCGGCAGCGGCTGCGGCCGGCGCGGCCGACCACCCGCAGGGCGCGGCAGCGCCCCTGGTCATCTCGCCGATCGTGCGCCGGCTGGCCCGCGAGCACGGGCTCGACCTGGCGGCCCTGCGCGGCACCGGCCCCGGCGGCGTGGTGCGCCGGGCGGACGTGGAGGCCGCCGTCGCCGAGGCGGCGACGCCGGCCGCCCGGCTCGCCGCGGTGCCCGACGAGCCCGTCGCGTCGGCGGTCTCCGGCGCCGAGGACCTGGTCGTCCCGCTGACCGGCATCCGCAAGGTGATCGCCGACAAGCTCTCCCGCAGCCGGCGGGAGATCCCCGAGGTGACCATCTGGGTGGACGTGGACGCCACCGGGCTGCTGGAGACCCGGGCGGCGATCAACGCGGCGACCCCGGACGCGCCGGTGAGCATCCTGGCCCTGCTGGCCCGGATCTGCCTGTCCGGGCTGCGCCGGTACCCGCAGCTCAACGCCCGGGTCGACACCGAGGGCCAGCGGATCGTCCAGTCCGCCGGGGTGCACCTGGGCATCGCCGCCCAGACCGACCGGGGGCTGGTCGTGCCGGTGCTGCGGGACGCGCAGCGGCTGACCACCGCCGAGCTGGCCGCCGAGCTGACCGCGACCACCACAGCTGCCCGGGCCGGCACGCTGCCCCCGGCCCGGCTGACCGGCGGCACGTTCACGCTCAACAACTACGGCGTCTTCGGCGTCGACGGCTCCACCCCGATCATCAACCACCCGGAGGCGGCGCTGCTCGGGGTGGGACGGATCGTGGACAAGCCCTGGGTGGTGGACGGGCAGCTCGCCGTGCGGAAGGTGACGCAGCTCAGCCTGACCTTCGACCACCGGGTCTGCGACGGCGGGGTGGCCGGCGGCTTCCTGCGGCACGTCGCCGACTGCGTCGAGCGGCCGGCGGTGCTGATCGCCAACGTCTGATCCCGGTCGCGACGGCCCCGGCTCCGCCTCCCGGCGGCGCGGGGGCCGTCGCCGTCGCGGCAGGCGTTTCCCGGCAGGCGGGCCGGGAATGCGGGCCGGGCAGTCTCGCCGAGGGGAGGACGAGGTGGCCTATCCGGACATGCCCTCGGCCGGCGGCGTGCGCCGGCACGCGGTGGCCGGCGCCCCGCTGCTCTGCGACGCCCGGGAGCACGGCCTGGTCGGCGACGGGACGGCCAACGACCAGCCGGCGCTCGCCGCGCTGGTGGACCGGCTCGGCGACGCGTACGCCGCCGACGGCCGGGCCCGGATCATCTACTGCCCGCCCGGGGTCTACTCGATGCGGGACTCGGGCACCGTGTGGCGCAGCGGGGTGTCACTCATGGGCGCGGGGCCGGGCGCGACCCGTTTCGTGCTCAGCAACGCCGGCAACCGGGCCGACCCGGCGCCGCTGGCCTTCCACACCGCGATCGAGCACGGCGCCGGCCGCAACCGGCACCTGTCCGACTGCACCTTCGCCGACTTCGAGATCGACGGCTCGGAGGTGGCGTCCGCGGACTACAACCCGCTGGCCAAGGGCCTCGGTCTCCAGTACGTCGTCCGCGGCATCTTCCGCAACCTGTACATCCACCACACCGCCGCCACCGGCCTGGGCTGCGACTTCCTCCAGGACTGCCTGATCGAGGGGGTGCTGGTCGTCGGGTGCGGACGGCTGGACAACGGCACCGAGATGGGCGGCGCGGGAATCGGCATCGGCATCGGCGGCTGGGGCAGCATCGAGCGGTTCAACATCGTCAACTGCAGCGCGGTGGCCAACGCCACCAACGGCATCTTCCTGGAGTTGCAGGAGGCGGACCACCTGCGCCCACGGGGAGTACGGATCATCGGCTGCCACGCCCAGGGCAACCGCTTCGGCATCTCCGACTGGGGTGCCAACGGCCTGATCGTCTCCTCCTGCACCATGACCGGGAACCTGGAGGCGGGCTTCCACGTCTCGGCGAAGGGCACCACGCACACCGCCGGGCGGGGCGGCATCCTCACCGACTGCGTCATCGACGGCAACCTGCGCGACGGGGTGAGCATCGGCAACACCCCCGGTCCGTACACGATCCGCGGCAACCGGATCAGCGGCAACGGCCGGTACGGCTACCACCAGCGCAACCTCGGCGGGTCCGAGGAGCACGTCGCCGAGGAGATCGTCATCGAGAGCAACGACTTCTACGGCAACAGCGCCGACGCCATCCGCATCGACCGTCCGGTCCGCGACGTCTTCCTGGTCGCCAACCGGATCCGCAACAACGGGCGGCAGTGGGCGCCCGCGACGAGCGCACACGGCGACTCGGTGCGCTACACCGGGAAATCCGTGGTGGACCGGCGGGCGACCTGGCCGAACGACGGCCACCGGGGCAAGGTGGTGCGGGTCGGCGAGCGCATCGCCGTGGTGGCGGCCAACGACGACACCGAGCTCACCCTCGCGCCGATCCGGCCGGACTCCCCGAGCGCATGGAGCGGGGGTACTCCGGCACCGGGCACCCCGTACGAGCTGCCCGCCGGGCCGCCGGTGCGGGCCGGCATCGCGATCAACGCGGCCGTCGAGTCGGCCACCATCCGGGGGAACCGGATCTGGGACAACCGCGAGCCGAGCACCCAGAACCACGGACTGTGGGTCACCGAGCAGGGCAGCTGCGTGGACTGCCGGGTCGAGGACAACGACTTCGCCGGCAACGCGGACTCCGCCGTCCGACTGGACACCCCACCGGTCGGCGGCCGGTGGGAACGCAACCACGGCTGACGACGACCGGCCGGGGCGGCCGGCCCGTCGGCGGCGGCGCGCCCGGTCGCGTCCTGCCGCACGGCGTCGCCCCGCCGCCGGATCGCGGGTGCGGGACGGCTGTGCGCTGACACCGACGACGCCGTGGCCCAACCCGGACGCGGCGGGATTCCGGGGGCCGCCGGTGGGCGTGCCGGACGATTCCGGACGGACCCGGAAACCGGCGCGTGCGGCCCCTTTCCGTGCAGTGCGGGAAATGCTTCCCATAATTGCTTTCTGCAATTCCGTGGAAATTGCGCGTCCACCCGGCGCAGCGTGGAGAGAATGTGGCTGAGGACACCAGACAACGGGGGGACGCATCATGGAGTTGAGGCGGCGACTGACGGTGCTGGCCGTGACCATCGCGGCCACGCCGTTGGCCCTCGGCGGGTGCACCGCCGACCGCAAGCCGGGTGCCCGGCCGGCCGAGGGGCAGGCGGCGGCGCCGGAGTTGACCGTGACGCCCACCGACCGCGCCCGCGAGGTGCCGATCACCGCCGAGGTGGGGACCGCGGTCAGGAACGGGAAGGTCACCGCCGTGCGGATCACCGACGACAAGGGTGCGCAGGTCGCGGCGGAGCCCCGGGAGGACGGCTCGGGCTGGGTGCCGAAGGCGCCCCTGAAGCCGCGGCGCACCTACACGGCGGAGGTGACCGCCACGGGCGACTCGGGCACGACGACGACCCGGAAGACCACCTTCACCACGATGCCGAAATCGACGAAGCCGGAAATCACCAGCACGTTGTACTTCGCCGGTGATCGGACGTACGGCACCGCGATGCCGGTGACCGTGGCGTTTGACCCACCCATTCCGAAAGAGGCCAGGGACGACGTGCAGCGCCGATTGTTCGTGAAGACGGATCCGCCGCAGCCGGGTGCCTGGTCGTGGGTGTCCGACGGCAGTCAGGCCTATTACCGGGCTCCCGATTTCTGGCGCCCGGGGACCAGCATCAGCGTCCGGGCCGGGCTGGAGGGCCTGCCGATCGGCAAGGACCGGGTCGGCGACTCCGACCGCACGGCCACGTCGAAGATCGGCCGGCAGGTGGCCCTGGAGATCGACAACGCGACAAAGCAGATGTCCGTGCTGCGCGACGGGAAGGTGGTCCGCAAGCTCCCGGTCAGCATGGGCAAGCCGAGCACGCCGACCTCCAGCGGCAAGATGGTGATCATGGAGAAGCACGAGTTCACGACGTTCGACACCCGGGGCTCGGCCGACCCCTACGTGGTCGACGTCGAGGACGCCCAACGGCTCACCTGGGGCGGCGAGTTCATCCACGCGGCGCCGTGGTCGGTGGGGGACCAGGGCAACACCAACGTCTCGCACGGCTGCACCAACGTCTCCAACGAGGCCGCGGACTGGCTGATGGGCGTCACGCAGGTCGGCGACCTGGTCACCATCAAGGGCACCGAGGTCGAGCTGACCGAGGGCAACGGCTGGACGGCCTGGAACGTCAGCTGGGACGAGTTCGTCAAGGGCAGCGCGCTGCCCGTGCCGGCCGGGCTGCGGCCGTCCCCGTCGGCCGTGCCGCACCCCGGTGCGGTGGCCGGAGGCTCGCCGGCGCCGGCGCCGTCCGTCCGCGGCGGCTGATCCGACCGTACGCACACCCGGGGGACCGGTCCGCCGCCACGCGGGCCGGTCCCCGGCGTGGCGGTCGCACCGGCGTCTCCCGCCGACCCCGCCACGCGGGCCGGTCCCCGGCGTGGCGGTCGCACCGGGGCGTTCCCGCCGACCCGTCCGGCGTCGGGGCTCAGCCCAGCGGCACCCGGGCCACCCCGGGGCCCGTGAGGCTGCCCAGCCACAGGTGGTCGCCGTGCTGGCGCACGCCGGTGACCATGTCGTAGGTCCCGCGCGGGCCGTGCAGGGTCCGCAGCACCCGCCCCTCGCCGTCGACGAGGGCCACCAGGCCGTAGCGCAGCGGCTTCGGCTGCACCGCCGCCGGCAGCACCGCCACCAGCTGCCGCAGCCGGGGGTGGGGCAGCAGCCGCTCGACCACCGGCACGCGGGGGCTGGGCAACGCGATCCAGTACGTCCCGTCGCCCACCGGGGTCAGGTTGTCCGGGTACGCCGGCAGGTCGGCCAGCACGGTGACCGCGCCGTCGGCCAGCGCGACCCGCACCAGTCGATGGGCGGCGGTCTCGACCAGCATCAGCGCCGACTCGTCCGGGGTGAGCGCGAGCCCGTTGGGAAAGTAGAACCCGGCGCGGACGACGTCGGTGCGCCCGCTGCGCGGGTCGTACGCCAGCACCCGCCCGTTGGGCCGGTGTTCCAGCAGGTCCCGCTTCCAGTGCGAGAGCGGGAAGCGGTCGGACGAGTCGGTGAAGTAGACCGTGCCGTCGCGGGCGACGGTGGCGTTGTCGGCCAGGTTCGCTCTCGCCCCGAGGCCGCCCAGCTCGCGCACCGCACCGTCGCCGGTCACCCGCAGCAGCCCCCGGTACGCGTCGCAGACCACGAGGCTGCCGTCGAGCGGGTCGACCTCCACGCCCAGCGGCCGGCCCCCGGTGTCGGCGAGCAACCGGGGTCGGGTGCCGGGAGGCGCGTCGACCGGCCACCACCAGAGCCGGCCGTCCTCCGTCCCGCTGACCACCCGGCCGGACGGGTCGACGACCACGTCCTCCGGGCCGGAGACCCCGTCGGGCAGCGGCAGCAGCTCCACCGAGTCGAGCCGCCGGTCGGCGGGCGTCCACGGCCCGTCGAGCGGCGGCGGGACCGTGGCGGGCTCGCGGACGGGGCGGATCAGCCGGGGCGCGCGGCGGGGAGCAACCATCGGCTCATTCTCGCCCGCCGATGTGCAGCCCGCAGGCCCTCGTCGCGTCATCCCTGAGGGGGATCCGGGAGTCTCGGGGTATGACCCTGGGCGTACCCGGATCCGGTCCCTCAGCAGGGCGGAATTGTCGGTGGCGGGGGATAGGTTCGTCGCATGGGACAGCGCGACGACCGGCTCCACGTGAACATCACCGTGGCCGACCACGAGGTGGAGGTGCGGGCGACCGGCGAGGTCGACATCGCCACGGTCGCCGCGTTCCGCTCCGCGCTCTGGGCCGCCCCGGCCCGGCCCGTTCTCCGGCTGGATCTCTCCGGCGTCCGCCTGCTCTCCGCGGCCGGGGTGCGGGCGCTGGTCGCGGCGCACCTGCGCGTGCGCGCCCAGGGCGGTGAGCTGGTGCTGGTCCGCCCCGACCCGGTGGTCGAGCGGGTGCTGCGGGCCACCGGCCTGCACCGGGTCATCCCGATCGTGGACCCGTGCGCCGACCGGGAGCTGGTGCCCTGCTGACCTCCGGCGCCCGAGGCCCAGGGGGCACGGTGGCGTGCAGCGCCTCGACCGGGAGCCCGCCCAGCCAGTCCACCGGCCGGTGCGGGCCGGTACCGACGGGGTCGTCCACCGTCCGCACCGGCCCGCAACAGGGGTTCGCCGTCCACTCGAGCGGTGCACCGTCCGTTCGGAGGGATCATCCCCCGCCCGGCGGTGCCCGACCGCTCGGTGGGTCATCCTCCGCTCAGCGGACGCCGAGCAGGTCGACGACGAAGACCAGGGTCTCGCCCGGCTTGATGGCGCCGGCGGCACCCCGGTCGCCGTAACCCAGGTGCGGCGGGATGGTCAGGCGGCGCCGGCCGCCGACCCGCATGCCCACGACGCCCCGGTCCCAGCCGGAGATGACGTGACCAGCGCCGAGCTGGAACTCGAACGCCTCACCCCGGTTCCACGAGGAGTCGAACTCGCGACCGTTGGAGTGCGCGACCCCCACGTAGTGGACGCTGGCCAGCTGCCCCGGCTGGGCCTCCGGCCCTTCGCCGACGGTGATGTCCTCGATGACGAGGTCGGCGGGCGGCGCGCCCTCGATCGGACCCACCTCGGGCTTGCCTGAGCGAGCGCCTGCTGCCTGGTTCATTCGGGAGTCTCCTACCGTTTCGGTCCTGATGTCCGTCACCCGAGATCCTGCCCGATGGCATCCGAACGATGCATGGCGGTCCCGGCGCACGCGTCGCGACCGGCCCTCGGGGCGACGGCGTGACGCGGTGGGCACGCCGAAGCGGGCGTCACCGGTGGTGACGCCCGCCGAGGGGGGAGGTGCCGCGCCGGGTCACCGCAGCCAGGGGAACCGCCGCACGATCGGGAGCTTCGCCCACGTCGCGCCCAGGCCGAGGGTCGCGCCGGCGTTGACCAGTGCGAGACCGACCAGCAGCGCCGCGTTGATCAGGTGCTCGTCCATGAAGGGATTGTTCTCGGGAGGCAGGACGACCGTCCACATCATCACGTAGAGCACCGCTCCCGCGACGGCGGCGATCCGCATCCCGATGCCGAGCAGCAGCGCGACGCCGATCGCGGCCAGGCCGGCCATGAAGAGCACGTCCGCCCAGGCGGCCCCGGCGATGCCCTGGTAGAAGTCCGCGAACGGGCCGGCCGCGCCGAAGGTCAGGAAGCCCTTGGTGGGGCTGCCGCCGTCGATCCAGGCGTTCTTCGCCTCGGTGGCGAACCCCAGACCGAAGACCTTGTCCAGGAACGCCCAGAGGAAGGTCCACCCGAGGGCGATCCGGATGCCGGCGAAGACGTACCGGGCGGCCCGTTCCCTGGGGGTCTCGCCGACGTGCCGGGTCTCCGCCACCGCAGCGTCGGTCCCGACGGTGGTGCGCTCGATCGTCGCGGCCATTGTCTCCACGTCCCTTCGTGTGCCTGGCACCGCGCTTTCCGGTGGCATCTCCATTGGACGCCCGCCGGCGCCGGGCGGGCAGGGCCGACCGGGCCCCACCGGACCGGGACCTTTGACCCCTCCCGGACCGGTCCGTACGGCCGTGCCGGTCCGGTCCGGCGGCCCTGACCCGGCGGCGCGTCGCGGTCGTAGCGTCGCGGTGGGGAACGACAGGGAGGTCGTGATGAGGACGTGGCAGGTGGGCGACGTGATGACCCGGGAGGTCACGACGGTGGGGGAGGAGACCCCCTACCGGGAGATCGTCGACGCGTTGGTCCGGCGGGGCATCAGCGGGGTGCCCGTGGTGGACGGCTTCCGTCGGGTCCTCGGCGTGGTCTCCGAGTCGGACCTGCTGCACAAGGTCGAGCGGGCCGGCCACCCCGACGAGCGGCGGGTCTTCGAGGGGCGACGACGCCGCACCGCCCGGGAGAAGGCCGAGGCGCTGCTGGCGCGTGACCTGATGACCGCCCCGGCGGTGGCGACCTGGCCGGAGGCGACGATCTCCGCCGCCGCCCGGCAGATGGACCGGGAGTCGGTCAAGCGGCTGCCGGTGCTCGACGACCTGGGCCGCCTCGTCGGCATCGTCACGCGCGGTGACCTGCTGCGGGTGCACCTGCGCACCGACGCGGAGATCCGCGAGGACGTGGTGCAGGAGGTGCTGCGCCGGGTGCTCGCGGTGCGGGACGGGCTGGTCACCGTCCGGGTGCGCGGGGGTGAGGTGACGCTCGACGGCCGGTTGGACCGGCGCAGCGCCGTCGAGCTGGCGGGCCGGCTCGCGGGGCAGGTCAGCGGCGTGGTCCGGGTGACCAGCACCCTCGCCTACGACGTCGACGACACCACCCTCGCCGATCTGGACCCGGCGCGGATCGCCCCGGTGGCCTGACGTCCGGGCCCGCCCGGCCCGCCTGACATCCGTGCGGGCCGGGCGCGCCTGAAGCCCGGACGGGCCTGAAGCCCGGAAGGGCCTGAAGCCCGGACGGGCCGGACCTGTCGGCGGCGCGAACTGTCCGGCCCGCCGGGGCGTCGAACCGTCCCGTCGACGGCATCGACTTGCCCGGACCGCCGCCAGCCGGTGGGCGGCTCGCCTAGGCTCGGGATCGGGACGCGCTCCGGGCCCGCCGCCGGGCCGCCGAGGGCGCACCCGCGCCGCAGGCCGCCGAGGGCGCACCCGCGCCGCAGGCCGCCGAGGGCGCACCCGCGCCGCAGGCCGCCGAGGGCGCACCCGCGCCGCAGGCCGCCGAGGGCGCACCCGCGCCGCAGGCCGCCGAGGGCGCACCCGCGCCGCAGGCCGTCGGGGACCGCGCGAGCCGGCCCGGGCCGCGCGTCGGGAGCGGAGCCGCCGTCGGGGATGCGGAGGACGCCGGGTGGACGAGGCGACGTTCGCGGCACCCCTGTGGGCCTGGGCGGCGGTGGGCGCGGTCATCGCCGTCATGCTCGCCGTGGACCTGCTCTCCCACCGCGACAACCACGTCATCGAGCTGCGCGAGGCGCTGCTGTGGAGCGGCGTCTGGATCACCGCGGGGCTCACCTTCGGCCTGGTCGTCTGGCTGTGGCGGGGCAGCGAGCCGGCGGTGGCGTACTTCTCCGGCTACCTGCTGGAGAAGGCGCTCTCCGTCGACAACGTCTTCGTCTTCGCGCTGCTGTTCGGGTACTTCCGGGTGCCGGCCGCGTACCAGCACAAGGTGCTCTTCTGGGGGGTCGTCGGTGCGCTCGCGTTCCGGCTGGCCTTCATCTTCGTCGGCGCCGGGCTGCTGGAGCGGCTTACCTGGGCCGGCATCGTCCTCGGCGCCTTCCTCATCTGGACGGGGTGGCGGCTCGCGGTACGCGGCGAGCCGGACGTCGACCCCGACCGCAACGTCGTGGTGCGGGCGTTCCGGCGGCTGGTGCCCACGGAGCCGGGCTACCACGGCGGCCGGTTCACCGTCCGGGTCGACGGCCGGCGCAGGGCCACCCTGCTGCTGGTGGCGTTGGTCGCGATCGAGGCCACCGACGTGGTCTTCGCGATCGACTCGGTGGCGGCGATCCTGGCCATCACCACCGACACGTTCCTCGTCTGGACGGCGACCGCGTTCGCCGTGCTCGGCCTGCGCAGCCTCTACTTCTGCCTGGCGGGGCTGCTGCGGCACTTCGGCTACCTGCGGTACGGGCTGGCCTTCCTGCTGGCCTTCGCCGGGGCGAAGCTGATCCTGGCCGAGACGCCGGTCGGGAAGCTGCCGGTCTGGTCGACCCTCGCGGTGGTGGTGCTGACGCTGTCGGTCGCGATCGGGTGGAGCATGGTCGACGCCCGTCGGGAACGGCGCCGGCGCGCGGGCGGGTGACCCGGAGCGGTGGGGCCGCGACGGTCAGGCCGGGTGCACGACCGGGGCGGCGAGCTGGGCGGAGAGCACGGCGGGCGCTTCGGCGAGCGACGGGCCGTACCAGGTCAGGTGCCTGCCGGAGAGCAGGGCGCAGGGGATGCCGGGGAACGCCTCCGGCCCGTCGTCGGCGGTGAAGCGGTACGGCTCGTCTGGCAGCACCACCAGCTCCGGCGCGCGGGCGCGCAGCGCGTCGAGGCTCGGCCGGGGATAGCGCTCGACGTCGTCGGCGTACGCGTTGGTGACGCCGAGCCGGCGCAGCACGTCACCGGCGAAGGTGTCGGCGCCCAGCACCACCCACGGTCGCCGCCAGACCGGCACCACCGCCCGGCGGGACGGCCGGGCGGCGGGCAGCCCGGCCCATGCCCTGCGGGCCCCGGCGAGCCACTCGGGTTCGGCCGGGGCGCCCAGGTCGCGGAGCAGGTCCGCCAGCTCGGTCAGCGCCTCGTCGACGGTACGCGGATAGGTCACCCGCACCGGCACGCCGGCGGCGGTCAGCGCGTCGGCGTCCTCCCGGCGGTTCTCCTCGACGTTGAGCAGGACCAGGTCGGGGCGCAGCGCGCGCACCCGGTCCAGGTCCGGGTACTTGCTCCCGCCGACCCGCGCCACGTCCAGCCCGGCCGGGTGGGTGCACCAGTCGGTGGCGCCGACCAGCAGACCCGGCAGGGTCAGGGCGACGGCCTCGGTCAGCGACGGCACCAGCGAAACGACCCGCACCCCGCGTACCTCCCCGGTCCGTGCGCCGACCACCGGCGTACCGGTCGATCATGCCCCGACCCGGGGCGGGGGTGGCGGCCCGGGCGTGCCTTGCGGCGTCTCTACAACGTTGTAATACTCGGCTGGTCCCGTCAGGAGGTTCGATGAGGTCCCACTCCACCGCGCCCGCGCCGCGCACCGACCAGCCCGTCGCCCCCGTCGAGGACGAGGAGGTTCCCCTGGCGGCGCTCGGCGACCTCTACCGGGACGGCATCACCGCCTGCCGGGGCGCCTTCGCCGTGGACTGGGTGGACCGGGTCGGCGAGGACGTCGAGGCCGCCTTCCGGGAGGCCCGCTCCCGCCCCGACGGCGCGGTCGGCCGCGGCCCGCAGCGGTGGTACGTGGAGATCCACCCCGAGCAGCTGCGCGGCTTCGTCGACCTGGTGACCCACCCGTGGGTGGTCTCGGTGTGCCGGGCCGTGCTCGGGCCCGACTACCAGATCGTCGAGCTCGGCTTCGACATCCCGTTTCCCGGCGCGGCCATGCAGCCGTGGCACCGGGACTTCCCGATGCCGGAGGACACCCGCCGGCAGCGGCGGCTGACCTCGTTGGCCTTCAACCTGACCACAGTGGACACCGTGGCGGAGATGGGTCCGTTCGAGATCGCCCCGGGCACCCAGTGGGACGACGGACGCGACTTCGACCACCAGATGTTCCCGCCCAAGGAGCGCCACCCCCGCTACGCGCAACGGGCCGTCCGCAAGTATCCGCGGCGCGGCGACATCTCCGCCCGGTCCGCGCTGACCGTCCACCGCGGCACGCCGAACGTCTCCACCCTGTCCCGCCCGGTGCTGGTGCTCGGCGTCGACGCGCCGGGAGCGGGCAACGCCGCGCACCACGACATGGCGGTCACCCGGGGGTACTGGGCGGGCCTGCCCGAGCAGGTGCGCGCCCACCTGCCCTGCCCGGTGGTCGACGCCCTGACGCCGATCCGGCAGAAACACACCATCGAGGGCCTGGTGATGGGCGCGGAGTGACAGTCGGCTCGCGCCGGGCCTAGCCGGCGTCGCGGCGCAGCCACCGCTGCCGGGTCAGCGCGTACTCCACCTCGCCGTGCTCCGCGCCGTCGATCAGCTCCGGCCAGTCCCCGACGTACGTCCGCACGAGCCGTAGCCCGGACTTCTCCATCACCCGACGCGACGCGGCGTTGACGGACATCGTGTTCGCCGTGACCCGCTGCACGCCGAGCGCGGTGAAGCCCTCGTCGATCAGCGCCCGGCAGCCCTCGGTGGCGAGGCCGACGCCCCAGGCGGACCGGCGCAACCGGTAGCCCAGCTCCACCTCGCGGGCGTCGCCGTCGCGGGTCGGGCGGAACTCGAACCAGCCCAGGAAGTCGCCCGAGCCCCGGCTCAGCGCCGCCCACCACCCGAGTCCCGGCGGGCGCCGGTAGTGGGCGAGGATCCGGGGCAGGACCCGCTCCCGGACCGCCTCCGGCGGGGTGGGGCGCCCGCCGGTGAGGTACCGCATCACCTCGGGGTCGCCGTCCAGCTCGACTAGCAGGTCGGCGTCGTCGGCGGTGAACTCGCGCAGCACCAGCCGCTCGGTGCCCAGGAAGACGCTCACCCGCCCATCCCACCGGCGCGGGCGGGCGATCTCAAGCGAATTGCGGGCCGACGGCCCGAGGGGCACCACCGGCGCGCCGGTCATGATCGACCGCCTAGACTCGCCCCGGCCGACGCGTCGGCCTCGGTCGGCGGGACGGACGGATCAGGCGGATGACGAGCACCGGTGGTGGGGGCGGCTCCTGGTTGCGCGCGGTCGCCGGGGACGGTGGGCGCGGCCCGCTGCTCGCCCGGGGCGGCCAGCTCGTGCACGGTCCCCGCCGGCTCGGCGAACTGGTGCAGGGGCGTCCGCCGGGCGTCACCGGCAGCCAGTGGAGCACGGCCAGCCGGGAGGGCTACGACCTCGTCGTCTGCGCCGCCGACACGGGCCGGCCGGTCTTCGCCGTCGAGGTCGGCCCCGTCGCGGCCCCCGGCTCCGCCGCGCAGCGGGCCGAGCGGCTGAAGAACGCGGTCGCCGAGGCGGTCGGCCTGGCGGTGCTGCGAATCGGGTCCCCGACGCTGCGGGCCGAGGAGCACGGGCGCCGGATCGTGGCGTACGTGATCGACGCGCGCGCGTACGCGGCCCTCGGTGCGGGGGAGCCCGACGACACGGGGGTGCCCCCGATCGGCTTCCGCGACATCCTCGGTCGGCTGCCCGACGGGCGGACCGGGCACGTCAACGACCTCGGCGCCCTGGCCCGGGCCGCCGCCGTCGAGGCGTACGTGTCGCGGCGGCTGGCCGACCCGATCGTGCGGGGGCTGCACGTGCGCTGGACGGGCGGGCCCGCCGAGGGGTGGAGCTGGGTACGGGTGCGCTCCGACGCCTGCCTGGTGGAGCGGGTGACGGTGCACCCGCAGCGCGTCTCCGCCGGGGTGGATCCGGGGCGGCTGGCCGAGGACCTGGCGGCGGTGGCCGTCGGGGAGCGGCTGCGCGCGCTGGACGCCGCCGAGGCGGTCCTGACGCCCTGGGACGAGTTGCTCGCCGAGATCCGGGGGCTGGAGTCCCGGCACGACGAGTTGACGGGCGGCTTCGCGTTCGCCCACCTCTGCGCGGACTGACCCGCCCTTCTCCAATGCGCCACCGGTCGCCGGCCCGGCGCACGTCACCGCTCACCGGCCCGGCACACGTCACCGGTCGACGCCCGGGCCCCGTCCGGATTCCCTGAATCGCGTTGAACCTTCGCGGCGGTCGTCCCGTACTCCTGCGGGAACGGACAGGATCCCCCGACCGCGCCGCGCGGCGCGGAAGACGGTGCGGAAGGGCATCGTCGGTCATCGACGTGCCACCGGTTCGCCCGACGGTCCCCGTCGGGTGCGCCCCTCAATTCCGTCGGTCCGCCGAGGTCTCAGATCAACTACCGGATCGCGAAGGAGAGCAATTCGATGCGCAGGTCCACACGGGCGCGCCGGTCATCCGGTAGCGCGCGGAGCAAGCGACTGCTGGCCGTCGTCGGCACGCTCGCGGTCTTCGGCGGGATCGTCGCCGTGACCCAGATCTCGTCGGCCGAGGACCGGCGGCCGACCAGCACCCGACCGGCCTCCGCCGCCTGCGTGGAGCCCAGCCCGGGCGCGACCGCGCCGAGCGGGCGGGGCACCAGCCGGACCTGGCAGGACGGCCGGTGGGTGCGCAACCACTGGGGGGACGGGCAGCAGTCGGTCGCCGAGTGCGAGCAGACGCGGGGCGGCGGCGCCGACAACGGCGGCTCGGCCGTGGCCTGCCCGGACGTGTCCAGCCGGCTGCCGCGGGTGCCCGACCGCGCCCGCGCCGAGGTCGACCGGAACCTGAACCTGCTGCAGACCCAGATCGCCGAGGCGGACCGGCGGCTGGCCGCCGAGGGCCGGCGGGGCGAGGAGTTCGTCCGCACCTCGATCCTCCAGCCGCTGGCCGGCAAGCGCCGGGCGACGCTGGAGCGGATCACCATCGCGATCGACCGGGTGGGCCCCCGGCCGCAGGGCCTGGCCCGGCTCGCCGAGTGCCAGGTGGCGCCGACGGGTGGCAACAACGGCGGTGGCAACAACGGTGGCGGCAACAACGGCGGCGGTAACAACGGTGGCGGCAATGGTGGGCCCGGTGCCGGGCTGGGAGTGATCGCGAACGACTGCGAGGACAGCCGGTTGCAGCCGCACGACGGTTTCCAGAACGGCAACCGCTGCGTCAGCACCGCGTTCGGCGAGGTGGGTCCCGCGGCCGACAATCCGTCGCTGCTGATCACCGAGTTCCCCGACCGGGTCGGGGCGAACCAGCCGTTCACCCTCCGGGTCTCCACCCGCAACCTCGTACGGGACCGCTTCCTGGCCGCTGGGCAGGGCGGGTACTACGTGGAGAGCTCGCTGCTCAACGAGCAGGGACTGGTGCGGGGCCACTTCCACACCGCCTGCCGGATGCTGGGCAGCCTCCGGCAGCCGCCGCAGCCGCAGGAGGTGCCGGCGTTCTTCGTCGCCACCGAGGACAGCCGTGGTGGCGCCGAGCCCGACGACGTGACCATCCAGATCCCCGGGCTGCCCGGATCCGGCACCGCCCAGTGCGCGGTCTGGGCCGGCGACGGCTCGCACCGGGTGCCGATGATGGAGCGGGCCAACCAGACGCCCGCCTTCGACGTGGTGCGCATCCAGGTCGGCTGACGACCGCCGCGGGGCCGTCCGGGCGCACCCTGGCGGCCCCGCGGCGGCGCGTTCACGCCAGCGCCGCGGCCTCGCGCGGGGCGGCGGGCGCCGCGGCGGCCCGCAGGGCGGTGATCCGCCGGGCCCGGGGCCGCACCGCCAGGAGGTTGCCGGCGGCCACCAGCAGGGCCAGCCCGAACAGCCCCAGCCAGAGGACGTCGGTGGAGAACCGGGCGGCGACCAGGCCGCCCAGCGTCGGCCCGGCGAAGCTGGCGAAGGCGTGACCGAGCGAGTAGACGCCCTGGTAGCGGCCGCGCTGGGCGGCCGGCGCCAGGTCGGCGGTCAGCGCCGAGTTCGACGGGGTCATCAGCATCTCGCCGAGCGTCCAGACGCCCACCGTCAGCGCGTAGAACCAGACGGCGTCGGCCAGCGCGGTCAGGGCGAAGCCGGCGCCGATCACCACGACGGCCACGGCGACGGTGCGGGACCGGTCGAAGCGGCCGATCAGGCGGGGCACGAAGAGCTGCCCCAGCACGATCATCAGGCCGTTGACCGCGATGACCGGCCCGAAGGCCGACGCCGGCAGCCCATCGGCCTGCAACGCCACCGGCAGCATCGCGCTGCTCTCGATGCAGAGCCAGGCCAACCCGGTGAGGGCCGTGAAGGTCAGGAAGACCCGGTCCCGCAGCACGGTGCCGAGCCCGCCGGAGTCGACGCGGGCGACCTGCGCGACGGTCACCGGGGCGGGGCGCGACTCGGGCACGGTCAGGCCGATCAGCGCGGCGGTGCCGAGCAGTACCGCCGCGTTGATCGCGAACAGCAGCAGCGGCTCGACCCGGACCAGCAGGCCGGCCACGGTCGCGGCGACGGCGAACCCGATGTTGATCGCCCAGTAGTTCAGTGTCAGCGCGCGCAGGCGGTCCCGTTCGCCCACCACGTCGATGACGGTCGCCGTGAAGGCCGGCCGGGCGACGCCCAGGCAGAGCCCGAGCAACAGGGTGAGGGCCGCGATCGCCACGGGGTGCCCGCTCAGGCCCAGCGCCAGCGCCGCCGCCGCGGCGGCCACGTTTCCGGTCAGCATGGCGGGCCGCCGCCCCCACCGGTCCGCGACGATCCCGCCGAGCACGCCACCGGCCGCGCTGCCGGCTCCGTGCAACCCGATCACGATCCCGGCGTACGCGGGACTGAGGCCGCGTACCGACACCAGGTAGACGCCGAGGTAGATGGCGACGAAGCTGCCCAGCCGGTTGATCAGCGTGGCCGACCATAGGTACCAGAAGACGCGGGGCAACCCCCCGGCCGTCTGGCTCCACCATCGCGTCATCCGCCACCCCCGAGATCCGCGCCGGTAATGCTCGACAAAGCTGTCGCTCATTACACTCGGGAAGTGTGGCGGCCCGGCTGCGCGCCGGGGCGATCGTGGCGATGATCACGCTCGCCGGGCCGGTGAACGGGCCGTTGTCGGCCGATCCGAAGCGACCCGGCGACCCGGCGATGGTCGAAGTGCAATCGTGGCGGGCCGGGAATGGGCCCGCTGGCGGGCGCGGGTCGTGCGAATGGATCGCCGTGGGAAAGACCGGCGGGGCCGCGCTGATTCCTCAGCGTGACCCCGCACCAGCCCGAGCGTGAGCCCGGCGCCGGTCAGCGGTTCTTGTACGCCTCCACGACCTCGACCGGGATGCGGCCGCGCTCGGAAATCTTGTAGCCGTTCTTGGTGGCCCATTCCCGGATGGCCCGGTTCTGCTCGCGGTCCATTCCCGAGCCGCCCGGCGTGCCTGCCCGCCGGGGCGCCCGCCCGGTGTCGGCGGTTCCGCGACCGATCCGCCGGCCAGCGTTGATGTAAGGGTCGAGGGCCTTGCGCAGCACGCCCGCGTTCTCGTCGGATACGTCGATGGTGTAGGCCACGCCGTCCAGACTGAACTCGACGGTCCGGTCGGCCTTTCCACCGTCGAGGTCGTCGGTCAGGACCGTGATTACTTTTCTCGCCATCGTCAATTACTCCCTGTGTGGGGCGGGGTGTGGTCAAAGTTTGACCTATCCCACGGCTAATCCGCAACAATGCGCGTCGTCCTCATTTCGGCGCGTCGCGTTATCGCGGGAAAACGGCTCGGCGCAAAGCCCGGGGTCAGTCGCCGAGCAGACCGGCGTGACCGGCGAGCGCCGCCGCCTCGGCGCGGGTGGAGACCCGCAACTTCCGCAGCAGCGCGGCGGTCATCCGCTTCACGGTGCGTTCCGAGACGTGCATCCGTTCGGCGATCTCGACGGTGCTGCGGCCCGCCGCTATGGCCTTGAGCATCGCCCGTTCCTCGTCGTCCAGATCGACCGGGGTCGCCCGGCCGGTACGCAGCAACGCACGGAGCAGGTGCCCCGGCAGCACCGCCCAGCCGTCGAGGACGGCCAGTAGCGGGGGCAGCAGTTCCTCCGGCTCGGCGGTCTTGGGCAGGAAGGCCTCGGCGCCGGCGCGCAGCGCCTCCAGGGCGGGAGCCGGGTCCTCCGCGCCCGACATGGCCACCACCCGCACCCGAGGCGTGGTGCGCCGGATCGCCGCCACGGCCCGGATCCCGCCCGGGGGCGGCATGTGCAGGTCGACCAGCGCCAGGTCGGGCAGGCAGCGGCTGACCAGCGAGGCGGCGGCCGACGCGTCGCCGGTGGAGCCCACCACCTCCGCCCGCCCGTCGGTCGTGGCCGGCAGCAGCAGTTCCAGCCCGCGGACGAACAGCGGATGGTCGTCCACGACGGCCAACCGGACGGCGGGGGGAGCGGGCATGCCTGGTCCGTTCCCGAGCGGGTACCGATCATGCGGCCGAACGAGGGAGGTCGGGCGGATGCGCGGACGGCGCGGGGGGCGGGGACCGTTGCGGCTGCTCCCGCGGGCAGGGCCCGAACCCGGTCCGGCCGACCCGGCGGCCCTGGACACCGACCCGGAACTGCTGCTGCGTGTGCTCTGCCACGAGTTCCGCACCCCGGTCAGCGCCCTCACCTCGCTCACCCGGGCGCTCGCTGACGAGAGGCTCCCGCTCACCGGCGACGACCGGCGCGCCATCACGGCACTGGCCCACGAGCAGGCCGTACACCTGCAGGGCCTGCTGCGGGACGCCGCCGCCGGCACCGGGGCCCTCGCGCCGGCGGCGGACCCGGCGGCGCCGTTGGCGCAGGTCCTGCGCGGTGCGGCGGCCCTCGTGCCCTCGCACCGGCGGCTGACCGGGGTGACGCGGCGGGCCGGGGGCTGCCCGGTGCCGCGGCGGCGGACCCGGCAGGTGGTGACCAACCTGGTGGAGAACGCGCTGCGGCACGGTCCGGCCGAGGGCCGCGTCGGCATCCACGCCGCGCTCGGCCGCTCCGGTCTGCGCATCGTCGTCACCGACGAGGGTCGGGTCGACCCGACCCTCGTCGAGGCGCTGCGCCGGCCCGCTCCCGCCGCCGGGGCCTCCGGGCTGGGGCTGTGGATCGTCCGGCGGCTGCTCGCCGCCGACGGCGGACGGCTGCGCCTGCACCGGCTGCGACCGCGCGGGGTGGCCCTCGAGGTGGTGCTGCCCGCGTTCCCCGCGACAGGTTGACCCCGTCGGGCCGCCGGTTGGCCCGATAGGGCCGGCCGTCGTGGGAACCGCCCCGGTGACAGCCCGACCGGCACCGAGGAGGACACGTGTTCAGCCACATGAAGGATCTGCAGTTCGAGGCCAAGCCGGACGGCCCGGACGCCGCGTTCGCCCGCCGGCTCCAGGAGATCCTGGGCGGCAAGTGGGGCGAGATGACCGTCGCCAACCAGTACCTCTACCAGGGCTGGAACTGCCGCCTGCCCGGCAAGTACAAGGACCTCTTCCTCGACGTCGGCACCGAGGAGATGGGCCACGTCGAGATGATCGCCACGATGATCACCCGGCTGCTGGAGAACGCACCGCTGTCGTTGCAGGAGGCCGCCGCCGACAACCCGATGGTGGGCGCGATCTACGGCGGGTCGAACCCGGCGCACTTCATCCACGGCGGCGGCGGAGCGCTGCCGACCGACAGCAACGGCGTGCCCTGGAACGGCGCCTTCATCACCGCCAGCGGCAACCTGATGGCCGACTTCCAGCTCAACGTCACCGCCGAGGCGCAGGGCCGGCTCCAGGTGGCCCGGCTGTTCAACATGACCGACGACCCCGGGGTCAAGAACATGCTGCGCTTCCTGCTGGCCCGCGACACCATGCACCAGAACATGTGGATGGCGGCCATCGAGCAGCTCAAGGAGGACGGCCTGGAGGAGATGCCGGTGCCCGACGCGTTCCCGGACTCCAAGGAGTTCACCGAGCAGTTCAGCTACACGTACCTGGACTTCTCGCCGGGCACCGACGCGTCGGAGGGGCGCTGGGCGTCCGGGCCGGCGCCCGACGGCAAGGGCGAGTTCCGCTACGACCACAGCCCGCGCGCGCACGCGCCCGAGCCGGTCCTGCCGCCCGGCGACCCGCGGCTCTACGGCACGAACCCGGGCCTCGCCAAGGGCGCCGTCAACAAGGTCAAGAGCAAGCTCACCTGACGCCGTCGCGCCGGGTCGTCCGCGAGCGGCGGACGGCCCGGCGGCACCGTACCGGAGGAGGTGTGCCGTGACCGAACTCGTGCTCCGCCCGCTCGCGGACGCGTTCATGCAGGTGGGTGTCTACGTCGCCGTCATGGTGGCGCTCTTCGGCTGGCTGCGCTGGCGCCACGGCGACCGGGTCACCGACGGGCTCACCAGCCGGCCCCGGCTCGGTCCGCTGGTCGGCGCCCTGCTGGGCGTCAGCCCCGGCTGCGGCGGGGCGATCATCCTGATGCCGCTCTACGCCCGGGGGAAGGTCTCCTTCGGCACCGTGGTCGCGGCCCTGGCGGCCACCATGGGGGACTCGTCGTGGGTGGTGCTCGCCTGGAACCCCGTGTTCGCCCTCAAGATCCACGCGCTGCTCTTCGCGGTCGGCCTGGTGACCGGGTACGTCGTCGACGCGCTCGGCATCGACCCGGCCCGCGCGGTCAACCACCGGGTCGCCGCCGCGCCCGCGCCGGCCGGCCTGGCCGCCGCGGGCGGGCCGGACCTGGCCGGCTCGCGGCGGCTGCTCGGCGGGCTGCTGCCCCGCGTGCCGGCGTCCACGGCGTTCTGGGGGCTGACCACGCCGGCGTTCGCGGTGTCGGTGCCGGTGGTCTTCCAACTGGTCGACCCGGGCGCGCTGACCCGATCCTTCGGGGGCGTCGACCCGTACCTGGCGCTGGGGGTGCTCGGCACGCTCACCGCGGCGCTGATCTTCGCCGGAGGGCGGGGGAAGCTGGCCGACGACAGCCTGGAGACCGCGCAGCCCCGCTCGTTGCGGGAGACGTTGCGGCACAGCGCGCACGAGGCGTCCTTCGTCACCGTCTGGGTGGCCGTGGCGTACCTGGGCTGGCAGGTGGTGACCACCACGACGGGCTTCGACGGCTCCCAGCTCGCCCTCACCGGGCTCGTCGGCGTGCTGGTCGGCGCCGGCATCGGCCTCATCCCCGGGTGCGCGGTGCAGATCGTCTTCACCGGCCTGTACGTCAGCGGCGGCCTGCCGCTGCCCACCCTGGTCGCCAACGCGATCAGCCAGGACGGCGACGCGCTGATCCCGCTCGCCGCGCTGCGCCGGCACTCGGCGGCGCTCGCCACCGTCGTCACCACCGTGCCGGCGGCAGCCGTCGGCGCCGCCCTGCTCGTCCTGCTCTGATCCCGTACGGAGGGGAGATCCCGATGTCCGTCGCGATCCCGATCGCCCGCACCCGTCGCAAGCTCCTCGTCTTCGCCGTGCTGACCGGCGTCGCCGCGGTGGCCGGCCTGCCGGGCTGGACCGTCGCCGCACTGGCGCTGACCTGCCTGGCGATTCCGCTCGCCGTGGCGGTCGCCGGGGGCGGCGGCCTGGCGCGCGAGCTGCTGCGCCCGCAGCGCCGTCCCACGGGCGGAGGTGGCCTGGGTCACAGCCCGGAACAAGGGGAACGATTTGTTACTTGAGTTGGACACGCTCAACTCAACGCGATAGCAGGTGTTCGATGGCAACTCTCCCGGTACTTCCCCTGACCGACGCCGTGCTCCTGCCCGGCATGGTCATCCCGGTGACCCTCGACCCGACCACCCAGGCCGCCGTCGACGCGGCCCGCGCCACCGGTGACCACAAGCTGCTCGCCGTGCCCCGCCTCGACGGCGAGTACGGCCCCGTCGGCGCGGTCGCCACCATCGAGAAGGTCGGCCGGCTGCCCAGCGGCGAACCGGCCGCCGTCATCCGCGGCCTGTCCCGCGCCCGGATCGGCTCCGGCGTACCCGGGCCCGGCGCCGCCCTCTGGGTCGAGGCGACCGAACTCGACGAACCCGCCCCCGCCGGCCGCGCCCGCGAACTCGCCCGCGAGTACCGCGCCCTCATGACGTCCGTGCTCCAGCAGCGCGGCGCCTGGCAGGTCATCGACGCCATCGAGCGGATGACCGACCTCTCCGAGCTGGCCGACTCGGCCGGCTACGTCTCCTGGCTCAGCCTCGCCCAGAAGACCGAGCTGCTCACCGCGCCGGACGTCACCGCCCGGCTGGAACTGCTCGTCGGCTGGGTGAAGGACCACCTGGCCGAGCAGGAGATCGCCGAGCAGATCAGCACCGACGTCCGCGAAGGGCTGGAGAAGTCCCAGCGGGAGTTCCTGCTCCGCCAGCAGCTCTCCGCCATCCGCAAGGAACTCGGCGAGGACGAGCCGGACGGCTCCGCCGACTACCGGGCCCGCGTGGAGACCGCCGACCTGCCCGACAAGGTCCGCGAGGCGGCGCTGCGCGAGGTCGGCAAGCTGGAACGCGCCAGCGACGCCTCCCCGGAGGCCGGCTGGATCCGGACCTGGCTCGACACGGTGCTGGAGATGCCGTGGGGCACCCGTACCGAGGACGACACCGACCTGGCCGCGGCCCGCGCCGTGCTCGACGCCGACCACGCCGGCCTGGCCGACGTGAAGGACCGCGTCCTGGAGTACCTCGCCGTGCGCAACCGGCGGGCCGAGCGCAACCTCGGCGTCGTCGGCGGCCGGGGCTCCGGCGCGGTGCTCGCCCTCGCCGGCCCGCCCGGCGTCGGCAAGACCAGCCTCGGCGAGTCGATCGCCCGCGCGCTCGGCCGCAACTTCGTCCGGGTGTCCCTCGGCGGTGTCCGCGACGAGGCCGAGATCCGCGGCCACCGGCGCACCTACGTCGGCGCGCTGCCCGGCCGCATCGTGCGCGCCCTGCGCGAGGCCGGCTCGATGAACCCGGTCGTGCTCCTCGACGAGGTCGACAAGCTCGCCGCCGGCTACTCCGGCGACCCGGCCGCCGCCCTGCTGGAGGTGCTCGACCCGGCGCAGAACCACACCTTCCGCGACCACTACCTCGAGGTCGACCTCGACCTGTCCGACGTGCTCTTCCTGGCCACCGCCAACGTGGTGGAGGCCATCCCCGGGCCGCTGCTGGACCGGATGGAGCTGGTCACCCTCGACGGCTACACGGAGGAGGAGAAGGTCGCCATCGCCCGCGACCACCTGCTTCCCCGGCAGCGGGAGCGGGCCGGGCTCACCGCCGAGGAGGTCGGCGTCGCCGACGACGCCCTCGCCCGGATCGCGGGCGAGTACACCCGCGAGGCCGGCGTACGGCAGCTCGAACGGGCGCTCGCGAAGATCCTGCGCAAGGTCGCGGTGACCCTGGCGACCGACCCGGCGCCGGTCCGCGTCGACACCGACAACCTCGCCACCTACCTCGGGCGGCCGAAGTTCACCCCGGAATCGGCGGAGCGGACGGCGGTGCCCGGCGTGGCCACCGGCCTGGCCGTCACCGGCGCGGGCGGCGACGTGCTCTTCATCGAGGCCACCAGCATGGAGGGCGAGCCGGGGCTGACCCTGACCGGCCAGCTCGGCGACGTCATGAAGGAGTCGGCGCACATCGCGCTGTCGTACCTGCGCTCCAACGGGCGCCGGCTCGGACTCGACCCGAACGCCCTCGCCGGGCGGCGGATCCACCTGCACGTGCCGGCGGGCGCGGTGCCCAAGGACGGCCCCAGCGCCGGTATCACCATGGTCACCGCCCTCGCGTCGCTGGCCAGCGGCCGGCCCGTGCGGCCCGAGTTCGGGATGACCGGCGAGGTGACCCTCTCCGGCCGGGTGCTGCCCATCGGCGGGGTGAAGCAGAAGCTGCTCGCCGCCCACCGGGCCGGCCTGACCGAGGTGATCATCCCGGCCCGCAACGAGCCGGACCTCGACGACCTGCCCGCCGAGGTCCGGGAGGCGCTGACCGTGCACACCCTGGCCGACGTCGCCGACGTGCTCGCCCTGGCGCTGCGCCCGGCCGACGCCGACACCCGCCCCGACCCGGCGCTCGCCGCCGCCTGAGGCGTCGAGGAAGGGGCCCCCGCCACGCGGCAGGGGCCCCTTCCTTCGTCCAGGGCGCGGGAAGGGGAAGGCCCCTGCCCACACCGTCCTAGCGGCGGTCGCGGCGGTCGAAGTCCCGGTCGCGGCGCTCGCGCCGGTCGGCCCCGTCGAAGCGGCGCTCGCCGCCGCCGTCGCCGTCACGGTCCCGGCGTACGGTCGCCTTGCGGCCCTTGATGGTGCTGCCACGCAGCCCGGCGATCACCTCGTCGGCGATGCTCTGGGGCACCTCCACCAGCGAGAACCGGTCGGCGATCTCGATCGAGCCGATGTCCCGGCCGCTGACCCCCGTCTCGCCGGTGATCGCGCCCACCAGGTCCTGCGGGCGGACCCCGGCGCGCCGGCCCAGCCCGATGAAGACCTGGGTGGTGCCGCCGGTGCGGGGCCGGGCACCGCCCCGGCGCTCGCCCCGGCCACCGGCCTCCGGCCGCCCCTCACGCGGGCCCCGGACGGGGACCTGGGGGATCTCCTCCTCGTCGTCCGAGCCCGGCGACGTCGCCTCGTGCGCCAGCTTCACCGCCGCGAGGGCCACCTCCACCAGGTCGAACTCGTCGGTCAACGACTCGACGATCGCCCGGTACGGGTCGAGGTCGTCCTCCAGCAGGCTCTCCCGCAGGGCGCCCTGGGTCAGCTCCAACCGCCGGGTGCGCATGTCCGCCACCGTCGGGATCTTGTCGATGGCGATGCGCTGGCCGGTGACCCGCTCGATGGTCTTGAGCATCCGGTGCTCGCGCGGCTCGGCGAGGGTGATCGCCACGCCCTCCCGCCCGGCCCGGCCGACCCGGCCGATGCGGTGCACGTACGACTCGGGGGCCGACGGGACGTCGTAGTTGACCACGTGGGTGAGCTGCTCGACGTCCAGGCCGCGGGCGGCCACGTCGGTGGCCACCAGCAGGTCCGCGGTGCCCGTGCGCAGCCGGCCCATCACCCGGTCGCGCTGCTCCTGGCTCATCCCGCCGTGCAGCGCCTCGGCCCGGTAGCCCCGGCCGTTCATGGTCTCGGTGAGCCGGTCGACCTCCTCGCGGCTGCGGCAGAAGACGATCGCCGCCGTGGGGGACTCGACGTCCAGCACCCGGCCCAGCGCCGCCGGCTTGTGCGCCCGGGCGACGATGTACGCGCTCTGCCGCACCCGGGGCGCCTCGCCGGCCACCGGCTGCTCGCGGGCGATGAGGATGCGTACCGGGTCGGTCAGGTGCTTGCGGGCCAGCCCGTCGATGCGCGCCGGCATCGTCGCCGAGAAGAGCACCGTCTGGCGCTGCTCCGGCGCGTGCTCCAGGATCGCCTCGATGTCCTCGGCGAAGCCCATGTCGAGCATCTCGTCGGCCTCGTCGAGCACCACCGTGGCCAGCGAGCCCAGGTCGAGCGTGCCCCGGGCGATGTGGTCCAGCGCGCGGCCCGGGGTGGCGACCACGACGTCGACCCCGAGGTCCAGGGCGCGCAGCTGCCGGCCGATCGGCTGCCCGCCGTAGATCGGCAGCACCCGCGCGCCCAGGTCCTTGCCGTAGCGGTGGAACGCCTCGGAGACCTGCACCGCGAGCTCGCGGGTGGGCACGAGCACGAGCGCCACCGGGGCGCCGCCGGGCCGGTCGTCGGGCATCCGCTGCAACAGCGGCAGCGCGAAGGCGGCCGTCTTGCCCGTACCCGTCGCGGCCTGGCCCAGCAGGTCCCGACCGGCCAGCAGGGGTGGGATGGCCTCCCGCTGGATCGGAGTGGGCTCCTCGTAGCCCAGGGCGGTCAGCGCGCCCAGCAGCTCGGCGCGTAGTCCGAGGTCCGCGAAGGGGCTCGTGTCGTCGAGGGCGTCGGGGCCGGGCTCGGTGGGCGGGTCGTGCCGTACGGGTGCGGAACTCATGCCGTCAAGCTTTTCATCACCGCCGCGACGCCGTTTCGCCGACCGGCACAACGAGCACCCGCGCGGCTCCGGCGGGCGCCCGTCGCCGTGCTCCGGCGGGCTAGCCTGGCGGCGTGCGTACGGTCGAACTGGTCTGCTCGCCCGACCTGGAGGCCGCCGTGCGCGGCGCCTGGGAGCGGCTGGCCGCGGTGGGGCTGCCCAGCCTGGCCCGCAACGCCCATCCGACGAACCGGCCGCACCTGACCCTCGCCGCGGTCGACGAGTTCCCGCCCGGCGCGCAGCGGCGGCTGGCCGACCTGTTCGACGCGGGGCTGCCGCTGCCCGTGCGGCTGGACCGGATCGCGGTGCTCGACGGCAGCGCCCCGCTGGTGTGGCTGGTGCACCCGTCGCCGGAGCTGACCGCCCTGCACGCGTCGGTCTGGGACGTCCTCGCCGGGGCCCCGGGGCAGCGTCCCTGGCACGCGCCGGGGCACTGGCGTCCGCACCTGAGCCTGGCGCTGCGCTTCCGCGACGCCGATCGCCGGCTGGCCCGCGCGGTGGCGGGCGTCGACCGCCCCGACGGGGCCTTCGTCGCCGGGCGCAGCTACGACGGGCAGAGCCGGACGGTCAGCCCGCTCGGCGGCGCCGGCCGCCGCACGTGACCGGCGGGGGAGCCGCCCCGGCCCCGCCGCCGGCCCGCCGCACGTGACCGCCAGGCGTGCCGTGCCGGCCCCGCCGCCGGGCGCCGTACGTGACCGCCGGGGTGCCCCGCCGCCAGGCGCCGGGAACGGGATCGGGCCCCCGCCGTCCGGCGGGGGCCCGATCGTGCGGGGGTCAGCGGTGGAAGCGCAGGTAGTCGAAGTGCGCGGTGACCGCCGGGTCGGCTCCGCCGTGCGCGACCAGCCCGATCCGGGGGGTGGTGTCGGCCGGGAAGGTCCACACCCCGCCCCACGTCCAGTTCCGCCCGTCCCGGCTGGAGCCGGCCCGGAACTCGTGCTCGCCGGTGGCCGGGTCGACCCGGTGCGCCAGCCGCAGCCAGGTGGTGGTCGCCGGGGTGCCGACGATGTTGCCGCCGTAGACCGGCTGGCCGGCGAAGGGCAGCTCGTAGCCGTACTCCACCTGCCTGGTGTTCCAGATCGCGACCTGCGCCAGCCGGGCGAAGCGGTCGTCGTCGACGTAGGCGACCAGCCCGGCCTGCTGGTAGTTGCGGACGGTCTCCTCGCCGAGGTCCAGGGTCACCTTCGTCTCCACGACGTAGTCGCCGCCCGGCGCGTCGCGCAGCAGCACGCCGGCGGTGTTGCCGGTGCCGGTCAGGTCGGCGCCCTGCACCGGCCAGCGCAGCGCCCCGCCGGACACGGTGGCCGCCGGGTCCGGCCGGACCCACCGCCACGCCGGGTCCAGCCCCCCGGTGAACTCGTCGGAGAACGCCGGCAGCAGGCGGCCCGCCCGCGGTTCGGCGACGGCGTGGCGCACCGGCCGGTGCAGCCGGGCGACGCTGACGTTGTCGAACCCGGCGGCCCCGCCGGTCGCGGTGAGCGTGAGCCGCCCGGCCACCGGCCGCGCCAGCCGCAGCGACACCGCCGCCAGCTGGTCGCCGAGCCGGGCCGGGCTCAGCTCGGCCACCAGGTCCCGGCCGCGTACCTCGACGGCGAGGTGGTGCCCGGCCGCGGCGTCGAAGCCGGCGGGCAGCGGCGCGCTCGCGGTGCGCCCGCCGTCGGCGGCGACCAGCCGGCCGGCGGCGGCGTCCACCCGCACCGAGACCCGGTCGCCGAGCGTGAGACCAGCCGTCCCGGCGGCGGGAAGCCGCAGGTCGGCCTCCGCCCGAAGGTCCCCGCCCACGGTCGTACGGCTGGTCAGCGCGCCGCTGCCGGTGAGTCGGCCGTCGGCGACCCGCCAGTCCCCGGAGCCGAGTCGCCAGCCGGCCAGCCCGGCGTCGAAGCGCTCGTCCACCCGGCCGGTGGTGACCGGCGCGGGCCGGGGGCCCTCGGAGGGGCCGGCACCGGCGTTCACCGTCGGCCAGCCGTCGATCCAGTCGAGGCGGTCCAGCAGCATCGGCCGCTCGTTGATGCCGAACGGCTCGTCCAGGTACGGGTCGGCGCGGTCGATCGCGTGGTAGACGATCCAGTCCTGGCCGGAGAGGTCGGTGAGGAAGCCGTTGTGGCCGGTGCCGATCCACCGGTTGCCGTTCTGGGTGAGCACCGGCGTGCCGCCGGCCCGGGAGGCGGTCAGCGCGACGCCGTCGCGGTCGACGAACGGCCCGCGCGGGTCGCGGGACCGGCCGACGTGCACGGAGTAGCCGGTGGCCGGGCCGGCGCAGCAGTTTGCCGTGGAGGCGAACAGGTAGTACCAGCCGTCGTGGCGCACCACGTGGCTGCCCTCGAACTTGTTGTCGACGGCGACCAGGGTGGGTGAGCCGACGGCGCGAAGCCCGTCGGCGGAGAGCTCGGTCACCGAGATGCCGCCGTAGTAGCTGCCGTGGTAGAGGTAGTGCCTGCCGTCGACGTCGGTGAACTGGCTCGGGTCGATGGTCCACAGCCAGCCCCCGCCACCGCCGGGGCGGGGCGCGACCACGGGCTCGTCGGCGAAGGTCCACGGGCCGGTCGGGGTGGGCGCGGTGGCCGCCCCGACGGCGAAGTCACCCCCGTCGGGGGACACGGTCGTGTCGGTGACGGTCACGTACATGACCCAGCGATCGCCGACCCGGCGCACGTCGGGGGCCCAGAAGCCGGCGCCGGGAGCCGCGTACGCCGGGCGTTGGCCGGCGCCGAAGGCGTCCCCGACGTACGTCCAGCCGACCAGGTCGGCCGAGCGGGCGATCGGGACCCCGTGGAACGTCCCCTCGCCCTCGCGCAGTGGGTCGGTGGTGCCGTAGGCGTACCAGAAACCGTCCTCACCGCGGACGATCACGGGGTCGGCGAAGGTGTCGGCGAACCCGGCCGAGACGGGGTTGCGGTAGCGGGGCTCGGGTGCGGCGGCGGCCGGCGCGGACGCCGTCGCGGCCAGGACCAGACCGACGACGGCGGCGAGCGCCCCGGCGCGGCGGAGATGTCGCATCAGACCTGCCTCGGGTGCGGGAGTTCGATCAGGATCGGTGCGTGTCCGTTTGTACAACGTTGGATACAACGTTGTAAAGGAGTGGCGAAGCTTCGGTGCCGGCCGCAGGGTGCCCGTGCCAGCATGGTGTCCGTGACCATCCCCGCGCCGGACGGCCGGGCCCTGGCCCGGCTCGCCGCCCTGCTCGCCGACGACACCCGGGCCCGCATCTGCCTGGCTCTGCTCGACGGCCGGGCGTGGACGGCGGGGGAGCTGGCCCGGCTCGCCGGGGTGGCCCCGTCCACCGCCAGCGATCACCTCACCCGGCTCGTCCGGGGCGGGCTGTTGGTCGAGCATCGGCAGGGACGACACCGCTACGTCCAGCTCGCCGGTCCCTCGGCGGCCCAGTTGGTCGAGGATCTGGCTGGCTACGCGCCCGGGCGGTCCGAGCCGGCCCGTTCGCTGCGCGCCGCCCGTGCCGGCGCCGCCCTGGCGTACGCCCGCACCTGCTACGACCACCTGGCCGGGCACCTCGGGGTGCTGCTGCGTGACAGGCTGCTCGCGCGCGGGCTGCTTGACGGCGCCGGCGGGCCGGCGCTCACCTCGGCCGGGCGGGCCTGGTTGGCGGAGCTGGGGGTGCCGGTCGCGCCGCTGCGGGCCGTCCGCCGTCCGCTGGTGCGCGACTGCCTGGACTGGACCGAGCGTCGGCCGCACCTCGCCGGCGCGTTGGGCGCGGCGCTGTACGCCCGCTTCTTCGAGGCGGGCTGGCTGACCCGCAGCGGCGGACGGGAGGTCCGGCTGACCCCGGACGGTGCTCCGGCGCTGGCCGCCGCACTCGGTCTGGCCCCGGCCGACCTCGCGCCGCCCGCGACCGCGCCCGACCGCGGCAGCGGGCGCGCCTGACGGGGCCGCGCCTGACCGGGTCGCGCCCTCGTCCGACTCCTTTCGGCGCCTTCGGACCTCGTTTCTCGATGCAGTTGGCGATGTCTGGAGACGGCCCTGACCTCATTCCTTGAGACGGACGGCGAGGGAGCCGGTCGCCGCCGTCGTTACCGTTAGTGACGGTCGGGTTGGTCACTTGTTGTAACTGTCGACGTCCCGGCAGCCCGGTGCCCTGTGCGCCCTTTGCTCTGCATTCCTCGGCGCACCACCGGGCTGAACTGGGGAGATTCGAAGAGGCGCGATGATCGAGGGCGCGAGTCTCGTTGACCGTCAGTAGCTGTTGCGTATGTGGATGCAGAGCAAAGGGGCCGGAGGCATGATGGCCGGCCGCGCTGAATGTCACGCATAGTGACGGCCTGACTGACGTCGACCGATAGCGACGATCCGTGCAGTGGTCCGGTGGCCCGTTCCGCGCCGGCAGCGCACACGCCGGCAGCCGACGTTTCGGCGGGCGCCGTAGGGTTCCGGCCCTACCGTCGCCGGGAGACGACCGTCGCCGGCCCCACGGGGCCCGACCATGATCGAGGTGGAACCCGGATGAACGCGCGCTGCGCCGCCTTCCACGCCCTGCACCGCGCCGCCCGGCCGCTGCTGCTGCCCAACGCCTGGGACCACGCCAGCGCTGCCGCGTTCGCGGCGCGCGGGTACCCGGCGGTCGGCACCACCAGCCTGGGGGTCGCCGCTGCCGCCGGCGTGCCGGACGCGGCGGCCGCCACCCGGGCGGAGAACCTCCGCCTGGCCCGGGCGCTGCGCCCGCTGCCGGTGCTGGTGACCGTTGACGTGGAGGCGGGGTACGCCGACGACCCGGCGGTCGTCGCCGGGCTGGCGGCGGAGCTGGCCGCGCTCGGCGTGGTGGGGCTGAACGTCGAGGACGGGCGGGCGGACGGCACCCTCGACCCGCCCGAGCTGGCGGCGGCGAAGGTGGCCGCCATCAAGGCCGCGGCGCCCGACCTGTTCGTCAACGCCCGCACCGACCCGTGGTGGCTCGGCACGCCCGATCCCCTGCCGGAGGCCCTGCGCCGGGCCCGCGCCTACCTGGCCGCCGGGGCGGACGGGATCTTCGTGCCCGGGGCGCCGGACGCCGCCACCGTCGCCGCGCTCGTGGCGGGGATCGACGCGCCGCTGAACGTGCTGCACCGGCCGGGCGGGCCCACCCTCGACGAGCTGCGGGCGCTCGGCGTGGCCCGGGTGAGCACGGGCTCGCTGCTGTTCCGGGCCGCGCTGGGCGCCGCCCTGGACGCCCTGGACGCCGTCCGGTCCGGCGCCGCGCCGCGCGCGGAACCGCCCTCGTACGCCGAGGTGCAGCGGTTGAGCGGGGCGTCCCGACCGTGACCCTTCGTGCGCGGCAGTGACCGCCGTGCGTTCCGAAGGAGTAGATAGGAGGATTGTTCGGACTTCTCCCGTCCGGTCTGATTACGGTGTGTGCAGGGCGATGCACAGTGATGCCGTGACGGGAGAGAGGACCCGACCATGCGAGTGCCCAGCCGTAGCCCGGGACAGCAGCCCGGCTCCTCCGTCACACCCGCCGCCCCGGCCCGGCGGCGCGCGTTCTCCACCCCGACGCGGCCCGCCGCAACGCCGGACCTCGACGCCTACCGGGCCGCCGTGGCCGAGCTTTTGGTCGAGGTCGGCGCCCTGGCCGGCGCGTCCTGCACCGCCGCCCGCCAGGTGCTGATCGACGACCGGCTGCGCGAGCCCGCGATCGCCGCCGTGCTCGACGCCACCCCGCAGGGGCTGATCGGCGCCCGCGAGACGCTGCTGCTGGAGATGGCCCGCTACCAGCCCAACGCGCGCAGCTCCGCCGCCGACCTCACCGCGCTGGTCCGGATCTACCTGCTCTCCCGCGTCGACGTGATGTGGTGGCGCGACACCCCGACCTACCTCACCGACGCCCAGGTGGACGCCAGCCCCGACCTGGTCGACCTGGAGTGGCTGCGCCGCCGGGACCTGCTGAACTTCCGCTACACCGAGCAGCCGCGGACGCTGCTCCGCCGCGGGCTGCGGGCGGTGCGGCGCCGGCTGCGGCCCGACGCCACGCCGCGCACCGCCGGACTGCGGTTCCGGCGGGCCCGCCGCGAGATGGTGGCGCTGCTCAACGACATCGCCCGGCAGTTCGCCGCCAGCACCCCGCCCGCCACGCCGCCGCTGTGGGTGACCAGCCTGGTCCGCAGCGCCGAGCACCAGCACCGGCTGCGCCGACTCGGGTACGCGGCCATGTTGCCCAGCGGGCACTGCCTCGGCTGGGCGGTCGACGTCGAGATGGAGTGGTTCGGCCGCTTCGGCGCGCGGGACACCCTGGCCGAGCTGCTGCTGGCACGGCAGCGGGCCGGCGAGGTCAACGTGGTCGACGAGGGGCAGGCGTGGCACCTGTGCCTCGCGCCGGCGGCGCGGCGGCGGCTGCGTCGGGCGTACGAAGCCGAGATGGGGGTCTGAGCCGATGTGTGGCATCGCGTTGAGCCTGGGCCCCGAGGCCGATCCGACGATCTTCCGGCGGATGCTCGCCACCCTCGCCCCGCGCGGCGAGGTCACCGAGACCCGCTACGAGAACGGCCTGCTCACCGGCACCCGTCGGCTGCCGATCGTGGACCGCGAACGCGCCGTGCAGCCGTGGGCCTCCGCCGACGAGCGGTGGCTGCTCTGCTACAACGGCGAGGTCTTCAACCACCCCGAGCTGCGCGCGGAACTGGTCCGGCTGGGACACCGCTTCCGCGGCACCGGCGACACCGAGGTGGTGCTCGCCGCGTTCCTGCGGTGGGGCGAGGGCATGGTGACCCGGCTGCGCGGCGAGTACGCCTTCGCCGTCGTGGAACGGGCCACCGGCCGGGCCTACCTGGTCCGGGACCCGCTCGGCGTCAAGCCGTTGTACTGGGCCCGGACGCCCGGCTGCCTGCACGTCGCCAGCGAGGTCAAGGCGCTGGTCGGGCACCGCGTGCCGATCGTCGAGGTGCCGCCCGGGCACCACGGCTGGGTCGAGCCCGACGGGCCGGTCCGGCTGCGCGCGTACGTCGACCTGCTCACCCTTGGCGACGGGCTGCCGGTGGTGGACGACCCGGACGAGGCCGCCCTGCTCGTCCGTGCCGCCCTCACCGACAGCATCCGGATGCGGGTGGACACCGACCTCACCGTCGGGGTGGTGCTCTCCGGCGGGCTGGACAGCTCGCTGGCCCTGCTGCACGTGCGCGAGATGCACTCCGACTGCGTCGCGGTCACGGTCGGCGTGCCCGACAGCCCCGACGTCGCGTACGCGCGGCGGCTCGCGAAGGACCTGGGGGTGCCGCACGAGGTGGTCGAGCTGCGCCCGCGCGACATCCGGCTGGCCGACATCCGGGAGGCCATCCGGATGTCCGAGCTGACCGAGTACGGCGACATCATCAACGCGGTGGTCACCGTGCCGCTGTTCCGCCGGCTGCGGGAGCTGGGCGTGAAGGTGGTGCTCACCGGCGACGGCTCCGACGAGCTGTTCGGCGGCTACCCGATGTACCACGAGGTCGGCCCCGAGGCGTCCCGCCGGCTCTTCCTGCACAAGATCCGCAACCTCTGCCGTACGGAGTTGCAGCGCGTCGACCGGGCCAGCATGGGGCACGGGGTGGAGGCCCGCGTGCCGTTTCTCGACCTGAGCCTGGTCGAGCTGGCGATGCGGCTGCCGATCGGGCTGAAGATGCGCGACGGGCAGGAGAAGTGGATCGTCCGTCGGGCCTTTGCCGACCTGCTGCCCGACTACGTCCGGCGCCGGCCGAAGAACCCGATGTCGTACTCCTCGGGGCTGCACGAGCGGGCCCGGCTCTACAAGCCGCTCTTCGCCCGGCTGCACCGCTCGTTCGGCTACCACCTGCTCGAACCGGTGCGCCGCGACTTCGACACGGTGCTGACCCGGTGCGGCAACGACCTGGACCGGGCCATCGCCGACGGCAGGGCCCGACCCGACTACACCGTCCTGGAGCACGCCCGCGACCTGGTGGGCGCGGCGAAGTGGAACGCCGCCCCGATGGTGCGCCGGCTGGTCGGGCCGCGTCGCACGCGCGGCGACGAGGCGCCGCTGCCCGGTTGACCGCGCGCCACGCACCCCTCGCGTCGTCGGCCGGGGCGCGCCTCGCCAACGGCGACGCCTCCCGCGCGGCGCGGATCAACCCGGGCGCTCGCGGGTAGTGCTCCGGGCATGGCGGGACTGGACGTGATGGTGGTCGGGCAGGTGGCGCGGGACCTCGTGCTGCGGGTGGACGAGGTGCCGGAGGCCGGCGGGACCGCCCCGGTACGGCGGCGGCGCGAGCTGCTCGGCGGCAAGGGGGCCAACCAGGCCGTCGGGCTGGCGCAGCTCGGCGCCGCCGTCGGTCTGCTCGGGGTGGTCGGCGACGACGAGGTGGGGGAGCGGCTGCTGGCGCTGGCGCGGGCCGACGGCATCGACGTCCAGTGGGTACGGCGCCGGCCCGGCACCCCGACCGCGCTCATCGTCGACGTCGTGGACGCCGACGCCGACTGGCGCTACCTCGAGGACGTTGCCGAGGCCACCCTGCTCACCCCCGACGACGTCGCCGGGGCGGCATCCGCGCTGCGGGCCGCACGGGCCGTGCTGGTGCAGCTCCAGCAGCCGGCGCGGGCCGCCCTGGCCGCGGCCCGGATCGCCCGGGAGGCCGGCCGGCTGGTCGTGCTCGACGGCGCGCCGACCGACGCGGCCGACGCCGACGCGCTGCTCGCCCTCGCCGACGTGCTGCGGGCCGACGCGCAGGAGGTGGAGCTGATCACCGGCCACGCGCCGCGCGACGCCGAGGCGGGGCTCGCCGCGGGGCGTGGGCTGCTGCGTCGCGGCCCGTCGCTGCTGGCCGTCGAGGTGGCCGGGAAGGGCAACGCGTTCGTCTGGCCGGACGGCGAGCTGTTCCTGCCGTTGAGCGAGACGCCCACCGTGGACGACACCGGCGCCGGGGACGCGTTCGTCGCCGCGCTGACCCTCGGCGTGCTGCGCGGCGAGCCCCGGGAGCGGGTCGCCCGGCACGCGGTCGCGGCGGCCGGTGCGACCGTCGGCCATCCGGGCGGCCGGCCCGCGCTGACGCCGGAGGCGATCCGCGCGCAGCTCGACCGGATCCCGGCCACGTGACGGACGGTCACTTCCTCGGTACGCCGGCGGCGGACGGTTTGTCCACGGAGGAGGGTTTTCCGCCTCAGTGGCCCGGGTATCCCGGTGGACCTGACCGAGAGGCGGGTGACTGACATGAAGCGCAACCAGTACCACGTCGTACCGAACGACGGCGGCTGGAAGGTCGAGCAGGGCAACCAGGTCGTCGGCACGTTCGACACCAAGCAGCTCGCCGTCGAGGCGGGGCGCCGGGCGGCGCACGGCAACGAGCCGAGCCAGCTCGTCGTGCACACGTCCGACGGCAAGATCGAGACGGAGTACACCTACCAGGACGACCCGTACCCGCCGGCCGGCTGACCGGCGCGTCCACGACGGACACGGACGGGCCCGACCCCGGTGGGGGGCGGGCCCGTCGGCGCGTTGCGACTACCAGCTCAGGTAGCTGGGCTGGGTCTGCACGTTCAGCTCGCGGTAGCGGACGAGGTTCGCCGTCCAGGTCCGCCAGTCGGTCAGCTTGAGGACGTCGAAGCCCTTGGCCATGTCGTTGGAGTAGATGTAGCCGTTGTAGTAGTACGCCGACCAGGAGCCGCCGCCGACGAGCCGGTCGATCGAGATCGGACCCCGCTCCCAGAACGCGATCTCCTGCGGGTTGGCCGAGTCGGTGAAGTCCCAGACGGAGATGCCGCCCTGGTACCACGCCTGGACCATGATGTCGCGCCCGAGCACCGGGATCAGCGAGCCGTTGTGCGCCACGCAGTTCTCGGTGTCGGCGTTCATCCGGGGGATCTTGTAGTAGCTGCGGAAGACCATCGTCCGGGCGTCGCCGCGACCGGTGATGTCGTAGATGGCGTTGGCGCCCCGCTCCGGTCCGACGGCCTCGTTGCAGGTGGCCGCGCTGCCGCCGCCCAGCTCGTCGGTGAAGACCACCTTGGTGCCGGCGTTGTTGAACGTGGCCGAGTGCCAGAACGCGAAGTTGACGGTGTCCCGGACCCGGTTGATCAGCCGGGGGGCCTCCCGGTTCGAGATGTCCATCAGCACGCCGTCACCCATGCACGCGCCCGCGGCGAGGTTCTTCTCCGGGTACGCCGTGATGTCGTGACAGCCGGTGGTCGCCGAACCGCCGGGCCGGCCCTCGTAGCCGCCGTCGGGGAAGAGGTTCGGGGAGGCCACCACCGCCGCGTCCGTGGGCGACTTCACCGGCACCTTCACGATGGAGATGGAGTCGTGCGGGGGCTGGCAGTCGGGGAACTCCGCCCGCGGGCTGTACGAGGAGACGTACAGGTAGACGGTCTTGCGGTTCTTGCCCGGCACGAGGGTGTGGGTGTGCGACCCGCAGGCCGTCTCCACCGCCTTGACGTAGCGGGGGTTGGCCTTGTCGCTGATGTCGAAGACCTTGATGCCCTCCCAGGACGCCTTCTCCGTCGCCGGCGCGCTGGTGCTGTTGCAGGAGTCGTCGCTGCGGGAGGAATCGGTGGAGAGGAACAGCAGGTCACCGTGGACGGAGATGTCGTTCTGCGACCCGGGGCAGTACACCTGCGACACCACCGTCGGCGCGGTCGGCCGGGAGATGTCGTAGATGACGAAGCCGTTGTAGTTGCCGGCGAAGGCGTAGCGGCCCTGGAAGGCGAGGTCGCTGTTGGTGGCGTCCAGCGGCGCCTGCTTCGGCAGGTTGGCGATCTGCCGGAGGTTGGGGCTGCTGACGATCTCGTCGACGCCCGGGATGGTGTTGGTGGTGTCCGCCGTGCCCGAGGGGGCGGACTGCGCCGCCACGCCGGCACTTCCCGGCGTGGCGGTGGCGACGCTGGCGAGGAGTAGACCGGCCGCGGCCAGGCTCACGGTGGTGAGCCGCCTGGCCCGCAAGGTGCGGAAACTGGTCATCGGCGACGTCCTTCGCAAGGGGATGACGATGGTGGACACCTTACCGTCCAGAGAGTTCCATCGATGTGATGTGAATCACATCGAAGCCCGTTCGTCGATGGATAGCATCGCCATGACCTCTACCGGGGGGAGTGGCCCATGACCAACCGCCGCGCGCGGACCCTCGCCGTCGTCACAGCCGCGTGTCTGCTGACGGTGGCGGTCGTCCTCCTGTCCCGTGCCGCCGACAACCCGACCGCGGTGCCGGCGGGACAGACCGCCGCCCCGACGTCCGCCCCGGCCGGTCCGAGCCGACCCCCGGTGATCGTTCCCGGTCGGCCCGGCGAGACCGCCGCGGTCCGGCCCGCCGAGGAGCTGCGCGACGCCACCACGGCCCGGCACAACTCGATGGACATCTGGTTCGTCCGGATGATGATCCCGCACCACGCCCAGGCGCTCGAGATGGCGGAGTTGGCCGGTGACCGCGCCGGCGACCCGGCCCTGCGCGCCCTCGCCGAGCGGATCCGGGCCAGCCAGGGCCCCGAGATCGGCCTGATGCGGGGCTGGTTGCAGGCGCGCGGGCTCTCCACCGAGGTGGCCGGGCACGACCACGAGGGCATGCGGGGCATGCAGACGCCCGAGGCCATCCGGCAGCTCGCGGCGGCGCGGGGCGCCGAGTTCGACCGGCTCTTCGTGCGGATGATGACGGAGCACCACCAGGGCGCGGTCCAGATGGCCACGGACCTGCTCAAGGTCGGCGCCGACCTCACCCTGTCGGAGTTCGCCAACTCCGTCGCCACCGAGCAGACCGTCGAGATCGACCGGATGCGCGAGCTGCTGGCCTGACCCGGGCGGGCGGCCCGGTCCCGGGCTCGGGGCGGAGTGACCCCCTGACCTGCGGCACGTACGCTGGGTGACCGTGAACCGCGCGATCCTCGGCCGCCCGCTGCGCGGCGTCGCCTTCGACGCCTTCGTCTCCGCCACGGTGGCGCTCCTCGGCCTCGCCGGCATGGCGAACCAGCCCGGCGGTGGGAGGGCCACCCTGGTCGGGGCCGCGATGGCGGTGGCGCTGCTGTTCCGCCGGGCCCACCCGTCGGCGGTCGCCGCCGTGGTGGCCGCGCTCGCGATGGTGCAGGTGGTCGCCGGGTGGGGGCCGTTGCCCTTCGACGTCGCGGTGCTGATCGCCCTCTACAGCGTCATCAAGTACGCCGACCGGCTCCGCGACGGGGTCCTCGCCGGGATCGGCGCCGCCGTCGGGGTGGTGCTCGCCGGCCTCCAGACCTCGGGAGCCATCGCCTGGTGGGCGGCGGCGATCTACTACGGGCTGGTCACCGGGGCGGTCTGGCTGGTCGGGCTGAACGTGCGTACCCGCCGGCTCTACGTGTTCAGCCTGGAGGAGCGGGCCGCCACCCTGGAGCGGGAACGCGAGGCGGAGGCGCGCGCCGCGGTCGCCGAGGAACGCACCCGCATCGCCCGCGAACTGCACGACGTGGTGGCGCACAGCATGGCGGTGATGATCGTGCAGGCCGACGGGGCGCGGTTCATGCTCGACCGGGACCCGGAGACCGCCCGCCAGGCGGTGAAGGTGGTCGCCGACACCGGCCGGCAGGCGCTGGAGGAGATGCGCCGGCTGGTCGGCGTACTGCGGGAGCCCGACGCGCCGGACGCGCAGGCCGGGCCCGGCGCGGCGGGTGCGCCCGGCGACGCCGGGGCGACCGCCGACCCGGCGCACCGCCGGTTGGCGCTGACGGAGCTGCCCGCCCTGCTCGACCGGTTCCGCGCCGCCGGCCTCCGGGCCCGGCACGCGGTCACCGGGGAGCCGGTGTCGATGCCGCCCGGGCTGGAACTGACCGTCTACCGGGTGGTGCAGGAGGGGCTGACCAACGCCCTGAAGCACGCCGGGGTCGGCGCCGACGTCGAGGTCACCGTCGCGCACGCCGGCGACGCCGTGATGGTCCGGGTGGTCGACGACGGGCGTGGCCGGCCGCCGGTCAGTCCCGCGCCGTCCGGTGGGCACGGCCTGGTGGGCATGCGCGAGCGGGTCGGCGTGTACGACGGCAGCCTCACCGCGGGCCCGCGGCTCGCCGGGGGCTGGCAGGTCGAGGCGCGGCTGCCGCTACCGTCGACGTCCCCGACGACGGAGGTGACGGCGGCATGACGGTCCGCGTGGTGATCGTGGACGACCAGGCGCTGGTCCGCGCCGGGTTCCGGATGGTGCTGGGCTCCCAGCCGGACCTGGAGATCGTCGGCGAGGCGATCGACGGGGCCGACGCCCTGCGGCTGCTGGCCCGCGTCGAGGCCGACGTCGTGGTGATGGACGTCCGGATGCCGACCATGGACGGGGTGGAGGCGACCCGCCGGATCTGCCGGGACCGTCCCGCCGGACCGCCCCGGGTGCTGGTGCTCACCACCTTCGACACCGAGGCCGACGCCTTCGCCGCGCTCCAGGCGGGCGCCAGCGGCTTCCTGCTCAAGAACGTCCCACCCGAGGAGCTGCTGGCGGCCATCCGGGTGGTCGCCCGGGGCGACTCGGTGGTCGCCCCGCCCATCACCCGGCGGCTGCTCGACCGGTTCGCCGGCCGGCTCGGCCCCGGGCCCGCCGAGGACCCCCGGATCGGCCAGCTCACCGAACGCGAGCGGGAGATCCTCCTGCTGGTGGCGCAGGGCCTCTCCAACGCGGAGATCGCCGCCCGGGTGCACGTCGCCGAGGCCACCGTGAAGACGCACGTCGGGCGGATCCTCGCCAAGCTCCAGCTCCGCGACCGGGTGCAGGCCGTGGTGCTGGCGTACGAGACGGGGCTGGTCACCCCCGGCGGCTGAGCCGGTCTACGACCCAGGTCGTACGGGCCCACCCCGTCAGGGGCTCCCGAGGTCGCAGCGGGATCACCACGCGCGGGTGGACGCGGCCGGACCGGCGGCGCCCATAGCGTCGGAGACGTCCCAGCCACGATCTCCACGGGGAGCTCCACGTGTCCGTCGCACCTCCCGCGCACGCCACCGCCGGCGTGGCGGTCACCGCCCGCGGCCTGTCCAAGCGGTACGGCGCCGGCCAGGCCGCCGTCGTCGCCCTCGACGGGGTCGACGTCGACTTCGCCGCCGGCCGGTTCACCGCCATCATGGGCCCCTCCGGCTCCGGCAAGTCCACCCTCATGCACTGCCTCGCCGGCCTGGACCGGCCCACCTCCGGCAGCGTGCGCATCGGCGACGCCGACCTCGCCGGCCTCGACGACAAGCGGCTCACCCTGCTGCGCCGCGACCGGGTCGGCTTCGTGTTCCAGAAGTTCAACCTGCTGCCGGCGCTGACCGCCGAGGAGAACATCGTGCTGCCCCTGGCGATCGCCGGCCGGCGGCCGGAGCGGGCCTGGCTGCGCCAGGTCGTCGTGGCGGTGGGTCTCGCCGACCGGCTGCGCCACCGTCCCGCCGAGCTCTCCGGCGGCCAGCAGCAGCGGGTGGCGGTCGCCCGCGCCCTGATCACCAAGCCGTGGGTGATCTTCGCCGACGAGCCGACCGGCAACCTGGACTCCCGCTCCGGCGCCGAGGTGCTGCGCCTGCTCCGCGAGGCCGTCGACACTCTCGGCCAGACGGTGATCATGGTGACCCACGACCCGTCGGCCGCCGGGCACGCCGACCGGGTGGTCTTCCTCGCCGACGGCCGGCCGGTACGCGACCTCACCGCGCCGACCGCCGAGCGCGTGCTCGACGCGCTCGCCGGCCTCGACGCGGCACGCGTACCGGCCGCCGGCCGCGAGGCGGTGACCCGGTGATCAGGACGACCCTGCGCCAGCTCCGCGCCGAGGCACTGCGCCTGATGCTCTCCTCGCTGGCCATCGTGCTCGGCGTCGCGTTCATCGCCGGCACGCTGATCTTCGTCGACGGGATGCGCACCGGCGCGTACGAGCGGGCCGGCGCGTTCGACCGGCACACCGACCTCGCCGTCCACTCCACCACCGACGACCCGTTGCCGGCCACGCTGGTCGAGAAGGTGCGTTCCCTCGACGGGGTCGCCGCCGCCGAGGGGGAGCTGCTCGGCTCCGGCGGCATCGTCGGCGCCGACGGCCGCCCCGTGCTCGGCTACGCCGTCCTCGCCGCCATCCCCGTCGACGAGGCGCTGCGCTCGTACGACGTGGTGGCCGGCCGGCTGCCCGACCGCCCCGGCGAGGTGGTGCTGGACGCGCCCACCGCGGCGGAGGAGGGCTTCGCCCTCGGCGCGCCCGTACGCGTCGGCGGCAGCGGGGGAGCGGCCCGCCCGTACACGCTGGTCGGCACGGTCGACGTGGCCGGCACCGCCCGCGACGTCGGCGGTCCGTTCATCGGCCTGGTCGGCGCGGACGCCCTCGCGGTGACCGGCCAACGCGGCTACGACCGGATCATGGTGGCCGCCCGGCCGGGCCCGGCCGACGAGGCGCTCGTCGAGCGGACCGCCGAGGCCGTCGGCGCCGGCGCGACCGTCAAGACCCGGCAGCGGATCCTCGACGACGCCGTGACCGACGCGGTCCGCGACCTCCAGCAGTTCAACATGGCGCTGCTGACCTTCGCCGGGGTCGCCGTCGTGGTCGCCGGCTTCGTCATCGCCAACACCTTCGCGATCGTGCTGGCGCAGCGGATCCGGCGGACCGCGCTGCTGCGGCTGGTCGGCGCGACCCGGGGCCAGCTGTTCCGCGCCGCGCTGCTGGAGGCCGCGCTGCTCGGGCTGGTCGCCTCCGCGGTCGGCGTGCTGATCGGCGTGGCCCTGGCCGGCGGCATGAACCAGGTGATGGCGCGCCTCGACGCGCCGGCCCCCGGCGGGCTCACCGTCACCGGATCGACCGTGCTGGTCAGCCTGCTCCTCGGCACGGCGATCACGATGGGCGCCGCCCTGCTGCCCGCGTGGCGGGGCACCCGGATCGCCCCGGTCGCCGCGCTCACCGACGCGGCGGTCCAACCCGCCCGGGGCGCCGGCCGGCTCCGGCTGACCGTCGGGGCGCTGGTCTTCGCCGCCGGGATCGCCGCGCTGGTCGGCGCCGCGTACGCCGTCCAGGTGGTGCTCGTGGCCGCCGGTGGCGTGCTCACCTTCTTCGGCATCGTGCTCTTCGGCCCGGTGCTCGTGCCGGCGCTGGTCCGGGTGCTGGGGTGGCCGGCCCGCCGGCTGTTCGGCGCCACCGCCGGCCTGGCCGTGGCGAACGCCGTACGCAATCCACGCCGGATCGCCGCGACCGCCACGGCCCTGGTGATCGGGATCGGTCTGGTGTCGGCCTTCGTGGTCGGCGCCCGCAGCACCAAGGACGGCATCGAGCGCAGCGTGGACGCCGAGATCGGGGTCGACTGGCTGGTCACCGGGATCGGCGGGAGTTTGCCGGCGCCGCTGGTGGCCGAGCTGCGCGCCCGGCCCGAGCTGGCGGTGGTGCACGAGCAGCGCGGCGCCGTCGCTGCCGGCGTGCAGATCCAGGCCGCGCACCCCGCCCTGGTGGCCCGGACGCTGACGGGCGTCGTGGCGGGGGACGTCGACCGGCTGGGCCCCGGATGGGTGCTGGTGCACCGGGAGCTGGCCGAGGCCCGGGGCTGGACGACCGGCTCCACCGTCACCGTGCGCGGCCGGTCGTTACGGGTGGCCGCGGTCGTCACCGCCGACGGACCGGCACTCGCCGGCAGCCCCGTCCCCGACGGCCACGTGATCGACGTGGTGGACGCCGACTTCGCCGCCATCTTCCCCGACGAGCGGGGCTTCCTGGCCGAGATCGACCCCGCCGACGGGGTCTCCGCCGACCGGGCCCGGGCCGCCGTCGAGGCGGTGGTCGCCCGCTATCCGACGGCCAACCTGATGGACCAGGGCGCGTACAAGAAGATGCTCACCGCCACGGTCGACATGCTGCTCGCCCTCGTCACCGCGCTGCTGGGCCTGGCCGTGGTGATCGCGCTGGTCGGGGTCGCCAACACGCTGAGCCTGTCGGTGGTGGAACGGACCCGGGAGAACGCCGTGCTGCGGGCGGTCGGCCTGACCCGCGGGCGGATGCGCGCCATGCTGGCCGTCGAGGCGGTGCTGATGGCGCTGGTCGGCGCGCTGCTCGGGGTCGGCCTGGGCACCGGCGTCAGCGCCGCCGCGATGGCCCTGCTGGCCCGGATCAGCGGCGACTTCGCCGTGGTGCTGCCGGTGGGGCAGCTGGGTCTGATCCTCGGGGTCGCGGTGGTGGCCGCCCTGGTCGCCTCGGTGCTGCCGGCGCGCCGGGCGCTGTCCCGGCCGGTGGTCGAGGCGCTCGGCGACCAGTGACAGCCGCCGGCCGGTCCCGTCGCCCGTCCGGGTGACGGGACCGGCCAGCGGTGCCGGGTCTACAGGCGTTCCACCACCGGGCCGGCACACCGGTTGCGGGTGTCGAAGACGTACCGGGCGTGCCGGGTCACCAGGTCGTAGTCGAAGTCGTCGTGGTCGGTGACCACCACCACCGCGTCCGCCGCCCGGACCTCCCGCTCGGTCAGCTCCACCACGAGCACACCGCCCGGGATCTGGTGCGGCTCCGCGTACGGCTCCACCGCCCGGACGTCCGCGCCGAGGGCCTGCAGGCGCTGGGCCACGTCGACGGCGGGGGAGTCCCGCATGTCACCGGTGTTCTTCTTGTACGCCAGCCCGAGCAGCAGCAGCCGGGCCCCGCTGACGGCACGACCGGCCCGGTTCAGCCCGTTCATGACCCGTCGGGCCACGTGCTCGGGCATCTCGTGGTTGACGTCGTTGGCCAGCTCGATGAACCGGAACTGCCGCCCGAGGCGCCGCTTGACCTGCCAGGACAGGTAGCACGGGTCGATCGGCAGGCAGTGCCCGCCGACCCCCGGGCCGGGCCGGAACGGCATGAAGCCGAACGGCTTGCTCTCCGCCGCCTCGATCGCCTGCCAGACGTCGATGTCGAGGTGGTGGGAGAGCATCGTCAGCTCGTTGATCAGGGCGATGTTCACCTGGCGGAACGTGTTCTCGATCAGCTTGGTCAGCTCCGCCACCCGGGTGGAGTCCACCGGCACGGTCCGTTCCACGAGCCGGCGGTAGAACCCGTCCACCCGGGCGAGCGCGACCGCGTCCATCCCGGAGACCACCTTCGGGGTGTTCTCCAGGCGCCAGGTCGGGTTGCCCGGGTCGATCCGCTCGGGGCTGTAGCCCAGGTGGAAGTCGCCCGGGCTGAGCAGCCCGCTGGCCGACTCCAGCAGCGGGCGCAGCAGCTCCTCCGTGGTGCCGGGATAGGTGGTGGACTCCAGGATCACCGTGCAGCCCGGCCGCACGTACGGGCCGATGCCGACGCCGGCCTGCTCCACGAAGCTGAGGTCGGGCGTGCCGTCGCGCAGCGGCGTGGGCACCGTGATCACGCAGATGTCGAAGCCCTCCGCGTCGGTGTACGCCGTGCTCGGCCGGTACCGGCCGCTGCCCAGCGCGCTGCCCAGCCGGTCGGCGGGGATGTCCTCGACGAACGACTCGCCCGACGCGAGCCGCTTGACCCGGTCGGAGTCGACGTCGAGGCCGACCACGTCCAGGCCGGCCTCGACGGCTCGCATGGCCAGCGGCAGGCCGACGTATCCCTGGCCGATGACGACCAACTTCTCAACGCTCACCCGGGCTCCTGAGGCAGAGGGCGGAAAGTGCCTGCTGGGGAGCCTAGAGTGATTTCTGTGCCCGTACGTCCGGTTTGGGGTTATCGGTGCCAGTGGGACCGGCGTGGCGTCACCACGGGATCACGCGGCCGGGCGCCGGCGCTCAGACCGCAGGCGGATTGGCCGGCTCGACCGGGGTGGTCTGGGTCGGGGTCGGCTCCGTCGGCGGCGTGGTCTGCGTCGGGGCGGTGCTGGTGCTGGGCGTGGCCACCGGCGGATCGTCGGTCTTGGTGGGATCCGGCGACTCCGGAGCCGCCGACCCGCTCGGCTGGGGCGAGACCGGCGGCGCGGTGGCCGACGGCGAGGGGCTGGCGGTGGAGCCGGTGGGCCGGAACGGCCGCCCGGGGTCGACGGGGGCGTCCTCCTGCTTCACCGGCGCCTCGGCGCCGCCGCTCGGCTCCGCGGCCGGAGTGGTCGCCTGCGGGACCTTGACCGCCGGCGCGTCGGCCTCGCGCGACGCGCCGAGCGCCGCGCCGAGGCCGGCCAGCGCCACCAGCACCGCCGTGGCCGCGCCGACCAGGGTGCCGCGTCGCCTCCGGCGGGCCACGGTCGCGGCGACCGGCACGTCGGTGCGGGTGCCCGGGTCGACGCCGCCCGCCGCCGCGGCGGCGGGCACCATGGCGGTCGGCGCGGAGGGGTCGGACACGGCGGCGCGGGCGGCCTCGGCCATCGCCGCCGCGCTGCTGAACCGGTCGGCCGGATCCTTGGCCAGGGCGCGGGAGACCAGCGCGCGGACCGCCTCCGGAACGTCGTGCGGCAACTCCGGCGGCTCGTCGTCGAGGTGGCGCACGGCGACCTGCAGCGGGTTGTCGCCGGTGAACGGCGGGCTGCCGCTCAGGCAGCAGTAGGTCACCGCGCCGAGGGCGTAGATGTCGGTCGCGCCGGACACCGGCCGGCCGGCGGCCTGCTCCGGCGCCATGTAGAGCGCGGTGCCCGGCACGGCGTTCGTGCTGGTGATGCTGGTGATGTTGGTCGACCGGGCGACGCCGAAGTCGACCAGCACGACACTGCCGTCCTCCTGCACCAGCAGGTTGCTCGGCTTGACGTCGCGGTGCACGATCCCGCCGAGGTGCGCGGCGTGCAGCGCCTGCGCGACCTGCGCGACGATCGCCATCGTCTCGGCCACGTCGAGACGCCCGACGGCCTCGATGCGCTTGGACAGCGGCTGGCCGGTCACGAACTCCATGACCAGGTAGTCGGCCCGCCCGCCGTCGGGCAGGTCGTCCTCGCCGCTGTCGAAGACCTGGACGATGCCCGGGTGGCGCAGGGCGGCCATGATCCGGGCCTCGGCACGGAAGCGGGCGATGAAGTCGGGGTCGGAGACCAGCGCCGGCAGCAGGACCTTGACCGCGACCTGTCGGCCGAGGACGAGGTCCTTGCCCCGCCAGACGTCGCCCATGCCGCCCGTGGCGACACGCTCGTCCAGGCGGTAGCGACCGCTGAGTACGACCTCCGATGACAACACAGCATTACCGTACCCAGGCTGGCGGGGATCGGCGCGCCGCGTGCCGTCGGGTCGGCCCGCGCCGACCGCGCGGTGGGGGCGGCGGGACCGTACCCGCCTCGGATAGGCTGTGAGCGTCCGTGGACCGTGTGTGACGACATTCCCCCCATGCCCGTCGTGGGCTGGTCGAATGCGCCGCCGCCCGCGCCCGTCGGCAGGGTGCAGCGTCCCGGGCCGCCGCGCCGTTACGGCGACCGACCGGCCGAACGGCTAGATAATTCTCACTCTTCTGCCCACCGGAGCGGGCTTGCCCGATCGACCCGGCGCTCCTAGCGTTAGCCCGACTCGGGCCCGCCCCACGGCGTCGCCGCGGCACCTGCGCCACCGGCCGTGCCGCCACGGCAGGAGTCCAGACGTACCGTCCGGGCGACGCGGTCCCGGGCGTGATCAGGTCAGCGGGGGGCTGAGGGTGCGGGATCAGGTCCGTCTGCCGGACCGTGCTTGCCTCGCGCACGCCCACGTGGGCGTGCGCCGCCTGTGCGTGTCCACGGCACGGAAGCGGCGACCACATGGCCGGTGAGCTGAACGAGGCCGTCGTGGCGGCGCAGGCCGGCGACGAGGACGCCTTCCGCTTCCTCTACCGCAGCCTCCAGCCCGGCCTGCTCCGATACCTGACCGCCCTGGTCGGCGCGGACGCCGAGGACGTCGCCTCGGAGACCTGGTTGCAGGTCTCCCGCGACCTGCCCAGCTTCACCGGCGGCGAGTTCCGGGCCTGGACCGTCACCATCGCCCGCAACCGGGCCATGGACCACCTGCGCCGGCAACGCCGTCGTCCCTCGCTGCCCGTGCCGGTGCAGGCGCTCGCCGAACTGGCCGGCGACGCCGACACGGCCGAACGGGCCGGCGAGACGATCGGCACCGAGGCGGCGCTCGCGCTGATCGCCACCCTGCCGCCCCGCGAGGCCGAGGCCGTCCTGCTGCGCGCCGTCGTCGGGCTGGACGCCGAGACCGCCGGGCGGGTACTCGGTCGCCGGGCCGGTGCCGTGCGTACCGCCGCCCACCGGGGGCTGCGCCGGCTCGCCGTCCTGATGGAACGCTACGACCCGAGCCGGTCGCCGGCCGCCCCCGAGGCCGCCGCGGCGCCCCGACCGCGTACCGGCCGGCGGCAGACGTCGCACGCCGAACCGGCGGACGGTTGACGTGAGGGGATCCAGGATGTTCTTTCGCCGGACCGAGCGGCCCGCCGACCCCGGCGCGTCCGACCGGCTCCTCGACGCCGCCCGCGCGGATGCCTCCCGTACGCCGGACGCCGAGCCGCTCGCCCGGCTGCTCTCCGCCGCCGCCGCCCCCGCCCGCCCCGGCGAACTGGCCGGGGAGGAGGACGCCCTGGCGGCCTTCCGGGCGGCGCGTGCGGCCGGCCCCGCCGCCGGAACCGTCCCGTCGCCACGCCGGCGCCGGTTCACCGCCGGCGCCATGGCCTGGGGCGCGGGGATCGCGGTCACCGCGACCGCGGGCGCCGCCTTCGCCGCCGTCACGCTGGAGCGGGCCGACGACCCGGCCCCCCCGCCCCGCCCCACCACCCCGGCGCCGGCGACCACGGGCCCGCATCGGGACGGATCGACCGGAGACACCGGTGGCCGTCCCACCGGGACCCCGCCCCACCCCTCCGCCACCCCGACCTCGGGCGCACCCGCCCCCGGCAGCACCGCCGGCGACGCGCCGGGATCGCCCCAGCAGCACACCGGACAACTGCACGGACTCTGCCGTGCGTACCTGGCCAAGAAGCCGGCGCAGCGGGAGAAGGCCCTGGACACCCCCTCGTTCGCGCGCCTGGTGGCCGCGGCGGGCGGCCGGGAGCAGGTCGAAGGCTTCTGCGGGGAACTGCTGCCCGAGGTGGCGGCGAAGGAGTCGCCGGACAAGCCGCCGAAGAAGGGGTCGAGCCCGACCCCGTCTCCCACCGCGACCGACTGACGCCCCTCGCGGTCGGTCCCGGCCGCTGATTCTCCCGGCCCGTCGCGACGGGTCGGGACCGCCGTTTCCGCTGCACGTTCCGGCCGGCCGCGCGGAATTCGTCTGCTAGACAGGAGTGGGTGGGGCCACCGACGCCCGCGCCGATGACGGTGGGTGGCGTTACGGTGACACCGAACGGAAGTCGGCCGGGAAGGGGGCCATGCCGTGGTGACATCGCCGGAGCTCGACCGGACCACCGTCCTGCGGGAGTCCGCCGCCGCCGAGGGCCACCTCGCGCGCATCTGCTTCAAGACCGGCCCACCGACCCACACCGGCGTCGAACTCGAATGGACCGTGCACGACGCCGCCGACCCCGCCCGCCCGGTCGACGGCGGGCGGCTCCGGGCGGCCCTGGGGCGACACAGCCCCCGCACCCTCGACCGCGCGAGCCCCGCCGAGCCGCTCCCGCACGGTGGCACCGTGACCGTGGAGCCCGGCGGGCAGTTGGAGATCTCCACCGCGCCACGCACCTCGCTCGCCACCCTCATCCACGCCACCGACGGCGACATCGCCGTGCTGACCGGCCTGCTCGACGCCGCCGGGCTGGTCCTCGGGCGCAGCGGCATAGACCCGCACCGGCCGCCCCGCCCGGTGGTCGAGGGCCCCCGCTACCGCGCCATGCGCCACGTCTTCGACCGGCGCGGCCCGGCCGGCCGGACGATGATGTACAGCACCGCCGGTCTCCAGGTCTGCCTGGACGCCGGGGAGCCGGCACACCTGCCGGAGCGCTGGGCGGCGGTGCACGCGCTCGGGCCGCCCCTGCTGGCCGCGTTCGCCACGGCCGACCGGCACGCCGGGCACAGCACCGGCTGGGCGTCCGCCCGGATGGCCGCCTGGTACGGCATCGACCCGGCCCGCACCCGTCCCGTGTGGACGCCGGAGGCCGACGCCGACCCGGTCACGGCCTGGACCAGTTACGTCCTCGCCGCGCCACTGCTCTGCGTACGCGGCGACGGCCCGGACTGGACGCCGCCGCCGGGGATCACGTTCGCCGACTGGGTCGACGGGGCGCTGCCCCGACCGCCCACCACCGACGACCTCGACTACCACGTGAGCACCCTCTTCCCGCCGGTGCGGCCCCGGGGCTACCTGGAATTGCGCTACCTCGACACGCAGCCCGGCCGGGGCTGGGTGCTCCCGCTCGCGGTGCTGGCCGTCCTGCTCGCCGACCCGGGCACGGTCCGCGCGGCCCGCGCCGTCGCCGGGCCGGTGGCGCACCGGTGGCACGCCGCCGCCCGCCACGGCCTGCGCGACCCGGCGCTGGCCGCCGCGGCGGCGGACCTGTTCGACCTGGCCCTCGCGGCCCTGCCCCGGCTCGACCTGCCGGCGGCCCTGCACGACGACATCGACCGAGGCGTACGGCGGCGACGCGACGCCGCGGGGAGGAGTCACCGGTGACCGGAACGACCACGCGCCCAACGGGCCCGGAGCAGTTGCGCAGCCGGATCGCGGCGGAACTCGACCGCACCCGCGCCCGCACCGCCCTGCTGACCGAGGCGGTCGACGAGGCCGACCTGACGCGGCAGCACTCGCCGCTGATGTCCCCGCTGGTCTGGGACCTCGCCCACGTGGGCAACCAGGAGGAACTCTGGCTGGTCCGGGACGTGGGCGGGCGCGAACCCGTCCGGCGGGACATCGACGAGCTGTACGACGCGTTCAAGCAGCCCCGCCGGGACCGCCCGGCGCTGCCGCTGCTGCCCCCGCAGGAGGCCCGCGCCTACCTGCACACCGTCCGGGACAAGGTGCTCGACCTGCTGGACCGGGTCGCGTTCACCGAGCGGCCGCTGGTCGCCGACGGCTTCGCCTTCGGCATGATCGTGCAGCACGAACAGCAGCACGACGAGACGATGCTCGCCACCCACCAGTTGCGCGCCGGCCCGGCGGTGCTGCACGCCCCGCCGCCGCCGGAACCGACGGTCCGGGTCGACGCCGAGGTGCTGGTGCCGGCCGGCGAGTTCACCATGGGCACCGACACCGACCCGTGGGCGCTGGACAACGAGCGACCCGCCCACCGGGTCCACCTGCCGGCGTACGTCATCGACGCCGCGCCGGTGACCAACGGGCGCTACCGCGAGTTCATCGCCGACGGCGGCTACGACGACCCGCGCTGGTGGAGCCCGGCCGGCTGGCGGCACCGCCGGGAGGCGGAGCTGGTCGCGCCGATGCACTGGCGACGCGACGGCGACGGCTGGGCCTACCGGCGGTTCGGGCGGTGGGCGCCGGTCCGCGACGACGAGCCGGTGGTGCACGTCTGCTACCACGAGGCGCGGGCGTACGCGGCCTGGGCCGGCAAGCGGCTGCCGACCGAGGCGGAGTGGGAGAAGGCGGCCCGCTGGGACCCCGCCTCCGGCCGCTCCCGCCGCTACCCGTGGGGCGACGACGACCCCACCGCCGAGCACGCCAACCTGGGCCAGCGGCACCTGTGGCCCGCGCCGGTGGGCGCCTACCCGGCCGGCGCCTCGCCGCTGGGCGTGCACCAGCTCATCGGCGACGTGTGGGAGTGGACCTCCACGCCGTTCCGGGGGCACCCGGGCTTCACCGCGTTCCCCTACCGCGAATACTCGGAGGTCTTCTTCGGCGACGACCACCGGGTGCTGCGCGGCGGGTCGTTCGGCACCGACCGGGCCGCCTGCCGGGGCACCTTCCGCAACTGGGACTTCCCGATCCGGCGGCAGATCTTCAGTGGTTTCCGCTGCGCGCGGGACGCCCGGCCGGAGGAGTCGCAGCCGTGACGACGGGGCGGCCGGACGGTTGGGCCGGAGCAGGCACCCCGTTCCGGGGCCGGCCCCCGGGGCGGGGCGACATCGGCGGCCGGCGCCCGGGCCGCCCCGCCGGGCCGGGCGGTGTCGCCTGATGTGTCGCCACCTGGCCTACCTGGGGCCGCCGGTCACCCTGCGGGAGCTGCTGTTCGACCCGCCGTACTCGCTCGTGCGGCAGTCCTGGGCGCCCCGCGACATGCGCGGCGGCGGGACGATCAACGCCGACGGCTTCGGCGTCGGCTGGTACCCGGGCGACGGTGAGCCGGTGCGCTACCGGCGGTCGCAGCCCATCTGGAGCGACCCGACCATCGCCCAGCTCGCGCAGGTCACCTCGGCCGGCGCGGTGCTGGCCGCCGTCCGCTCCGCCACGGTGGGCATGGCGGTCCTCGACGGGGCCGCCGCCCCGTTCGCCGAGGGGCGCTGGCTGTTCAGCCACAACGGGGTGGTGCGGGGCTGGCCCGACTCGATGGTCGCGCTCGCCGCCACCCTGCCCGTACGCGACCTGCTCACCCTCGACGCGGCCACCGACTCGGCGCTGGTGTGGGCGCTGGTGCGGCACCGGCTGCGGGCCGGGGTGAAGCCGGCGCGCGCGGTCGCCGAGACCGTGACGGCGGTGGCCGGGGCCGCGCCCGGGTCCCGGCTCAACCTGCTGCTCACCGACGGGCGCACGGTGGTGGCCAGCGTGGCCGGGCACGCGCTGTCGATCCGCGCGACGCCGGCCTCGGTGCTGCTGGCGTCCGAGCCGCACGACGACGACCCCGGCTGGCAGGCGGTGCCGGAGGGGCAACTGGTGGAGGCCACGGCGACGGGGCTACGCGTCCGCGCCCTCGCCGAGGTCTGACCGCCGGCCGACAGGGACGTTCCACCCGACGACGAAGGGGATGACATGAGCGCGGAGCCGCTGGAGATCCACCTGGAGGAGCAGGACCTGGGCCGCAGCCTGCGGGAGGACGTCCGCACCGGCCTGACGGCCGACGAGAAGTGGCTGCCCCCCAAGTGGTTCTACGACGCCCGCGGCAGCGAGCTGTTCGAGGAGATCACCCGCCTGCCGGAGTACTACCCGACCCGGGCCGAGCGGGCGGTGCTGGCCGAACGGGCGGCCACGATCGCCGAGCTGACCGGGGCGAAGACGCTGATCGAGCTCGGTTCGGGCTCGTCGGAGAAGACCCGGCTGCTGCTGGACGCGTTCACCCGCCGGGGCGGGCTCGGCACGTTCGTGCCGCTGGACGTGTCGGTCAGCGCGCTGCGGCAGTCCACCGCCGAGATCGCCGCCGACTACCCCGGGCTGCGGGTGCGCGGCATCGTGGGGGACTTCACCCGCCACCTGGACCGCCTGCCGACCGGAGGGCGCCGGCTGGTGCTCTTCCTGGGCGGCACGATCGGCAACCTCCTGCCGGTCGAGCGGGCGCGGTTCCTCGCCGCGATGCGGGCCGCGCTGGAGCCGGGGGACTGGCTGCTGATCGGCACCGACCTCGTCAAGGACCCGGCGGTGGTCGTGCCGGCGTACGACGACTCGGCCGGGGTCACCGCCGAGTTCAACCGCAACGTGCTGCGGGTGGTCAACCGGGAGTTGGGCGCCGACTTCGATCCCGCGGGGTTCGCCCACGTCGCGCTCTGGGACGCCGAGCGGGAGTGGATCGAGATGCGGCTGCGGGCGCGGCGGCCGATGCGCGTACGGGTGCTGGACCTGGCGGTCACCTTCGCCGAGGGCGAGGAGCTGCGCACGGAGGTGTCGGCGAAGTTCCGGCCGGAGGGGATCGCCGCCGAACTGGGCTCGGCCGGCTTCGCCGCCCACGACTTCTGGACCGATCCGGCCGGCCTCTTCGGCGTCACCCTGGCCCGCGCCGATTGACCGGTGGGCCGCGCCAGGTGACCGGCGGGGTCGCCGGCGGGTGAGCATCTTTACCCGCCGGAGCCGGCCCGACCGGTGATCGGCTAGGCTGGGCGACGCGAAGGGGAGTAGCCCCCAATGTCGTGGTCGACACACTGGTGCGTTCCGCATCCGGCCACGCGGCCTCGTCATCCGAGGCGGGCGAGACCTTCGACCCAGGCTGTTGCAGCCGGGTCGAGGGCGCCCCCGTACCTCCTCCCGGCATGATCCGGAAGGATGTCATGGAAGGTTTCCTCGTCGCGCTGGTCGTCAGCTTCGGCGTCATCTTCGTCGCCGAGCTGGGGGACAAGTCCCAGCTGATGGCCCTGACCTTCGCCACCCGCTTCAAGACCGTGCCGGTCCTGATCGGGATCACCGTCGCCACCGCCGTGGTGCACCTGGCCTCGGTGGCGATCGGCTACGGGCTCGGCGCCGCGCTGCCGACGGAGTGGATCTCGCTCGTCGCGGGCCTGGCGTTCCTCGGTTTCGGCGCGTGGACCCTGCGCGGTGACTCGCTCACCGAGGAGGAGAAGCGCAAGGCCGAGAAGAGCAGCAAGTCCGCCATCGTCGCGGTGTCGGTCGCGTTCTTCCTGGCCGAGCTGGGCGACAAGACCATGCTCGCCACCATCACCCTCGCCACCCAGTACGGCTGGTTCGGCACCTGGCTCGGCTCGACGATCGGCATGGTGGCGGCGGACGCGCTCGCCATCCTCGTCGGGCGGATGCTCGGCAAGCGGCTGCCCGAGAAGACCATCAAGTACGGCGCCGCGGTGCTCTTCGCGATCTGCGGGCTCTGGCTGATCCTGGAGGCCGTCACGCAGCTCACCTGACGCCGACTACCGCCGTGCTGGCCGGGTAACGGCAGCGGATGGGCGTCGAGGAGATCCTGCGCCACGGCTACCAGGGCCTGGTCACGGCGGTGGAGGTCGCCGGGGCGGTGGTCATCTTCGTCGGGGCGGCGTGGGCGGCGCTGCGGTTCGTGGTCGAGGGACTGCGGCACCGCAGCGCCGCCGTGTTCACCCCGATCCGGCTCTCCCTGGGGCGGTTCCTCACCCTCGGGCTGGAGTTCCAGCTCGCGGCGGACATCCTGCGTACGGCGGTCTCGCCGACCTTCACCCAGATCGGTCAGCTGGCGGCCATCGCGGCGATCCGGACCGCGCTGAACTACTTCCTCGGCCGGGAGATCCGCCAGGAGCAGCAGCAGGTCCGGGAGTCGGAGCGCGCCCGTTGATCCGTGTCCTGGTCACCGCCACCACCGCCCTCGCCACCCTGGCCGGGCTGGCGGTGCTGCTCGGCACGGGATCCTGGCGGTGCGCGATGCGGGTGCTGCTGGACCTGCTGACCGCCGCCGGGCTGCTGCGGCTGGCCGGCGGCCAGGGCTGGACGGCCCTGGCCGCGGCGGCGGCGATCGTCCTGCTGCGCCGGCTGCTCTGGGCCGCGCTCACCGCCAGCGGGCCGACCGGACCGCCGGGGCGGCTCCGACCTCCGCCGGCGCCGGACGCGGCCAAATGGCCGACGCCGGGCCGGCACCGCCAGCAGTAACGGCAGGCCCGGCGACCGCCCGGCGGCCCGGCCCGGCGCGGCGACCGGCGCTGAGCGAGCCGTGCCCGGTGCGGTGCCTCGTCCGGGGGCGCGGCGGCCGGTTCAGCCCTGCCCGCGCTGGTAGACGTCCGGCACGCCGTCGCGGTCGGCGTCCACCCGCTCCGCCTCGGCGATCCGCCGGTAGGCGGCGTTGCGCCGCATCAACACGACCGTGGCGAGCAGCGCGGAGATCACCGAGCCGGTCAGCACGGCCGCCTTGACGTTGCCGGCGGCGGCGCTGCCGGGGCCGAACGCGAGTTCGCCGATCAGCAGGGAGACGGTGAACCCGATCCCGGCGAGCAGCGCCACGCCGAGCAGGTCCGTCCAGGTGATGTCCTCGTCGAGCTGCGCTCGGGTGAACCGGGCGAGCAGGAACGTCGAGCCGAAGATCCCGATGACCTTGCCGAGCACCAGACCGGCGACGACGCCGATCACGATCGGGTCGGTGACGATGGCCCCCAGGTCGGCGCCCCGCAGCGACACCCCGGCCGCGAAGAACGCGAAGATCGGCACGGCGAAACCGGCCGAGATGGGGCGCCAGCGGTGCTCCAGGTGCTCGGCGAGCCCGTGCGCGTCGCCGGCCTTGCCCCGCAGGACGGGCACGGTGAAGCCCAGCAGGACGCCCGCCACGGTGGCGTGTACCCCGGAGGCGTGCATGAGGACCCACGCGGTGGCCGCCAACGGGATCAGCGCCCACCACCACGTCTTGCGCCGCTGCACGAGCAGGCCGAAGAGGGCGATGGGGACCAGGGCGGCGAGCAGCGGCAGCGGGCTGAAGTCGGCGGTGTAGAAGATCGCGATGATGGTGATGGCGAGCAGGTCGTCGACCACCGCCAGGGTCAGCAGGAAGGCGCGCAGGCCCTGCGGCAGGTGCGAGCCGATGACCGCGAGGACGGCGAGGGCGAAGGCGATGTCCGTCGCGGTGGGGATGGCCCACCCCCGCAGCCCGTCCCCGCCGGCGGCGAGGTTGATCCCGAGGTAGATCAGGGCGGGCGCCGCCATGCCGCCGACCGCCGCGATCACGGGCAGCGCCGCCCGGCGAGGGTCGCGCAGGTCGCCCGCGACGAACTCGCGCTTGAGTTCGAGCCCGACGACGAAGAAGAAGATCGCCAGGAGGCCGTCGGCGGCCCAGGCGGCGAGGTCCAGGTCCAGGTGCAGGGCCGCCCCGTCCGACCAGGGCACCCACGCGCCGAGGGCGGCGTAGGAGGACCCCCAGGGCGAGTTGGCCCAGACCAGCGCGACCACCGCGCCGAGCAGCAGGAGGCCGCCGCCGACGGTCTCGGTCCGCAGCACGTCGGCCAGGAACCGGGCCTCCGGCCAGGACGTACGCGAGAAGAAGCGGCGGGGCGGGCGGGGTCGGTCGGCGTGCGGGGCGCGGTTGGTCATGCGCGGGATTCACCTTGTCTCGGGCAGCAGGGGTCGACGCCGACCAGGCTTCCCGGCACACCGTTGTCGACCCTATCCAGCGGCGCCGCGACCGGCGAGCCGGGAGGGGCGATTGCCGGCCTCGTCACGTCCGGTCGCCTTCCCCCCGCCACCCGGGACGCCGTCCGCCCGTTTGTCCGGTGGTGGGTCGGGCGCCGATGTCAAGGGGTGAAAATACGTAACTCGGGACATAAGGCGTATGAGTCGCTTTAATGGTTTCACGAGATTAAGTCGACCTTGGGGGTTTTCGTGAAGTTCTTTGGCGTTACCGGCCTGGTACGGAGGCGCGCCTGATGGACCTGTACCGCCAACTCCGCCTCGTGCGCCGGCACTGGTGGATCGTGCTCCTCACCGTCATGGTCGCGCTCGGCGTCACCGCCCTCGTCACCGTCCGGGCGCAGCCCCGCTACGTCGCTTCGGTGACCTTCTTCGTCACCACGCCCACCCAGGGCGTCACCGACGCCTACCAGGGCGGCCTCTTCCTCCAGCAGCGGGTCAAGTCCTACGCGGAACTGCTGACCAGCGACCGCCTCGCGCAGAGCGTGGTCGCCGAGGCTCCGGTCGGGCTCACCGCCGAGCAGGTCCAGCGCCGGGTCAGCACCTCTACCGAGACCGGCACCGTGCTGCTGCGCGCGTCGGTGACCGACACGGACCAGAGCCGGGCCCTGAAGGTCACCGAGGTGCTCTCCGCCCAGTTCGTCCAGCTGGTGCAGAAGGTGGAGACGACCCAGGACGGCAAGGCCGGCCCGATCAGGATCGAGATCGTCAGCGGGCCCCGGGTCACCCCGACGCCCGTCTCGCCGCAGCCGGTCCGCAACTTCGCCGTCGGTACGCTGCTCGGCCTGCTCGCCGGCGTGGGCCTGGCGATCCTGCGCGGGGTCGCCGACGTCCGCCTGCGCGACGCCGCCGGACTCCGGCGCACCACCGGCAGCCCGCTGCTCGGCGAGATCCCCTTCGAGAGCACCGCGAAGTCGGAGCCGTTGATCGTCGGCGCGGCGGCCAACTCCGCCCGGGCCGAGGCGGTGCGCAAGCTGCGCACCAACCTGCGCTTCGTCGACGTGCACGAGCCTGCCCGCGTCATCGCGGTCACCAGCGCCCTGCAGGGCGAGGGCAAGACCACGCTCTCCTGCAACCTGGCGATCGCCCTGGCCGAGGCCGGCTGGCGGGTGCTGCTGGTCGACGCCGACCTGCGCCGCCCGAAGGTCGCCGACTACCTGGGGCTCGACGCGGGCATCGGGCTGACCGACGTGCTGGTCGGCGACGTCCAGGTCGGCGACGTGGTGCAGCGCTGGGGCGACAAGTCCCTGCTCGTGCTCCCGAGCGGCTCGGCGCCGCCCAACCCCAGCGAGTTGCTCGGCTCCAAGGCGATGGCGGACCTGCTGCTCGCCCTGCGGGAGTCCGCCGACATCGTCATCATCGACACGGCCCCGCTGCTGGCCGTGACGGACGGCGTGGTGGTGGCCGTGCAGGCCGACGGCGCGCTCCTGGTCTCCCAGCAGGGCCGCACCTCCCGCAGCCAGGTGGCGCAGGCCGCCCGTGCCCTGAACTCGGTCTCCGTCCGGCTGCTCGGCTGCGTGCTGAACATGGCGAAGGTGGCCAAGGCGGAGGAGTACCAGTACGAGGCCTACCGGGTGGTCGCCGCCGCCGCGACTCCGGAGGTGCCGGCCGACGCGACCCCGTCCGCCCGGCACGCGGAGCGGGTCGACGGCGTCGTCAGCGACCGTACGCAGGAACTCACCCGGCTGTCGCGATGAGCGCCGCGAGGGGTCGCATCGACCGTTCGATCTCCTCCGCGCAGCGTCGGAAGTCGGCGGAGGTGCCGCCGATCGGGTCCCGCAGGTCGTCCGCGTCCCCGGTGGCGGGTTGCAGCCGCCCCCGGGCGCGGGCGGCCGCCTCGACCGCCGCCCGCAGGGGACCGTCGGCCGGATCCGTCGTCGGGTCGGCGGCCGAGGCCAGCCGGCCGAACTGGCGGAGGGTGAACGTCCGGTGCAGCGCGGCCGGCGCGAGGGCGGTGCACACCGAGCGCTGGCGGCGCGTGGCCGTGAGCACCAGCGTCGCCCCGGCCAGGTGCTCCGGGCGCAGCCGCCGGCTGCGGAAGTCGGTGGGATCCCCGCCGGTCTCGGCCGCCAGGTCCGCCGCGTGCGGGTGCATCGGCAGGTCGTCGACGGCGTCCGTGCCGGCGCTGGCGACCGTCACCGCGCGCCCGGCCAGCAGGCGACGGGCGACGTACTCGGCCATCGGTGACCGGCACAGGTTGGCGTGGCAGACGAACAACACCCGGTCGACCATGCGGACCCCTCTCGTCGGTGCCGTCGCGGACGGTGGCGCCGCGTCGGCCGCCGGCCGTCGGAGCCGGCCGGACGTGGAGGGGATGTCGGCATCGTACGCGGGCCGGACGACTCCGCGGCACGGTGCCGCGCCGAGGAGTCCCGGCCGGACGGAGGCGGGTCGGTGAGGATCGGGATCCTGTCCTACCACTTCCCGCCCGAGCCGGCGTTCATCCCGGGCAGTCTCGCCGAGGAACTCGCCGTGCGGGGGCACGAGGTGAAGGTGCTGACCGGCTTCCCCGACTATCCCGGCGGCCACGTCTACCCGGGCTGGCGGCAGCGCTGGCGGTACGAGACCCACAGCGAGCGGCTGACGGTCCGGCGGGTCCCGCGCTACTCCGCCGGGGACGGGTCGCTCCGCGGCCGGATGGCCGGCCACCTGTCGTTCGCCGGCAGCGCGACGGTGACCGGGCGGTGGTTCCTGGCCGACGTCGACGCCCTCTACGTCCACCTGCCGCCGGCGAACGCCTTCGCGGCGGCGGGCCTGCTCCGCCTGCTGGGCCGGGTGCCGACCGTCGTGCACGTGCAGGACGTCTGGACGGAGGACGAGCCGGTCGGGGCCGAGAACGGGCGGTGGGCCGGGCGGATCGCGGCCGCGATGGCGCGGGTCTACCGGGCCGCGGACGGGATCGCGGTCGCCGCGCCGTCGCTGCGCGACCGGGTCGTCGCGGCGGGCGTGGACCCGGCCCGGGTGCGGGTGGTGCTCAACTGGACCGACGAGCGGATCTTCCACCCAGCCCGGCCCAGCCGCGCGGCTCACCGGCTGGTCCGGCGGGACGAGCGGTGCGTGGTGATGCACGCCGGCACCATCGGCGCCCGGCAGGGCCTGGAGACCGCGGTACGGGCGGCGGCGGCGCTGGACCACACCGTGGACCTCGTCCTGGTGGGCTCGGGCGCGGACGAGCGGCGGGTGCGGGGGCTCGCCGCCGACCTGCGGGCCGAGAACGTGCGCTTCGTCGAGCGGCGGTCCCCGCCGGACATGCCGGACCTGTACGCCGCCGCCGACTACCAGCTCGTCATGCTGCGGGACCTGCCCGAGCTGCGCAGCACCCTGCCGGCGAAGCTCCAGGCGGCGTTCTCCTGCGCCGTGCCCGTGGTGGCCTCCGCCGGCGGCGACACCGCGGACCTGGTGGAACGGGCCCGGGCGGGGCTCTCCTGCCCGCCGGGGGACTGGGCGAGCCTCGCCGACCGGTTCTGGCTGGCCGCCACCATCCCGCCACCCGCCCGGGCCGACATGGGCCGGCGCGGGCGGGAGGCGTACCTGCGGGAGATGTCGATGTCGGCGGGTGTGGAGCGGATCGAACGGCTGCTGTACGAGGCGGCTGCCGGGCGCCCCGGCGCCCGGTGACCGGCGAGCGGGGCTCGCATACCGGTCAACCGCGTCATCTTTGGGCGAAAACGATCGTTAGCAGTGTGGAGCGGTAGCGGAACGGGGTCCGCCCGCCGTTCCCCAGGAAGGACGTGTGGTGTGACGGAGAGCGCGAGACCGCGTCGACGGCGTGGTGGTTCCCGCCGACGGCGGCAGCTGCGCCGGGCCCTGCTCGCCGCCCTCGTGGTGGGTTCGCTGCTGCTGCTGACCGGTGGCTGGGTGGGCTTCCGGGGCTGGCAGGCCCGCGCCCACCTGCTCAACTCCGCCGGCCTGGCCCGGGAGCTGAGCGCCCAGGTGGTCGGGGGTGACACCGCCCGGGCGCAGCGCACCCTCGCGGCGCTCCAGGAGCAGTCCGGCAGTGCCCGGGCGGCGACCGGTGACCCCGGCTGGTGGGTCGGTCGGCACGCCCCGTACGCGGGGGACAACCTGGCGGCCGTCCGGCAGATCTCGGTGGCCATCGACGACCTGGCCCGGCAGGCGTTCCCGCCGTTGCTGCGCGCCGACCTGACCAGCCTGGTGCCGGCGGGCGGGCGGCTGGACGTGGGTCGGCTGCGGGCCCTGTCGGCCGAGCTGGCCAGGGTCAACGCCACGGTGCAGGGTGCCCGGGACAGCCTCGCGACGGTGCCCACCGAGGGCCTGGTCGGTCAGGTCCGGCAGGCGCTCGGCGACCTGCGGGGCGAGATCGACCGGCTGGCCGGCCTGACCGCCGCCGCGGACGAGGCCAGCCGGCTGCTGCCGGGGCTGCTGGGCGCCGACGGCCCCCGCACCTACCTGGTGGTCTCCCAGAACCCGGCCGAGCTGCGCGCCACCGGCGGGATGATCGGCGCGTACGCGGTCATCCACGCGGCCGACGGCCGGGTCCGGATGGGGCGGCAGGGCACCAGCAGCACGCTGGGCCGGTTCCAGCCGCCGCTGAAGGTGCCCGCCGAGGTGCGCAGCCTCTGGGCCGACCTGCCCGGGATCTATCCGGCCGACGTCAACCTCACCCCGCACTTCCCGACCGCCGCCGCCCTCTACCGGGAGATGTTCCGCCGGCGTACGGGCACCACCGTGGACGGGGTGCTCGCCGTCGACCCGGTGGTGCTGTCGTATCTGCTCAAGGCCACGGGCCCGGTGATGGTGCCCGGGGGTGTCCCGCTGGCCGCCGAGAAGGTCGTGCAGACGGTGCTCAGCGACAGCTACCAGCGGATGGACAACGAGGAACAGGACGCCTTCTTCGCCGCCTCCGCCGCCGCCGTGTTCGACGCGCTGGTCACGAAGAATGTAGACCCGAAGGCGTTGTTGTCCTCATTTGACCGTGCTGTCACTGAACGCCGGATATTGTTCTGGAGTGCCCGAAACGAAGAGCAACGGAGGATCGGCGACAGCCGGTTGGCCGGGGCGCTTCCGGAGAAGGACACCGTGCCCACGGTCGGCGTGTTCCTCAACGACGGCAGCGGCGCGAAGCTCGGCTACTACCTCCGGCCGTCGGCGACCCTGGCGGTCGGCGACTGCCGGTCCGACGGCCGCCGGGAACTCCGACTCCGGGTCACCCTGCGCTCGTCGGCGCCGAAGTCGGGTCTCAGCGAGTCGGTCCTCGGCCTCGGTCTGGCCGGTGACCCGTACACCGTCCGCACGTTGGTGTCGGTGCACAGCCCCGCCGGTGGGGCGGTGCTCGCCGCCCGTCTGGACGGCGTCGAGACGGCGGTGGGCAGCGGCACCGAACGGCGCCGCCAGGTGAGCACCGCCAACGTCGAGGTCGGCCCGGGGGGCTCCCGCACGTTGGAGGTCACCGTCCTGACGGCGACCACCGGCGTCGGTACCGCCGAGCTGTGGCTGACCCCCACCGCCACCCCATGGACCACCCAAGTTGTTTCCGCACCAAGCTGTGATCAGTAGGAGGGAACCAATCATGCGGCTATCCCGCATCATCATGGCGCTCACGGTCGGTCTGGCCGTGCTGGCCGTGCCGACCGCAGCGGGGGCGGCGCAGCCGCAGCCGACGCCGGGCACCGGAACGCCACAACCACCGATCTACCCGCCGGGCGGCACCCCGACGCTCGCCGTGACCCCGCCGACCGTCGTGGTCGGCCAGACCGCCACCCTGATCGGCAGGGGCTGGGGGCCGGGCGAGACGGTGATCATCACCGTCAGCACGTCCCCGCTCGCCGCCGCCGTGCCGGGCGCCGACCAGGCGCGCCGCAGCGACGGCGAGATCGTCGCGATGGTGCCGGTCTCGTTCCAGCAGGCGCCCCAGCCGAACCCCAGGACCCTGGAGGTCACGGCTGACGACGACGGCTACTTCCGCACCACCTACACGCCGCGTCACCACGGCACGTACACCTTCCGGGCCGAGGGCCAGACGTACCACCGGGTGGCGACCGCGACGCTGACCGTGCTCAAGAAGCACACGCCGCCGCTGCCCGTCACGGGCGACAGCCTGAGCACCCCGATGAAGTTCGGCGGCGGCCTCGTCGGCGCCGGCGCGGTGCTCCTGCTGCTGTCGCTGGTCTGGCGCAAGCGCCACCGCTTCGGCATGGGAGCCGCGCGCTGACGGTGAAGCTCCCCTTCGGGCAGTGCCCGGACACCGCGAAACGGCTGGCGCCCGTCGGAGACCTCCGACGGGCGCCAGCTCGTCCCGTACCGCCTCGGTCGTACCGCCGCGCCGGCCCACCCGATCCCGCCCCGGGGAGGCCTTCCGTCCGTCGGGCACCCCTCGGCCAGCAGGCGGCGGCATGGCACCATGACCGTGTCCTCCGCTGCCGGGTGGCAGGGGACACGACAGCGATGGAGTCGGGATGACAGGACTGGCCGGCGCGCCGGTGCCGGGGCTGGTGCCACTGTGGACGCACGACCCGGTGACCGCCGGTCCGTACCGGCTGGTCGGTCGGCTGGGCGCGGGCGGTCAGGGCGTGGTCTACCTCGGCGAGGACGACCAGGGCCACCAGGTGGCCGTCAAGATGATCAACATCGACCTGAGTGACCTGCGGGCGCGGTCGCAGTTCATGAAGGAGATCGCCGCGGCGCGCCGCGTCGTGCCGTTCTGCACCGCGCAGGTGCTCTTCGCCGAGGTCGACGGCGAACGCCCCTACGTGGTCAGCGAGTTCATCGAGGGCCCGACCCTCTACCGGCACGTCCGCGAGCAGGGCCCGGTCGCCGGCAACGCGCTGCACCGGCTCGCCGTCGGTACGGCCACCGCGCTCGCCGCGATCCACCGCTCCGACATCGTGCACTGCGACCTGAAGCCAGACAACGTGGTGCTCGGCCGGGACGGCCCCCGGGTGATCGACTTCGGCATCGCCCGCGCCCTGGGCGTCACCGAGACGGTGACCAGCCGGGTGCTGGGGACCACCGCGTACATGGCCCCGGAGCGGTTCCGTAACGACTCGGTCGGGCCACCGTGCGACGTCTTCGCCTGGGCCGCCACCATCGCCTTCGCCGCCGGGGGCCGGCCACCGTTCGGCACCGACTCGCTCTTCGCGGTGATGCACCGGGTGCTCAACGAGCCGCCCGACCTGCCCGCGCTGCCACCGGGCCTCGACGAGCTGATCCGGCAGTGCCTGGCCAAGGACCCGGCGGAGCGGCCGGAGGCCGAAGAGGTGCTGATGCGGCTGCTCGGGCAGGACGTCCGGGACGCGGGCCCGCTGCGCCGGGAGACCGTGCTCCAACTCGGCAACGAGACCGCCGGCGCGCCGACGCCGGGCCAGCCGCTGCCGTTGCCCCGTACCGCGTCGGATCCGCTGCCGGACCGGCCGGAACCGACGGCGCCGACGCGCCTTGAACAGACGTCGCAGAGCCCGTTCACGGGTTCCGCGCCCGCCGACCAGGCGGGCGGCGGCTGGGGGCGGCGGCTCCGCCGCGAGTCGACCGACGCCTGGGGCATCTCGACCGCGATCTTCCTCGGCTCGGTCGGCGCCGCGGCCGGCTACGTCGCGTCGAGCACGGTGGACGCGGCCGCGGCCGCCGGGGCGACCACCTTCGCCGTGGTCTACGCGGTGCGGCTGCTGGTCGCGACGGCCCTCGGCGGCCGCTCCGACCGCCACTGACCGAGGGTGCGCAGGTGGGCGGGGGTGAGCGTCCCGGACGGCCGGGTCGGACACCGCCGGTGGCACCGCACCGATAGGTTGACTGCCACCAGTTGACCGCCGAGGAGGACGTCGCCATGGCCCCAGCCCCGTCGCGTGCACGACAGTGGTTGCCGTACACCGCAGCCGTAACCGCCGGGCTGCTGGTCATCGGCGGGGCGTTCGTGCTCGTGCGGCAGCGGGACGCGGGCAGCGACCGGTCCCGGGCCGACTGCGCCGTCCGCCTGGACGTCAACGCCTCGACCGAGAAGGCGGCGCTGCTGGTCGAGTTGGCCGCGCGGTACAACGACAGCGACCGGACGCTCGACGGCGGCGGCTGCGCCCAGGTGCACGTCAGCGCCCTGAACTCGGGCAAGGCCACCGAGGCGCTCGCCGTCGGCTGGAGCGGCACCGGCCTGCCGCAGCCGCAGGTCTGGTTGCCGACGTCGAGCCTCTGGACGGGCCAGCTGCGGCTGCTCGACAAGGCCGCCGGGCGGGCGCCGCAGACCCCGGGCCCTTACCCGTCGATCGCCAACAGCCCGCTGGTCATCGCGATGCCGCAGCCCAAGGGCGAGCTGGTACGCCAGCGCGGGCCGCTGGGCTGGGGGGAGATTCTCGGCCTCTCCGGACGGCAGGGCTGGGCGGGCTTCGGCAAACCGGAGTGGGGCCGCTTCACCTTCGGCAAGGACAACCCGAACCTCTCCACCTCGGGTCTGGCGGCGACCATCGCCACCTACTACGCCGCCGCGCAGCGCTCCAGCGACCTCACCACGTCGGACCTGGCGGATCCGAAGGTGACCCGCTTCGTCCGGCAGATCGAGGCCAACGTGTCGCACTACAGCGACGACTCGGTGGAGCTGTTGCGCGACCTCGCCGAGGCCGACCTGGCCGGCACGGGCGCCGGCGACATGAGCGCCATCGTCATGCAGGAGGAGCTGGTCCACCTCTACAACGAGGGCGGGCTGAGCCCGCGGCAGGAGGGCCAGGAGCGGGGCCCCCGGCCGAAGGTGCCGCTGGTCGCCGTACACCCGAAGGAGGGCACCTTCAACCTGGACCACCCCTTCGTGGTGCTCCCCTCCGCCGACGAACGGCAGCGCGCGGCGGCGGACGACTTCCTGAAGTTCCTGACCGCGGACGACCAGCAGGAGAGCTTCGTCCGCCTCGGCTTCCGCGACCACGAGCGGCGGGCCTCGGCGGAGCTGCTCGCCAGCGTCGGCGCCGAGCCCACCGGCGGGCTGAACTACTTCGCGCCGCCGAACCCGGAGGTGGTCGAGGCGATGCTGGACGGCTGGAGCACGCTGCGCAAGAAGGCCAACATCCTGATCGCCCTGGACACCTCCGGGTCGATGCAGGCCCCGGTCGGCAACAGCACGCGCTTCCAGGTCGCCTCGGCGGCGGCGGCCAAGGGGCTCGCGCTGCTCAACTCCGAGGACCGGGTCGGGCTCTGGTCGTTCTCCTCGGAGACCTCGAAGCGGCCCGACGGCCCCTACCGGGAGGAGGTCCGGCTCGGCGACTTCGACCAGAAACGGATCAACAGCCGGATTGCCGGCCTGCACGTCGCGGGAGACACGGCGCTCTACGCGACGGTCCGGGCCGCTCACGAGCAGGTGCTCGAGCGGTACGACCCGGACCGGATCAACGCCGTCGTCGTGCTGACCGACGGCAAGAACGAGTACGCCCGGGACAACGACCTGAACCGGCTGCTCGCGAACGTCGCCCTGGACCCGCGGCGCCCGGTGAAGGTCTTCTGCATCGCCTTCGACGGGGATTCGGACTTCGCCACGCTGGACCGGATCGCCAAGGCGTCGTCGGGCAAGGCGTTCGACGCCACCGACCCCGCCATGATCGACGAGGCGTTCGTGAAGCTGGTCAGCAGCTTCTGAGCCGCCGGCGCTGCCGGGCGAGGGACGCGCGTCGTCCCCCGGTCGGCAGCGCCGGCGCTGTCGCGACTGACCGGCCGCCCCGTCAGATCAGGCCGTGGGCCAGCATCGCCTCCGCCACCCGGCGGAACCCGTCGATGTTGGCCCCGGCCACGTAGTCGCCGGGCAGCCCGTACTCCTCGGCCGTGCTCCAGCAGCGGTCGTGGATGTTGCGCATGATGTCGCGCAGCCGCTGCTCCGACTCGGCGAACGTCCACGAGTCCCGGCTGGCGTTCTGCTGCATCTCCAGCGCGCTGACCGCCACCCCGCCGGCGTTGGCCGCCTTGCCCGGCGCGAAGCGCACCCCCGCCCGGCCGAGGATGCGTACCGCCTCCGGCGTGGTGGGCATGTTCGCGCCCTCCACCACCGCGACGCAGCCGCCAGCCACGAGCGCCGCGGCCTCCGCGCCGCCGATCTCGTTCTGCGTCGCGCACGGCAGCGCCAGCTCGCAGGGCACCTCCCAGACGGTACGGCCGGAGACCGCCACCGCGTGCGGCACGTGCCGGGCGTAGTCGTCGAGCCGGGCCCGGCGCTGCTCCTTCAGCTCGCGCAGCAGCTCCAGGTCGATGCCCTTGTCGTCGAGGACGTAGCCGGACGAGTCGGAGCAGGCGACCACCCGCCCGCCGAGCTGGTGCACCTTCTCGATCGCGTAGATCGCCACGTTGCCGGAGCCGGAGACCACCACCCGCTTGCCGTCCAGGCTGTCGCCGGTCTGCCGCAGCATCTCGTCGGCGAAGAAGACCGCCCCGTAGCCGGTCGCCTCCCGGCGCACCTGCGCGCCCCCGTACGCCAGGCCCTTGCCGGTGAGCACCCCGGACTCGTACCGGTTGGTGATCCGCTTGTACTGGCCGAACAGGTAGCCGATCTCCCGGCCGCCGACGCCGATGTCCCCGGCCGGCACGTCGGTGTCCGCGCCGATGTGCCGGTACAGCTCGGTCATGAAGCTCTGACAGAACCGCATCACCTCCCGGTCCGAGCGGCCCTTCGGGTCGAAGTCCGCGCCGCCCTTGCCGCCACCGATCGACAGCCCGGTCAACGCGTTCTTGAAGATCTGCTCGAAGCCCAGGAACTTCACGATCCCGAGGTAGACCGACGGGTGGAAGCGCAGCCCGCCCTTGTACGGGCCGAGGGCGCTGTTGAACTCCACCCGGAAGCCCCGGTTGACCTGGATCCGACCGCGGTCGTCCTCCCACGGCACCCGGAAGATGACCTGCCGCTCCGGTTCGCAGATCCGCTCGATGATCCGCGCCTCGGCGTACTCGGGGTGTCTGGCCAGCGCCGGGCCGATGCTCTCCAGCACCTCGCGTACCGCTTGGTGGAACTCCGGCTCGCCCGGATTGCGGGCGACCACGCTGGTGAACACCGTCTCCACGGTCTCCGGCATACGACACGTCCCTTCGCTTGCGCTGCTAGTCCCTGTTGCTATCACCCGGACCCGGTTACCCGCCAACCGTCCCGCGATACGGACCGTGACCTCCGTCCGGTTCACTGGTCGCGTGGACGAGTCGATCTGGGACGCGGTCCGGGCCTCGCGCGGCTGGTTGGACGCCGCCAACGGCACCGGACAGACCGAAATGACCTGCCGGATCCTCAAGCTGACCGAGGAGGCGGGGGAGGCGGCGAGCGCCTGGATCGGTCTGCTCGGTCAGAACCCGCGCAAGGGTGTCACGCACAGTCGCGAGGACGTGGCGGCGGAACTGGCGGACGCGGCGTTCACCGCGCTGGTCGCCATCGAGAGCCTCGGGCTGGACTCCCGCCTCGTGCTCGACGCGTGCGCCAGGAAGGCCCGCGCCCGCGTCGGTCCGCCTCCCACCTGAGCCGTCTCCCACCTGAGTCGCCGCGCCCGCTTCCCGGGCTGAGCCGCCGCCCGCTCAGGCCGCTTCCCGGGCTGGGCTGCCGCGCCCGCGTCGGGCCGCCTTACGGCTGGGTCGCCGTGCACCGCCAGGGCCGCCGCGCTTCCGGCGGGACCGCCCACCGATGCCTGTCGGGACGTCAGAGGCCGTGGCGACGGTCGCCCACCACCTGCTCGCAGAGTGCCGCCTCCGACTTCGTGGAGAACGGGGCGCGGTGGGCGGCGACGGCCCGCCGGGTCTCCTCGGCGACGAGGTCGGCGTTGATCTGGGCCGCGACGACCACGCCGGCCGCCGCGGCGGCACCGACCTGGGCCGCCGGATCGGTGACGTTGCCGGCGACCCACACCCCGGGCACGTCGGTGCGGCCCGTCGCGTCGGAGGGGACGTGCTCGCCGACGCCCGCCGGGTGTGCCGCAGGTCGCAGTCCGAGCGCCGCGAGGAAGCCGGCGCGCGCCACCATCCGCGACGAGACGGCCAGGGCCTCCCGGCGCACGAGAGTGCCGTCACCCAGCCGTACGCCCACGAGGCGGTCCTCCACGGCCTCCAGGGACGCGACCTCGCCGCCCACCACGCCGATGCCGCGGGCCGCCAGCTGCTCCGCCTGCTCGTCGGTGAGCGGCGGCATGGTGTGCTGGAAGTACGTGACGTCGGCGCTCAACTGTCGGAACAGCAGCGCCTGGTGCACCGAGAACGGCCCGCTGGCCAGCACGCCGATGGCCCGGTCGCGGACCTCCCAGCCGTGGCAGTACGGGCAGTGCAGGACGTCCCTGCCCCAGCGCTCCCGCAGCCCCGGGACGTCCGGCAGCTCGTCCACCAGCCCGGTGGCCACCAGCAGCCGTCGCGCACGCACCGTCCGGCCGTCGCCCAGCGTGACCGTGAACCCGTCGTCGTCGCGGTTCGTGGCGGCGACCTCGCCGGTGACCACCCGGCCGCCGTAGCCGCGTACCTCCGCCCGGCCGCGTTCCAGGAGCTCGGCCGGCCGGATCCCCTCCCGGGCCAGCAGCCCGTGCACGCCCTCGGCCGGGGCGTTGCGCGGCGCGCCCGAGTCGAGCACCACCACCGACCGTCGCACCCGGGCCAACGTCAGCGCCCCGCTCAACCCCGCGGCGCCACCTCCGATCACCACCACGTCGTAGCTGCCATCCAACTGATCGGTCACCGTGACCACCTCCCGCGACCACGATGCGATCGCCGCCGCCATGGTGGCAAATGTTGTTGCCAAGATGGCAAGATGGCAGCATGGACGACGACCTGGACCAGGCGCTCGGCGCGGTCGGTCCCCGGCTGCGCGCGCTGCGCCGGCAGCGGGAGACCACCCTGGCCGACCTGTCGGTGGCGACCGGCATCTCGGTGAGCACGCTCTCCCGGCTGGAGTCCGGTTCCCGCCGGCCCACTCTCGAACTGCTCCTCCCGCTGGCCAGGGCGCACGGCGTCACACTCGACGAACTCGTCGACGCCCCGTCCACCGGCGACCCGCGCGTCCACCTGCGCCCGGTCACCCGCCACGGGATGACCATGCTGCCCCTGACCCGCCGGCCCGGCGGCATCCAGGCGTACAAGCTGGTGATCCCGGGCGGCGGTCGCAGGGCGGAGCCCGATCCGCAGACCCACGAGGGCTACGAGTGGCTCTACGTCCTCAACGGTCGGCTGCGGGTCGTCCTCGGCGACCAGGACCTCGTGCTCACGCCGGGGGAGGCGGCGGAGTTCGACACCCGCGTACCGCACTGGTTCGGGTCGGCCGACGCCGAGCCGGTCGAGTTCCTCAGCCTCTTCGGCAGGCAGGGCGAACGCGCCCACCTCCGCGCCCGCCCAAAAACCCCACCCCCACCCTGACCCACCCACGCGCCCCCTCTTCCCGCCATCCGCCGTTGATCATGAAGTTGTTGCCGCTTTTGGAGATCGAATCGGTCGATAACTTCATGATCAACAGCGGGATGGGGGGCGAGGCGGGGCGGCGGGGGAGGGGGGTGGACGTGAGGATGGGGGGATGAGTGACGTACGGGTGTGGGGCGAGCAGGTGGGGGTCGTCGTACTGCCGAGTGGGACGCGGGTACGGGGGCGACGGATCGCCGACGCGGCGTCGCCCGCCGACTTCGCCCTGCTGCTGGCCCCCGGGCCGGTGCCCGCCTGGCCGCACCGGCGGATCCGGTGGCCCGACTTCTGGGTGCCGGTCGACCGGGCGGACGCGGTCGACGCGCTGACCGAGGCGCTGCGCCGCGCCCACGGCGGCGAACGCGTCGAGGTGGCCTGCCGGGGCGCCACCGGGCGTACGGGCACCGCGCTGGCGGCGCTGGCGATCCTCGACGGGCTGCCGCCCGAGCAGGCGGTGGACTGGGTGCGCGCCACCTACCGCCCGCGGGCCGTGGAGACGCCCTGGCAGCGTCGCTGGCTGCGCCGCCTCACCTGACGCACCGCGCGCCTGCCCCGACCCGCGCGCCCGGCCGGCATCGCACCGCGCCCGAGCCGCGCACCCTGCGTCGAGCCGCGCACCTGGCCGGCATCGCGCCGCGCCCGAGCCGGGCACCGCACCGGGGGCACCGCAGCGGCGACTACCTTCGACGGGGCAGTCGGGCGCGGCGGGCTGTGGTGCTTGTCATCGGACGTGTTTGTGCAGCTCACGAGGGGTATGAGTGGCGCCGCACCCCGATTTCCGAGGCAGGTACCAGGCACCATGGCTCCATCCCGCATCCCCGTCCGCCACCACGGCGCCCACCGGGCGCCGGCCCGCCCGGCGTCGGTGACCGCCCGCACCGTGGCGTCGCTGGCCGTTCTCGTCGTACTCGCCACACTCTTCCTCGACGCCCTGCTGATCATCGTCGGGCTGCTCACTCCGGTCGCGGCGTCGGTGTCGCCGTTACGGCGTTGGGCGCGCCGGCTGGCGGCGCCGTCCGCCCGGGCGGTCCCCGTGTCGGGACGCTGACCGCCCGGCGGGCGCCCCCGGGCACCGCCCCTGGCCAGGCAACCGGGGGATGCGGACCCGGGCGGCCGAGGGCGATGCGATCCGGGCCGGAGAGCGATGCGATCCGGGGCCGGGCGTGACCGGCCCGGTGCGGCGTCAGAAGGGTCGCCCTCGTCGGGCCAAGGGCTCAGCGGCCCACGTACTCGCGCAGGTGACGGGCGGTCAGCGTGTCGGCGTGGGCGACCAGGTCGGCCGGCGTACCGGTGAAGACGATCCGGCCGCCGTCGTGTCCCGCCCCCGGACCGAGGTCGATCAGCCAGTCGGCGTGCGCCATGACCGCCTGATGGTGCTCGATGACGACGACGGTGTTGCCGGCGTCGACCAGCCGGTCCAGCAGGGCGAGCAGTTGGTCCACGTCGGCCAGGTGCAGGCCGGTGGTCGGCTCGTCCAGGACGTACGTGCTCCCGCTGTCGGCCATGCGGATGGCCAGCTTGAGCCGCTGCCGCTCGCCCCCGGAGAGCGTGTTGAGCGGCTGGCCGAGGGTGAGGTAGCCGAGCCCGACGTCGACCAGCCGGTCGAGGATCGCCCGGGCGGGCCCGCCGGGGAAGAAGTCGCGGGCCTCCGTGGCCGGCATCGCGAGCACCTCGCTGATGTTCTTCCCGCGCAGGCGGTAGGTGAGCACCTCGTCGGTGAAGCGCCGCCCCTCGCACCGCTCGCAGACCGAGGCGACGCCGGCCATCATCGCCAAGTCGGTGTAGACCAGGCCGATGCCCTTGCAGGTGGGGCAGGCGCCTTCGGAGTTGGCGCTGAACAGCGCGGCCTTGACCCCGTTGGCCTTGGCGAAGGCGGCGCGGATCGGGTCCAGCAGGCCGGTGTAGGTGGCCGGGTTGCTGCGCCGGGAACCCCGGATCGGCGACTGGTCGACGACCACCACGCCGTCGCGGCGGTGCAGCGAGCCGTGGATCAGTGAGCTCTTGCCGGAGCCGGCCACCCCGGTCACCACGGTCAGCACCCCGAGCGGGATGTCGACGTCGACGTCGCGCAGGTTGTGCAGGTCGGCGTTGCGGATCGACAGCTGGCCGGACGGCCGGCGTACGTGCTCGCGCAGGCGTACCCGGTGGTCGAGGTGCCGGCCGGTGAGGGTGTCGGAGCGGCGCAGGCCGGCGACGTCGCCGGTGAAGCAGATCCGGCCGCCGGCCGTGCCGGCCCCGGGCCCGAGGTCGACCACGTGGTCGGCGATGGCGATCGTCTCGGGCTTGTGCTCGACGACCAGCACCGTGTTGCCCTTGTCGCGCAGGCGCAGCAGCAGGTCGTTCATCCGGGCGATGTCGTGCGGGTGCAGGCCGACCGTCGGTTCGTCGAAGACGTACGTGACGTCGGAGAGGCTGGAGCCGAGGTGCCGGACCATCTTCACCCGCTGGGCCTCGCCGCCGGAGAGGGTGGCGGACTCGCGGTCCAGGCTGAGGTAGCCCAGGCCGATCTCTACCAGCGAGTCGAGCAGGTCGCGCAGGTTGCCGGTCAGCGGGGCGACCGACGGGTCGTCGATGCCGCGGACGAACCCGGCCAGGTCGCTGATCTGCATCGCCGAGCACTCGGCGATGTTGCGCCCGTCGATCCGGGACGAGAGTGCCGCCCTGTTGAGCCGGGCCCCGCCGCAGTCGGCGCAGGTGGTGAAGGTGACCGCCCGGTCGACGAACGCCCGGATGTGCGCCTGCATCGACTCGCGGTCCTTGGCCAGGTAGAGCCGGCGCACCTTGACCGCCAGGCCCTCGTACGTCCAGTTGTTGCTGCCCACCTTGATCTTCGTGGACGGCTTGTGGAGGAAGTCCTGCCACTGCTGCGGCGTGTAGTCCTGGAGCTTCGTGTCGGGGTCGAACAGCCCGGAGTGGACGATGGTCTGCCAGTACCACGAGTCGACGGCGAAGTTGGGCACCTTGATCGCGCCGTCGTTGAGCGAGCGCTCCACGTCGACGAGTTCGTCGACGTCGAGGTCGGAGACCCGCCCGAGGCCCTCACACGCCGGGCACATGCCCTCGGCGAGGTTGAAGCTGAACGCGCCGGCCCCGCCCACGTGCGGGGTGCCGAGCCGGCTGAAGACGATGCGCAGCATCGCGTACGCGTCGGTGGCGGTGCCGACGGTGGAACGCGAGTTGGCGCCCATCCGCTCCTGGTCGACGACGATGGCCGCGCTGAGGTTGCGCAGCGAGTCGACGTCGGGGCGGCTCACATTCGGCATGAACGACTGGAGGAAGGCGCTGTAGGTCTCGTTGATCAGGCGCTGCGACTCGGCGGCGATGGTCCCGAAGACCAGGGACGACTTCCCGGAGCCGGAGACCCCGGTGAAGACGGTCAGCCGGCGCTTGGGGATGTCCACCGAGACGGAGGCGAGGTTGTTCTCCCGGGCGCCGCGCACCTCGATCATGTCGTGACTGTCGGCGGCGGACCGTGCTGGCTGCTGCATGCGAACCCTTCGCGAGATCGTGGGCGGGGTCCCGCCCGGGGTACATCTACGGGGGCCAGGCCGCCTTCAATCGTCTCATTCAACCTCCCGTGGAGGGTTTCATCTCCCTCTGCGGCGCCAACGGCCCGGAGCGGGCGGGGAAGTCTCAAACTACGTGTAGACCGGTAGGGTGGCCCGGTGGTGGATGCGGGACGACGGGCCGGACGGTGGCGGGGGGCGGAGGTCGCGGCGACCGCGGGCATCTCCGTCCAGCAGGTGCGCAACTACGTCGACCTCGGCGTGCTGCCGCCGGTCGAGCGCACCCCCGCCGGCTACCGCGTCTTCACCGTCGACCACGTGCGGGCGCTGGCGGTGGTCCGGCGGATGGCCGAGGGGCACGGCTGGGCGCGTACCCGGGAGGTCATGGTCGCGGTGCACCGGGGCGACCTGGCGGCGGCGCTGGCGGCGCTCGACGCCGGCCACGCCGAGCTGGACCGGGAGCGGGCCGACATCCGGCGGGTGCTCGGCGCGTTCGAGACCGTGGTGACCAGCCCGGCCGCCGTCCTGCCGGCGCCCCGGCGCGGGGCCCGCATCGGCGAGGTCGCCGACCTGGTCGGCGTCCGCACCTCGCAGCTACGGCTGTGGGAGCAGCGCGGCCTGCTCCGGCCGGTCCGCGAGCGCGGCACCGGTTACCGGGTGTACGACGCGGCCGAGCTGCGCGCCGCGCAGGTCGTGGCGCTGCTGCGCCGGGGCGCGTACCCGTTCGACATCGTCGCGGCCGTGCTCGGCGAGATGCGTACCACCGGCAGTGCCCAGCGGGTCCACGCGGAGCTGGCCAAGCGGGAGCAGGAACTGCACCGGCGCAGCCTGCGGCGGCTGCACGCCTCGGCCGCGCTCTACGACTACCTGCGCCACCGCGACCCGGCGCTGCCCGGGTGACTCAGCGCAGCACCAGCAGGTCGAGGTGGTCGACGACCGGGCCCGTCGCCGTGGCGGCCGCGGCCCGGAGCCGGGCCAGCCCCGCGGCGTACTCCTCGTCGGTGATCAACTGGAGCGGGGTGTGGGCCCGGCGGTCGAGGCCTGCGGCGCACTCGGCCAGCGACGCCGCCGTGATCTGCGCGACGGGCTCGACGGTGCTGACGGTGAACCCGGCCGTGGCGAACGCGGAGCGCACCCGCGCCAGGTCCGGATAGGTCTCGAGGACGCGGACCGCCTCCGGGAACCAGCGGAACAGCGTGATCCGCTGGTGCCGGCCGGGAAACGGCGAGCGGATCAGCACGGGCGCGCCCGGGCGGAGCACCCGGCGCAGCTCCCGCGCCGCCGCGTCGAGGTCGGGGATGTGGTGCACCATCGTGGACAGCCACGCGCCGTCCGCCACGGAGTCGCGCAGCGGCAGCGCGACCGCGTCGCCGGCGAGCAGCGGTCGGTGGCTGGCGCGGGAGCGCATCGCCCCGGCGGGCTCCACCCCCACCACCCGGGCGCCGAACCACTCGGTGAAGGCGGCGGCCCAGGCGCCGGTGCCGGCCCCGAGGTCGAGCAGCGTGGTGCCGGTACGCGGCCGAAGGTGTTGCTGCACCGCGTGCCGCCACCGGTCCAGGCCGCTGCGCGGCAGCTCCCGGGTCGCGGCGAAGGCCGCTGAGTCGGCGTCGTCGTAGGAGATCAGAGCCACGGCCATCACCTCGCCACCGTCGCCGGGCGGTCCGGTCGAACGTTCCCCGGTTCTAGTCGGTGAGCGCTGCCGGAGGCAACGGCTTGTGAGCCAACCGACGCGGTGCGTCCCGCCCTCTGGGAGCCCTCCCGTCGACGCGGGCCGACGTGGCCCGGCAGCGCCCCGCCCCCGCCGGGGTCAGAGCGCCACCGCCGCCAGCACCAGCAGGGCGCACGCCGTCTCGACCAGCCCCACCCGCATCGGCGCGACCCGACGCCCGGCGAGCAGCACCGCCCGGGCCAGCAGCACCGCGAAGACCACGGCGACCGGCACCGGCGCCCAGAGCGCCCCGGCGACCGCGACGACGGCGTGGTACGTCCACGACACCCACCGGTACCGGACGCTGTCCCGCTCCCGGATCATCGTCTTGACGTGCACGACGGTGCCGACGAGGTAGCCCAGTGCCACGACCGTCACCCCGGCCACGTTGGTCCACGGCACCCCGGCGACCGTGGCGACGACGAGACCGAGCAGGCCGCACTGCGCCACGAAGGCGAGGTCGTTGACGAACGCCCGGTCGCGGCGCCGGCGTGCGTAGCCGGCGTTGACGGCCGCGAGGGCCACGAAGATCGGGGCGTAGGCGAGCGTCGCGGGCCGAGCCACCAGCACCGGCGTGCCGAGCGCGACGGTGGCGAGCCCGTACCCGACGAGGTGCGGGCGCACCCGGCGGATCCGCCCGGTCTTGACCGCCTGCAACCCGAAGTAGGACAGCGGGTATCCGGCGAGCGCGGCCCCGAGCAGGGGAAGGTGCAGCGGATGCGGGCCGGTGACGGTCAGCGCCGCCAGGAAGGGCAGCAGCAGCATCGCCCACGCGCCGTGCTGCGGCGGCACCCAGCCCGGTGACCGGCCCCGGCCCGGAGCGTGGCCGGGGGCGCCCACGGTGAGGCTCCCGGCCGGGCGGTGACGACGGGCCGGGACGGTGCTCACGGCCGGGGCGTCACGGTGAGCAGGACGGCGGCGTCCGTGACGGCGTGCAGCGCGTGCCGCAGCGGCGGAATGACCACGAGGTCGCCGGCGTCGCCCTCCCAGGACTCGTCCCCGGCCACCAGGCGCACCCGCCCCACGAGCACCTGTAGCGTCGCCTCGCCCGGGCTGTCGTGCTCGTCGAGGGACCGACCGCCGCGCAGGGCGAGCAGGGTCTGCCGCAGGCGGCGGTCCCGGCCAGCGTGCAGGGAACGTGCGCTGCGTCCGCTGTCGGCCTCCCGCGCGGCGGCGAGCTGCTCGTCGGCGAGGTGGGTCAGCGAGAGGGCTTCCATGGTCGTCCCTTCGTCGGTGTCGGGCGGCCCGCGGGGCGGGGACGCCGCCCGGCACGTAAACCGGAAGATCGGCTACCGCTTTCAGTCTCCAGCTTCCGTTCCGGCCGGGCCCCGCGGCAGGGCCGATGGTCCCGGAACCGGTGAGTCCGCGCCGCGGAAGCGGTCGAGCGGGAGGTGAGCCGGCCACGCCTCCGACCCGTGCCGGGCCCCCGGGCCTGGAGAACCCCGCCCGCGTCCCGAACTCCGCCGACTAGGGTGCGGTGCATGAAGGTTCGGCTGCTGGCGGCCACGGCGACCGCCGTCCTCCTCGGCACCGGTGCTCCCGTCCCCGCGGCGGCCGGCCCGGCCAACCCCGTCGCCCCCGTGACTTCGGCGCCCGGCGTCGTCGCGCCCGCGACCTCCGCGCCCGGCGTCGTCGCGTCTCCGCCCGGCGTAGTGCCGTCCGCGCCCGGGGCCGTCGGGTCCGCGCCCTGCCCGAAGGCGCCCGCGCCCAAGGTGTCCCGGCCGCCGCGTCCGTCACCGCCGCCGGCCGTGCCGGGGGAGCGGGCCGTGGGCGGCCAGGCGCTCGACACCGCCGGTCTGATCGTCCCGGCGGGGGCCGCGCGCCCGCCAGCGGTAACCGCGACCTCGTGGCTGGTCGCCGACCTGGACACCGGCCAGGTGCTGGGCGGCTGCGGCCCGCACGAGTACGGCACCCCGGCCAGCGTGCAGAAGCTGCTGCTGGCGGCCACCATGCTGCCCCGGCTCGACCCGCAGCAGGTCGTCACCGTCACCGACGGGGACATGGACATCGAACCCGGCTCCTCGGCCGTCGGGCTGGTCGCCGGCGGACGGTACCGGATCGAGACCGTCTGGCTCGGGCTGCTGCTCCAGTCCGGCAACGAGGCGGCCAACGTGCTGGCCCGGCTCGGCGGCGGGCCGGACGGAATGGCCGGCGGCGTGCGGGCGATGAACGAGGAGGCGCACCGCCTCGGCGCCCTCCAGACCCACGCGGTGACCCCCTCCGGTCTCGACGGACGAGGCCAGTTCACCAGCGCGTACGACCTGGCGCTGGTCGCCCGGGCCTGCTTCGCCGAGCCGACGTTCCGCCGGTACGCGCTGACCGAGACGCACCGCATCCCCGCCCAGCCGGCGCAGCGCACCAAGGGTTTCGAGATCCAGAACGAGAACCAGCTCATCTACCGCTACCCGGGCGCGCTCGGCGGCAAGACCGGCTTCACCGACCTGGCCCGGCACACCTACGTCGGGGCGGCCCAGCGCAACGGGCGGCGGCTGGTGGTCACGTTGCTCGGTGCCGAGCCGCAGCCCGCGCGGGGCTGGGAACAGGGCGCCGCCCTGCTCGACTGGGGCTTCACGCTGCCCCGGGGCTCCGCCGTCGGCCGGCTGGTCGAGCCCGGGGAACTGACCGCCTCGGCGACCCCCTCGCCACCCGCGCTCGCCGCCACCGTCGATCCGCGCCCGGCCGCGGCCAGCGGCCCGCTCGAGGACGGGCTGATCGCCCGGTGGCCCGTGGCCGCGCTCGCGGCGGTGGCGGTCGCGCTGCTGGGGGCGGCGCTGCTCTGGCGCCGCCGGGCGGCCCGGCGCCGGTACGGCGGGGCTCCTTCCTGACCTCGGCCGGGGCGGGGCGGATCGACAAGCGACGACGGGATCCATAGACTCCGGTCTTTGCAGCGCCACGAGTCCAGGAGGATCCCCGTGTCGAGCGAACCCCGACCGCACCCCGTCCCGCCGTCGATCGAGGCACCCCACCGGCCGGCCCGTACGCTGTCCCGCCTCGCCGGGGTGGCCCTGGTCGCGGGCGCGCTGGTCACCGGTGGCGGCGCCGCCGCGGTCGCCGCGCCCGGCGGAGCCCCGGCCGACGCCGCCGCCGTTTCCCGGGTCACGCCCGGCCCGTGCGCCTACACGGAGACGCCCGAGGACCCCGCCGCCAGGCCGGTCCCGCTGCCGCCCGACCCGAGGCGCACCCCCGACCGGGGCACCGTGCGCGTCACGCTGCGCACCAACCAGGGGCCGATCGGGCTGACCCTCGACCGGGAGGCGGCCCCCTGCACCGTGCAGAGCTTCCTGCACCTGGTGCGCCACCGCTTCTACGACCGGACCTCCTGCCACCGGCTCACCGCGTACCCGACGCTGAAGGTGCTCCAGTGCGGTGACCCGTCCGGCACCGGCTCCGGCGGCCCCGGCTACCGCTACGCCGACGAGCTGCCCACCGACCTGCCGCCCGCGCCCACCGACCCGACCGGCGTGCGCCGGCTCTACGCCCGGGGCACCCTCGCCATGGCCAACGCCGGCCCGGACACCAACGGCAGCCAGTTCTTCCTGGTCCAGTCGGACTCGGCGCTGCGCCCCAACTACACGGTGTTCGGCTCGATCGACGCCGCCGGCCTGGCCACCCTGGACCGGATCGCCGCCGGCGGCATCGCCCCCACCGCCGAGGACCCCGCGCCGGTCGACGGCGCGCCCGCCCTGCCGGTGGACATCCGGCGCGCGGTCCGGCACCACCACCCGCACCGCTGAACCCGAAGGCCCGGTGGTCCCCGCCGGCCGCGGCGCCGTTCCGGAACGTCCGGGCGGCCCGGGACGGTGGGGGCCGGCGTGCCGTTGCGGAACGGCGCCGCGGCCCGTGCGCGGTGACTTCCGGCGGTCAGGCCGGTGGCGATTCCCCGGAACTTCCGGAACGCTGTCGGGAGCGCCGCGGCCGGACGGCGAGCCGCGCGGCGGCGCTCACGACCGGCGCGGCGGCGCCGTGCTGTCCCGGACGACCAGGTTGGTGGCGAGTTCCACCCGGGGGGAGTCGATGCCCTCGCCCTGCGCCAGCCGCAGCACGGTCCGGGCGGCCAGGCGACCCATCTCCACCAGCGGCTGCCGGACGGTGGTCAGCGGCGGTGACGCCCAGCGGGCCTCGGGCAGGTCGTCGAAGCCCACGACGCTGACGTCGTCGGGGATCCGCAGCCCGCGGCGGCGGACGGCCTCGTAGACGCCGAAGGCCATCTGGTCGCTGGCCGCGAAGATGGCCGTCGGCGGGTCGTCGAGGTCGAGCAGCGCCGTCCCGGCGGCGAAACCCGAGGCGTGGTAGAAGTCGCCGGGGTGCACCAGACGGTCCTCCACCGGCACCCCGGCCGCCTCCAGCCCGGCCCGGTGGCCGTCCAGGCGGGCCCGGCTGCACAGCAGGTGCGTCGGCCCGGCGACGAAGCCGATCCGCCGGTGCCCGAGCGACAGCAGGTGCTCGGTCGCGGCGAGCCCGCCGGCCCAGTTGGTGGCGCCGACGGTGGGCACGTCGGTGGCGGGCACGCCGGCCGGGTCGACGACGACCACGGGCACGTTGAGGCGGCGCAGCTGCGCGTGCAGCGGCGGGCTCAGGTGCGAGGTCACGAAGATGACGCCGTCCGTGGCGCGGGCCCGCAGGTTCTGCAACCACTGCCGGGCGGCGGTCGACTGGCGGTGGATCGCGGAGACCACCGTGCCGACGCCCGCGCCGTGCCCGACGTCCTCGACCCCCCGGATGATCTCGACCGCCCAGGGGCTGTCCAGGTCGTTGAAGACCAGGTCGACCAGGCCGACGCGGCTGACCGTGCGGCTGCCGCGGCGCTGGTAGCCGTGCTGGCGCAGCAGCTCCTCCACCCGCTCGCGGGTGCCGGGAGCCACGTCCGAGCGCCCGTTGAGCACCCGCGACACGGTCGGCACCGAGACCCCGGCCTCCCGCGCGATTGCGGTGATGGTGATCCTGCGCCCGTCGTCGCCGTCCACCCGCGTCTCCTTCACCGGTCGGAAGACCGACCGTACCCGTGACCACCGAAAAACGTCCGGAACGGCGTGGCCGCTCCACCGGCCCATCTTGCCCCACGATCGGGGGTTGACGACACGGCAGGTCGGTTCTAGCGTTCGGACGAGTTACGGAAGTATTCCGGAAACTTGTCGGACACCTTTCGGTCGTCGCGCCGGCGGCGACGTCCCCCACCACACCCCCACCACGAGAGGTCGATCATGACTGTACGCACGCGGCTCGCCCGGGTCGTCGCGCTCGGCGCCGCCCTGGCGCTGGCGTTGCCACTGACCGCCTGCGGTGACGGTGACTCGGCCGCCGGCCCGGACGAGATCCGCATCCTGGTGTACGGCGACGCCACCAACAAGGTCGAGAAACAGCTCGTCGAGACGTTCAACAAGACGTCGAAGGTCAAGGCGGTGCTGGACACCATCCCCGGCGCCGACTACCAGACCAAGCTCCAGACCATCATCAACACCAAGCAGGCGCCGGACGTCTTCTTCAACTGGGGCGGCGGCAGCATCACCCCGTTCGTCAAGGCCGACCTGTTGCTGCCGCTGGACGACATGATCGCCAAGGACCCGGGGCTGAAGGCGAACTTCCTGCCGTCGGTCTTCAACACCGCCATGGTCGACGGCAAGGCGTACGGGGTGCCGATGCGCGGCACCCAGCCGGTGCTGCTGTTCCACAACAAGAAGGTCCTCGCCGACGCCGGGATCACCCCGCCGAAGACGTGGGACGACCTGCTGGCGGCCGTGCGGACGCTCAAGGGCAAGGGGATCACGCCGATCGCCCTCGGCGGCGGCGACCAGTGGCCGACCCAGATGTGGTACCAGTACCTCTACGACCGGGTGGCCGGCCCCGAGCTGTTCGCCAAGGCGCTCGGCGGCGACAAGAGCGCCTGGGAGAGCCCGGAGAGCCGCCGCGCCCTGGAGCTGCTGCGGCAGCTGACCGACGCGGGTGCGTTCGGCACCAACTTCGACTCGGTCAAGTTCACCGACGGCGGCTCGCCCGCCCTGCTGTCCAGCGGCAAGGCCGGCTTCGAGCTGATGGGCTCGTGGAACTACTCGACCCACCACGACGCCAACCCGACCTTCGCCGCCGAGGGCCTCGGCTGGAGCGCCTTCCCGAGCGTCCCGGGTGGCAAGGGCGACCCGCGCAACGTGGTCGGCAACACCAACAACTTCTACTCGGTGCTGAAGAAGACCCGGCACCCGGAGGCGGTGGCCGAGTTCCTCAAGCTCCAGTACTCCGACGAGTTCGTCCAGGCGCAGCTGTCCATCGGCAACCTGCCGACCACCACCAACACCGAGAAGTTCCTCGACGGCGCCACCAACCCGGACTACCTGAAGTACCAGTTCACCCTGGTGAAGGAGGCCCCGAACTTCCAGCTCTCCTGGGACCAGGCGTACCCGCCGGCCGCCACCACGACCATCCACCAGGCCGTGCAGCAGTACTGCAACGGCCGGATGGACGCCGCCGGCTTCATCAAGGCGATGCAGTCCCTCCAGGCGGGCTGAGCGCGACCATGTCCACCACCACCCTCGCCGCCTCCGCCGCGACGGAGCAGCGACGGGCCCGACGAAGCCCGGGCGGCCCCACCCTCAGCCGCCCGGGCTTCGCCTGGGCCCTCCCCGCCACCCTGTTCTTCGGGCTCTTCGCGCTCGTTCCGCTGGTCCTCGTGGTCGTGCTCAGCTTCACCAGCTGGGCGGGCCTCGGCTCGCCCGAGTACGTCGGGCTGGACAACTGGCAGCGGCTCGCCCGCGACCCAGTGATGATCAACAGTCTGTGGCTGAGCGTCCTGCTCACCGCCCTCGGCGTGCTGGTGCAGACGCCGCTGAGCCTGCTGATCGGCGTGTGGGCTTCCGGGCCGCAGCGCAACCGGGCCGTGCTGTCCGCCGTCTTCTTCCTGCCGCTGCTGCTGTCGGCGACCGCCGTGTCGGTGCTGTGGCGGGCGCTGCTCGACCCGAACTTCGGCGTGCCCGGCCAGGCCCCGTGGCTGTTCGGCGACGGCAACCTCTTCGGCAGCCGGACGGGCGCGATCGCCGTGCTGGTCTTCGTCGGCAGCTGGCAGTTCATCCCGTTCCACGCGCTGATCTACCAGGGCGCGGCCCGCGCCGTGCCGGCGGTGCTCTACCAGGCCGCCGAGGTCGACGGCGCCGGCCGGTGGGAGCAGTTCCGCCACGTGACCCTGCCGCAGCTGCGCAACGCCATGATCACCTCCGTGGTCCTCATGGTCGTCGGCGGGCTGACCACGTTCGACACCGTGCTGATCCTCACCCAGGGCGGGCCGGGCACCGACACCACCATCACCGCCTACCACATGTACGAGCAGGCGTTCCGCAGCTTCGACTTCGGCGCGGGCGCGGCCATCGCCCTGCTCCTCGTCGTCGTCGCCACCGTCATCTCGCTGATCGTGGTCCGGGTCTCCGGCTACGACAAGATGCGCTCCACGATGGAGGGCCTGTGAAGCGGCACCGCCCAAACTGGATCGCCGGGATCGGCGCCCTGGCCTGGCTCCTCGTGGTCGGCCTGCCGATCTACGTCATGCTGGCGACCACCGTGCAGACTCGGGAGGGCTACGGCCGCAACGGCCCGCTCGCCCCGCCCGACACCTTCACCCTCGACAACTACACCGGCGCCTTCGACGAGGGCTTCGGCCGCTACCTGTTCAACACTCTCGTGGTGACGGTGAGCGTGGTGGCCATCGTGCTGCTGCTCGTGCCGCCGCTGGCGTACGCCATCGTGCGCAGCCGCAGTCGGCTCACCTCCGGCGTGTTCCGGCTGTTCCTGTTGGGCCTGGCGATCCCGGCGCAGGCGGTCATCGTGCCGATCTTCTACCTGATCAGCAAGGCGGGGCTCTACGACAACCTCGTCGGCGTCATCCTGCCCACCGCCGCGTTCTCCCTGCCGGTGTGCGCGCTGATCCTCAGCGGCGTCATGCGGGACATCACCCCCGACCTGTACGAGGCGATGGCCATCGACGGCGCCAGCCCGGCGCGGGTCTTCGCCCAGTTGGTGCTGCCGCTGTCGCGCGGCGGGATCGCCACGATCGCGGTCTTCTCCGCCCTCCAGGCGTGGAACGGCTTCCTGTTCCCGCTGATCCTCACCCAGTCCGACTCCACCAAGGTGATCACCCTCGGCCTCTACAACTTCCAGACGCAGTACGGGATCAACATTCCCGGCCTGCTCGCCGCGGTCGTGCTGTCGATGGTGCCCGTCCTGCTCGTCTATCTGTTCGCCCGGCGGGCCCTGGTGCAGGGGCTGATGGGCGTCGGAGGAAAGTGACCGACAACGTGACCCTCGACATCGCCCCCGGCACCGCGATCTGGACCGACCCGACCCTCGACCTCGCGACCCGGGTGGACGCCCTGGTCGCCGTGATGACCCTGCCGGAGAAGGTGGCCCAGCTCTACGGCGTCTGGGTCGGCGCCGCCGCCGACGGGGGAGAGGTCGCGCCGTACCAGCACGAGATGGAGGAACCGGTCGACCTGGCCGCCCTGCTGGACACGGGTCTCGGCCAGCTGACCCGCCCGTTCGGCACCGCCCCGGTCGACCCCGCGCTCGGCGCGCTGTCGCTGCTGCGGACCCAGCAGCGCGTCGCCGCCGCCAACCGGTTCGGCATCCCGGCGATGGCGCACGAGGAGTGCCTGGCCGGCTTCGCCGCCTGGGGCGCCACCGCGTACCCCGTGCCGCTGTCCTGGGGCGCCACCTTCGATCCGGAGCTGATCGGGCGGATGGCCGCGGCCATCGGCGCCGACCTGCGCCGCGTCGGGGTGCACCAGGGGCTGGCCCCAGTGCTCGACGTGGTGCGCGACGCGCGCTGGGGGCGGGTGGAGGAGACGATCGGCGAGGACCCCTACCTGGTGGGCACCATCGCCACCGCGTACGTGCGGGGCCTGGAGTCCGCCGGCGTGGTGGCGACGCTGAAGCACTTCGCCGGCTACTCCGCCTCCCGGGGCGGGCGCAACCTGGCGCCGGTGGCGATGGGCCCCCGCGAGCGCGCGGACGTGATCCTCCCGCCGTTCGAGATGGCGGTACGCGAGGGCGGCGCGCGGTCGGTGATGCACGCCTACACCGACACCGACGGGATGCCCTCGGCGGCCGACGAGGAGCTGCTGACCGGCCTGCTCCGCGACGCCTGGGGCTTCCCGGGCACCGTGGTGGCCGACTACTTCGGCATCGCCTTCCTGCACACCCTGCACGGCGTGGCCGGCAGCTGGGCCGAGGCGGCGGCCGAGGCCCTGGCAGCCGGCGTGGACGTCGAGCTGCCGACGGTCAAGACGTTCGGCGAGCCGCTGCGCGAGGCGCTCGCGGCCGGCGCGGTGCCGGAGGCACTGATCGACCGGGCGGTGCGTCGGGTGCTGACGCAGAAGGCGCAGCTCGGTCTCCTCGACGCCGACTGGAGCGCGGTGCCGGCCGCGCTGGCCGGCGCCGACCTGTCCGACCCGGAGGCGCTGCGCGGCACCGTCGACCTGGACCCGCCCGCCAACCGGGCGCTGGCCCGCGAGGTGGCCGAGCGCTCCGTGGTGCTGCTGGCCAACGACGGCACCCTGCCGCTGCACCGGCCGGCCCGCATCGCGCTGGTCGGCCCACAGGCGGAGAGCCCCACGGCGGTGCTGGGCTGCTACTCGTTCCCCGCCCACGTCGGCTCCCGGCATCCCGAGGTGCCCGTCGGCATCGCGCTGCCCACCCTGGCGGCGGCGCTGCGCGCCGAGTTCCCCGGCAGTGTCGTGGTCACCGTGGCCGGCGTCTCCGTCGACGGCGACGACACTTCCGGGGTGCCGGCGGCCGTCGCGGCGGCGCGGGACGCGGACGTGGTCGTCGCCGCGCTCGGCGACCGGGCGGGACTGTTCGGGCGGGGCACCAGCGGCGAGGGCTGCGACGCCGAGTCGCTGGCCCTGCCCGGGGCGCAGCAGCACCTGCTCGACGCGCTGCTGGACACCGGTACGCCCGTGGTGGTGACGATGCTCGCCGGGCGACCCTACGCGCTGGGCCGGGCGGTGACCGACGCGGCGGCGATCGTGCAGTCGTTCTTCCCCGGCGAGGAGGGCACCCCGGCCGTCGCCGGCGTGCTCAGCGGCCGGGTCGCACCGCAGGGGCGGCTGCCGGTCAGCGTGCCCCGGGGGCCGGGCGCGCAGCCGACCACCTACCTGTCGGCCCGGCTGGGCCAGGCCAGCGACGTCTCCAACGTCGACCCGACGCCGGCGTTCGGCTTCGGGCACGGCCTGGGCTACACCACGTTCGACTGGTCGGGCCTGGTCGTCGACGAGCCGCTCGCGGCGACCGACGGTGAGCTGCGGCTGCACTTCACGGTGCGCAACACCGGCTCCCGGTGGGGAAGCGAGGTGGTGCAGGTGTACGCCCACGACCCGGTGGCCTCGGTGGTCCAGCCGGTGCAGCGGCTGGTCGGTTACCTGCGGGTGCCGCTGGAGGCGGGCGCGGCCTGCCGGGTCGACCTGGCCGTGCCGGCCGACCTGTTCGCCTTCACGGGGCGCGACGGGCGGCGCGTCGTCGAGCCGGGGGAGCTGGAGCTGCGGCTGGCGGCGTCCAGCACCGACCACCGGCTGGTGGCGGCGGTCGCGCTGCGCGGTCCCGCCCGGCACGTCGACCACACCCGGCGGCTGCACCCCCGCTTCGCCGTCACGCCGTCGGCCGGCTGAGCGGTGGCCCTCACCGACCTGCCCGAGGAGCAGTTGCGCGCGTACCGCGGCGGGGTGCGGGAGCCGGCGGACTTCGACCGGTTCTGGGCGGACACGATCGCCGAGTCGCGGGAGTGCGGCTGGCCGGTGCGCGCCGAGCCGGTGCCCACCGGGCTGGCCACGATCGACGTGCTCGACGTGACCTTTCCCGGCTTCGCCGGGCAGCCGGTGCGGGCCTGGCTGCGGCTGCCGCGCGGCGCCGAGTCGCCCCTGCCCACCGTCGTGCAGTACGCCGGCTACGGCGGCGGCCGGGGCCACCCGCTGGAGAACCTGCTGTGGGCCTCGGCCGGGTTCGCGCACCTGCAGATGGACACCCGGGGGCAGGGGGCGGGCTGGACCCGGGGGGACACCCCGGATCCGGCCGCCGCCGGCCCCGAGGCGCCCGGGGTCGCCACCCGTGGCGTGACGGACCCCCGCACGTACTACTACCGGCGGTTCCTCACCGACGCGGTGCGGGCGGTGGACGCCGTCCGCACCCTGCCGGCGGTCGATCCGGCGCGGGTCGCGGTCCTCGGGCACAGCCAGGGCGGCGGGGCGGCGCTCGCCGTCGCCGCGTTGACGCCCGACCTGCGGGCCGTCGTGGCCGGCGTGCCCTTCCTGTGCGACATCCCGCGCGCGATCGTGCTCACCGACGCGCAGCCGTACCGGGAGATCCGCGACTATCTGGCCGTCCACCGGCACGCCGAGGAGCGGGTGCTCGACACCCTGGCGTACGTCGACGGGGTGAACTTCGCCCGCCGGTGCCACCTGCCGGCCCGCTTCTCCGTCGCGCTGATGGACGAGATCGTGCCGCCGTCGACGGTCTTCGCCGCCGTCAACGCCTGCCGGGGGCCGACGGAGCTGTCGGTCTGGCGGTACAACGGTCACGAGGCCGGCGGGATCGACGACGACGAGGCGGCGGTGGGCTTCCTGCGCGTACACCTCTGGCCGGACCGGGCGCCCGACGGCCCGTAGCCTGATAGACAGGGGTGTGGCCAGGCCAGTCCGGATCCGCCGGCGAGCCCCGCGCGCCGCGACCGCCCGCCGGCGGGCGGTGGCCGTGGCCGTCGTGATGGTGGCGCTCGCGCCCGCCTGCACCCGACCCGCGCCGTCACCACCGGCCGCGCCGCCACCGTCGTTCCCGGCGTCCGCCCCCGCCGCGACGTCGCCCGGGCCGGGCCTCGTCGTCCTCACCGACGTCGACCCGCGCATCCGGACCGACATCCGGTACGCCACCGCCCACAACTTCGTCGGTCGGCCGGTCGCCGGCTACCCCGAACCGCTCTGCCTGCTCACCCGCCGGGCCGCCGAGGCGCTGCGCCGGGTGCAGGACGCCGCCCTCGCCCGGGCCCGCAGCCTGAAGGTGTACGACTGCTACCGCCCCCAACGGGCCGCCGACGACTTCGTCGAGTGGGCCCGGCAGCCCGGCGAGCAGCGGATGAAGGCGGAGTTCTATCCCCGGGTGGCGAAGTCCGAGCTGTTCGACGAGGGGTACGTCGGGGCGCCCACCGCCCACAGCCGGGGCAGCACGCTCGACCTGACCCTGGTCGACGTGCCGACCCCCACCCAGCCCCCGTACGCCCCGGGCCGGCCCCTGGTCTCCTGCACCGCTGCGAAGGGGCAGCGGTTCCCGGACAACGGCGTCGACATGGGCACCGGCTTCGACTGCTTCGACCCGCTCGCGCACACCGACTCACCCCAGGTCACCGGCCTGGCCCGGGACAACCGGCGGCTGCTGCGGCAGCTGATGACCGACGGCGGCTTCGTCAACTACGACCGCGAGTGGTGGCACTACCGCTACCGCGACGAACCCTGGCCGGACACGTACTTCGACCTGCCGGTGGCCCGCTCCTCGGCCGAACCCGTGGGCGGCTGACGCACCCGACCCGGCTGACGCACCCGACCCGGCTGACGCACCCGACCCGGCTGACGCACCCGACCCGGCGTCGCGCTCACTTGAAGGCGGCGTGGCCGGTCAGCACCTGTCCGATGATCAGCTGATGCACCTCGGACGTGCCCTCGTAGGTGAGCACGGATTCGAGGTTGGCCGAGTGCCGGATGACCGGGTAGTCGAGGGTGATCCCGGCCGCGCCCAGGATGGCGCGGCACTCGCGGGCGATGGCGATGGCCTCCCGCACGCTGTTGAGCTTGCCCAGGCTGATCTGCCGGTGGTCGAGGGTGCCGGCGTCCTTCAGCGCGCCGATCTGCAACGCCAGCAGCATCCCCTTGCCCAGCTCCAGCCCCATGTCGGCGAGCTTGAGCTGGGTGGCCTGGTACGCGGCGAGCGGCTTGTCGAAGATCTGCCGGCTGCGGGCGTACGCGATCGTCGTCTCCAGGCAGTCGTGGGCCGCGCCCAGCGCCCCGAAGACGATGCCGAAGCGGGCCTCGTTGAGACACGTCAGCGGCCCGGACAGGCCGGTGGCCTCCGGCAGCATCGCGTCGGCGGGCAGCCGCACGTCGTCGAGGACGAGTTCCGAGGTCACCGAGGCGCGCAGGGAGAGCTTGCGGGTGATCTCCGGGGCGGTGAAGCCGGGGGTGCCGGCGGGGACGAGGAAGCCGCGTACGCCCTCGTCGGTGCGGGCCCACACCACGGCGACATCTGCGACGGAGCCGTTGGTGATCCACATCTTGGTGCCGTCGAGCACCCAGTCGTCCCCGTCGCGGCGGGCCCGGGTCCGCATGCCGGCCGGGTCGGAGCCGAAGTCCGGTTCGGTCAGGCCGAAGCAGCCGATGGCCTCGCCGGCCGCCATCCGGGGCAGCCACTGCTGCTTCTGCTCCTCGGAGCCGAACCGCCAGATGGCGTACATGGCGAGCGATCCCTGCACCGACACCAGGGAGCGCAGCCCCGAGTCGCCCGCCTCCAGCTCGAAGCAGGCCAGCCCGTACGCGACGGCGGAGGTGCCGGCGCAGCCGTAGCCCCGCAGGTGCATGCCGAGCACGCCGAGTTCACCGAGTTCGCGGGCGAGATCCCGCACGGGCAGGCGGCCCTGCTCGTACCAGGTGGCGATCTCCGGGCGGACCCGTCGGTCGACGAAGCCGCGCACGGCGGTTTGGAGGTCTCGGGTGTCGTCGTCGATCAGGGCGTCGACGCCGAAGTACGCGAGCGCGGTCGCGGGGGTGGACAGGGTCACGGTTGGTTTCCTCCCGGGCGTGCGGCTGCGTGCCCACGCTACGCGCGCCGGCGACGTCGGGCATGATCGGACGTTCCGGCTCGGAGACGAGCGACCGTCGGACGGCAGGTGTGCCGTCACGCGAGGGGGGAGTGGGTCGTGGCCACCGAACGGATCGGGCCGCCCGTCACCGGGGACGAGCGCGAGATGCTGCGCGCCTTCCTGGACTACCACCGGGCGACCCTCGCGATGAAGTGCGACGGGCTGTCCGACGAGGACCTGCGCCGGCAGTCGATGCCCCCGTCCACGCTGTCGCTGCTCGGTCTGGTCCGGCACATGGCGGAGGTGGAGCGGGCCTGGTTCCGCCGGACCATCGACGGCGAGGACGTGCCGCTGGTCTGGTCGGACTCGGGCGACTTCCAGGTGGCGTACGACGCGAGCGGCGCCACCCGCGCCGAGGCGTTCGACGCCTGGCAGCGGGAGGTCGCGCACTCGCGTCGCATCGAGCGCGAGGCCGAGTCGCTCGACGTGACCGGCCACCACGCCAGATCCGGCGAGGACGTGTCCCTGCGCCTGGTGATGCTGCACCTGATCCACGAGTACGCCCGCCACAACGGCCACGCCGACCTCCTGCGCGAGGGCGTCGACGGCACCGTCGGGGCCTGAGCGCCGGGCCGCCCGGCCACCGGCACCGCTCAGCCGGCACCCGGCCGCCGGGTCAGCCGCCCGTGCGCAGAGGCAACCAGGCCAGCACGTCCTGGATCTTCGCGTCCCAGTACGCCCAGTCGTGCGCGCCGGGGGAGAAGTCCACGGTGAGCGGGACGCCGCGCTCGCGGGCCGCCGTGACGAAGGTCAGGTTGTCCTCGTACAGGAAGTCCTCGGTGCCGCAGGCGACGCGCAGCGCGGGCAGGTCGGCGCCCGTGGTCCTGCCGAGCAGGGCGAGGACATCGTCGTCGCTGCCCGCGACGGTGCGCTCGCCGAAGGCGGTGTGCCAGACGCCGGGGTCGAGGGGCGCGGTCGGATGGTGGCGGCGGGTGGCCACGTCGAGCGCGCCGGAGAGGCTCGCCGCCGCCGCGAACCGGCCCGGGTCGCGCAGCGCCCACTTCAGCGCCCCGTAGCCGCCCATCGAGAGCCCGGCGACGAAGGTGTCCTCCCGACGCGTCGAGAGCCGGAAGAACCCGTGGCACAGCCGGGGCAGCTCGTCGGTGAGGAAGGTCCAGTACCGGTTGCCGTGCTCCTCGTCGCTGTAGAAGCTGCGCCCGACCTGGGGCATCACCACGGCCAGGCCGAGCGGCGCCACGTACCGCTCGATCGAGGTGCGGCGCAGCCAGATCGTGTCGTCGTCGGACAACCCGTGCAGCAGGTAGAGCACGGGCGGGTCGCCCGGCGGGGCGCTACCGGACATGCCGACCTGCGAGGAGGTGTGCTGCGGCAGGATCACGGTCATGGAGGTGCCGAGACCGAGCACCTCGGAGTGGAAGTCGACACGCATCAGGGCCACGGTCGTCGACCGTAGCTGATCCTCACGTCCAGTAGAGGACCCGGCAGGCAGGCAGCCGGGCGGCCAGCTCGCGGTCGAACCAGGTGCGCAGCTCGGCCATCGTGTCGCGCGGGTAGACGTACTTCACGGCGCCGAACCTGCCGTACCTGCGGCTGCGGGCGGACTCGTCCATCTCCAGCCTCGTGCGCGGGTACCAGTCGAGCAGTACCTCCTTGCTGCCCGGGGTGAACCGGTGGGTGATCAGCTCGGCGGTCAGGTCGAGCCCCGGCACCCCGGCGACCGCGCCCGCGACCGCGTCGAGCAGCTCGCCGTAGTGCTCCCGCCAGCCGGGCAGCGGCATGATCGGCGCGACGGTCAACCCCACCGGGTAACCGTCGAGGGCGAGCCGGCGCAGCGCCGCCAGCCGGTGCGGCACCGACGCCGTGCCGCCCTCCATCCGCTCGCTGACCGGGCGGCAGTTGACGCTGAACCGGACCCGGGTGCGCCCGGCGTGCGGCAGCCCCACGAACGTGTCCACGTCGGCGTACTTGGTGGTCCAGCGCAGCTGCACCGGGGCGTCCCAGCCGGCGAAGTGCTCCACCGCCCGGCGCCAGCTGCCGGTGAGGTGCTCCAGGGCCAGCGGGTCCGTGTAGCAGGACGCCTCGAAGGTGGTGCCCTCGGCGGCCCGCTCGGCGCTGCGGCTGGTCACCGTGCCCCGCCCGGCGTAGTCCGCGAGGCCGGCGAGGATGTCGTCCAGGTCGGCGTACACCCGCGTCACCGGTGGCCCCGACAGCGAGCCGGCGAGGTAGCAGTACTGGCAGTGGGCCGGGCAGCCCTCCGCCAGGTCGAAGCGCCAGTCCGCGCTGGGCGCGATTGGTTGCAGCTTCCGGCGCGACGGCGGGCTGACCACGAGCGCCATGGTCGCCTTCGCCCGCGCGTACGTCTCCCGCTCGGTGTCCCCGCGGATGCCGGTGAGCCGGTTGGCGCGCAGCCGCTCGACCTCGATGCCCAGGGCCTCGACGCGCCGGGCCACGCGCCGGCCGTGCGGGTGGTCCAGCGCGGCCGGCGTGGCGACCACCCGGCGCGGCAGCCACCGCCGCGCCGGCCGCGCCGGTGGCGCCAGCCCGGCCAGGTCGCGGGTCGGCACGCGCTCGCCGCTGGCGTCGTGCGGCGCGGGCGGTACGTCGACGGCCAGCGGCTCGTCGACGTCCACCGGCTCGGCCTCCGGCCTCATCCGCGCCGGTTACCCGTCCCGCGCGCCGACAACCCCGGGGCGGTCAGCCGCGCGCCGGCGCCCTGCCCGGCCCGGGGGCGGCCCCACCGGGTCCCGGCGCCGGCGCCAGGCGGGCGTCGAGGGCGTCGAGGTCGGGGACGAACCACACGTGGCCGGAGCGGTTCGACTCGTGCACGAGGGCGCGCAGGGCCGAACTGGCCGCGAGGTGCGGGCCGATGTCGCCCACGACGACCAGGCGCAGCCGGTAGTTGACGAACTTCTGCATGACCTCGCCGGCGAAGCGGGTGCCGAGGGAGAAGAAGGAGGCGTCCAGCCGGCGCACCGGCACGGCCACCACCTGGGCGCCGAGGAAGGCCGAGCCGATCAGGTCCAGCGCGTCCTGCTCGGTGGTCACCGGCGGGCCGTCCGGGTCGCACACCAGCACCGGCACCCCGGCCCGCTCCTGGATGACGTCAGGCATCGCCGGCCTCCCTGGTGAGCAGGCCGTTGTCGCCGTCGAGCACGGCGTCGACCAGGTGCAGCACCTCGGCGGTGGCCGAGGCTCCGCCCAGGATCACGATCTTCATGCGGTTCCGCTCCTCGTCGTGGACGGTCTGGATGCGCAGCGGGTGCGCGGGGTGGTGGGTGGTGTTCGCCGTGGCCAGGACGAGCGTGGCCAGCCGGTCGGCCGCGGCCCGGTCGACGCCGTCGATCTGCAGGATGCTCGACACCTCCACCGCCGTACCGACGGCGGGACGGGCGGGGGCCGACCGACCGGTCAGCGCGTCGAGGTCGGCGCGGGCGATCCGGTACTGCTTGCCGATCCGCACCGCCCTGAGTCGACCGGCGCGGATGTAGCCCCGCACGGTGCGCACGTGCAGGCCCAGCCGCTCGGCCACCTGCTCCACCGAGTACATTTCCTCACTCATCGTTCCCTACCCTAGTGCAGACAGGGAAGGATGAGGAAGTGACCGTGACGCGGACGTCGTTCCCGCGGCCCGGTGCGGGTCGTCGGACGGAACGCGAATATCCATTGCGGCCACCGTCGCGGCCCGCCTACCGTCATCGGCGCAAGGTCAACCGGACGACCCAGGGGAGTACGCCGTGTCGCAGCGCACCCGCACCGACGCCGTGTGGCCGACGTCGCGCGGTGTTGCCCCGCTACTCACGGGCACACGATCCTGCGGGCGGCGACGTCCCGAACAGGGGCGGCAACGGGGGTGGCGGCGCGTCTAGCGCCGGCGCGTACGCGCAGCCGCCCACCCCACCGGGGCCGGGCGGCTTTTTCGTCCCCCCCCCCCCGGATCGCCGTCCACCTCCGTCCCGGCCGCGCCCCGGCGACGTCACCCGATCCCTTCCGGTCCCGCCGTGACGGCGGCGACCAGCCCCCGACACGAGGAGACGACGATGAGCTACACCCCGCTCGCGGGCACCCGCGCGCCGGTCCGGGTCTGGACCGACCCGTACGGCATCGAGCCGCAGGCCGCCCAGCAACTGCGCAACATCGGCGCGCTGCCGTGGGTGGAGGGCGTCGCGGTCATGCCCGACGTGCACTTCGGCAAGGGCGCCACGGTCGGTTCGGTCATCGCGATGCGGCAGGCCGTCTCGCCGGCGGCGGTCGGCGTCGACATCGGCTGCGGCATGTCCGCGGTGCGCACCTCGCTGACCGCCGCCGACCTCCCGGACGACCTGGCCGGGCTGCGCTCGGCGATCGAGGCCACGATCCCGGTCGGGTTCAACCAGCGGGAGAAGCCGGTCGACCCGCGCCGGGTCCGGGGCCTGGAGCAGGCCGGCTGGGACGACTTCTGGCGCCGGTTCGCGGGCCTCGACCGGCGGGTGGCGCAGCTGGAGACGCGGGCCCAGCGGCAGCTGGGCACGCTCGGCGGCGGCAACCACTTCATCGAGGTCTGCCTGGAGCAGGGCGGCGCCGACGAGGGACGGGTGTGGCTCATGCTGCACTCCGGCTCGCGCAACATCGGCAAGGAGTTGGCGGAGCGGCACATCGCGGTCGCCCGGCGGCTGCCGCACAACACCGACCTGCCCGACCGCGACCTCGCGGTGTTCCTCGCCGGCACGCCGGAGATGGACGCCTACCGCCGGGACCTGTGGTGGGCGCAGGAGTACGCGCGGCGCAACCGGGCGGTCATGCTCGCCCTGCTCTGCGGGGTGGTGCGGGAGCAGTTCCCGCACGTCGGCTTCGACGAGCCGATCAGCTGCCACCACAACTACGTGGCGGAGGAGAGCTACGACGGCGTCGACGTGCTGGTCACCCGCAAGGGGGCGATCCGGGCCGGTCGGGGGGACCTGGGCATCATCCCGGGATCGATGGGCACCGGCTCGTACGTCGTGCGGGGCAAGGGGAACCCGGACGCGTACTGCTCCGCCTCGCACGGGGCGGGGCGGCGGATGTCGCGGGCGCAGGCGAAGCGCACGTACAGCACCGCCGACCTGGTCGCGCAGACCGCCGGCGTGGAGTGCCGCAAGGACGCCGGCGTGGTCGACGAGATCCCCGGGGCGTACAAGGACATCACCCAGGTGATGGCGCAGCAGGAGGACCTGGTCGAGGTGGTGGCGCACCTCAAGCAGGTGGTGTGCGTGAAGGGATGACCGCCGACCGGCGCCCCGGAGGGGTGGGCGTCGGTCCCCCACCCCCGGCGGCCCGCCCGGCGCCGGCCGCGTACCGTGGGGATCCCCCCGTCCGGGGCGGGCCGCGATCGATACCCGTAGAGTCGCGCCGTGATCGAGATCGACGTGCAGGTGGACCTGTTCCACCCGGCGGACCGGGTGTGGCACGCATTGACGGATCGCGCTCTGCTCGCCCGCTGGTTCACCGAGGTCGAGCCGATGGCCGGGTCGCGCGGCCGGCTGCTGCTGTTCACCGCCGGCCTGCCCGGGTTCGACGCCGCCGTCGACGCGGAGGTGACCGACCGGCGGGAGCCGGAGCTGATCGCGCTGCGGTGCCTCGAGGGCGGCCGGCGAAGCCGGCTGGCCTGTGCCGTCGCCCCCACCGCCGAGGGGTGCCGGCTGTCGGTCCGCGAGGTGCTGGAGCACGGCAGCTGGAACGACGAGCAGCGCGAACGCCGCGAGGAGTCCTACCGGCAGGCGTTGACCGGGCGCCTGCCGGCGATCCTCGACTGGCTGGCCTTCCAGCAGGTCGACCTGCGCCGGGGCGAGCCCGGGATGACCACCGAGATGCCGGTGACCGAGGTGGTCGGCGACGAGCCGGCCCCGGCCGCCCGGCGCCGCCGCTGGCCGCTGCTGGTCGCGGGGTTGGCCGGCGTCGTGCTGGCCGCCGGGGCGGCGGTGTGGGCGGTCCTGCCCGACGAGCCGGACCCGGTCGCCGGCCCGGTCGCGACGCCGTCGCCGATAGCCACGGCCACCCCGAGCCGTACGCCGCGGGCGACCCCCTCCGCCCGCCCCACGCGCAGCGCCACGCCGACCCCGTCCCGCCCGAGCCGGACGCCGTCGGCGACCCCCTCGGCGACGCCCTCGCGTACGCCCACCTCGATCGCGCCGTCGGCCCCCGCCATGACCGCCCGCTACCGGACCGTCTCGACGAGGCTGCTCGGCTTCACCGGCGAGGTGGTCGTCGACAATCCCGGCAGCGCGGCGGTGGACGGCTGGACGGTGGTCGTCACGCTGGCCGAGGGCGGCTCCCTGACCGACGTCAGCGGGGCGGAGCACCGGCGCGACGGGCAGGTCGTCACCTTCACCGGGCCGCCCGTGCCGCCCGGCCGCTCGCGAACCTTCACGTTCGCCGTGCGCGACGTCGACCAGCTCACCAGGGCGCCCGAGGACTGCTCGATGGGCGACGACCCCTGCGCGGGCCTCTGACGCCGTCGCGCGTCCCCGTGGTGCCGGGCCGCGCTGTTAGGATGGGCGCGAGTGATCAGGACAGGGAGACCAGACGTGGCGGGTGACGACGACATCTCCGGGTGACACCGGAAGTGCCCGGCCAGCGGCAGGCGTTCGACCGCCGCCGTGGCCGCGGTCCGTCGTCTTCGAATCCCGTCCCCAGGGCGCCCGGCGCGCCCACGTCACCCCGAGGGTCTCCGCATGTCCGACGCGTTCATCATCTGTTCCCGCCTCTCCTTCTCCTGGCCGGACGACACCCCGGTCTTCGAGGGGCTGTCCTGCACGGTGGGCGCCGGCCGCACCGGCCTCGTCGCGCCGAACGGCGCCGGCAAGACCACGCTGCTCAAGCTGATCGCCGGCGAGTACCAGCCGACCGGCGGCTCCGTGACCGTCGACGGGGTGCTCGGCTACCTGCCGCAGAGCCTTCCGTTGGCCGGCGACCTGACCGTTGCCGAGGTCATGGGGATCGCGCCGGTGCTCGGCGCGCTGCACGCCATCGAGGCCGGGGACGCCGACGAGGAGCACTTCACCACGATCGGCAACGACTGGGACATCGAGGAGCGCACCCGCGCCCAACTGGACCGGCTCGGCCTCGACGACGTGTCCCTCGACCGGCCCCTGCACACCCTCAGCGGCGGCCAGGTCGTCTCCCTGGGCCTGGCGGCGCAACTGCTGCGGCGGCCCGACATCCTGCTCCTCGACGAGCCCACCAACAACCTGGACCTCGACGCCCGCCGCAAGCTGTACGCCGTGCTGGAGGACTGGAACGGTTGCCTGCTGCTGGTCAGCCACGACCGGGCGCTGCTGGACCGGATGGACCGCATCCTCGAACTCGACCGGAGCGAGGTCCGCTCCTACGGCGGCAACTTCACCGCGTACGAGGAGGCGGTGCGCGCCGAGCGGGAGGTCGCGGAGAAGAACGTCCGCCACGCCGAGCAGGAGGTCAAGCGGGAGAAGCGGGAGATGCAGCAGGCGCGCGAACGGGCCGAGCGCCGGGCCGGCAACGCCGCCCGCAACCTGAAGAGCGCCGGCCTGCCGAAGATCTTCGCCGGCACCATGAAGCGGGGCGCCCAGGAGTCGGCGGGCCGGTCGAACGAGACGCACGCCGCGCGGGTCGGCGACGCCAAGGCCCGGCTCGACGAGGCGGGCCGTGCCCTGCGCGACGAGCAGCGGATCACGCTGGAACTGCCCGGCACCAGCCTTCCGGCCGGTCGCACGGTCTTCCACGGCGAGGGGATGCAGGTCCGCTACGGCGGGCGCGCCCTGTTCGCCGGTGCCGGCGTGGACCTCACGATCCGGGGGCCCGAACGGATCGCGCTCACCGGTCCGAACGGCGCCGGCAAGTCCACCCTGCTGCGTGTGGTCAGCGGCGACGTGCAGCCGGAGGGCGGCCGGACCAGGCGGGCCGACGGCCGGATCGCCTACCTGTCCCAGCGGCTGGACCTGCTGGACCTCGACCGCACGGTCGCGGAGAGCCTGGCCGCGTACGCGCCCGCGATGCCGGAGGCGCAGCGGATGACCCTGCTCGCCCGCTTCCTGTTCCGGGGCTCCCGCGCCCACCTCCCGGTCGGGGCGCTCTCCGGCGGCGAGCGGCTCCGCGCCACCCTGGCCTGCGTGCTGTTCGCCGAACCGGCGCCGCAGTTGCTCCTGCTCGACGAGCCGACCAACAACCTGGACCTGGTCAGCGTCGGCCAGCTGGAGAGCGCGCTCGACGCGTACGAGGGTGCGTTCGTGGTGATCAGCCACGACGAACGGTTCCTCGCGGCGATCGGCGTGGACCGCTGGCTGCGGCTCGCCGACGGCCGGCTGCGGGAGACCGGCGCCCCCGCCGGCGTCGCGCCGGAGTCGTGACCGGGGGCCGTCAGCCGATGCGGTACTGGTCGCCGTAGACGGCGAACACCAGCGGCGTGTTCAGGTCGAAGTTGCCGTTGTTGAGGAAGACCCGCTGCGCGGTGTCCACGCGGGAGGTGTCCGAGTGGGCGGGTTCCTTCCTCATCTCGGCGACCCGCTCGTCGAGGAAGGCGTGCAGCCAGGTCCGCTCGTCGCCGCCCTGGGCCGGGGGCTTCGCCCGGGCCAGGGCGCGACTGCGGATCGCCCGCATGCCCTCGTAGCCGTGCATCACCGCCGCGTCGTAGTAGGCGAACTGCCCGAGCGCCCGTACGCCGTCGGTCTTGCCGTCGCGGACCGAGGGGTTGAAGTAGACGCGGTCCCGCTCGGCCTCCTGCGCGGCCCGGAACACGGGGTCGGCGGCGGCGGTGCGCCAGTCGCGGGGGAAGTACGGGTCGAGGCCGGCGTGCGAGTCGCTGCCGTCGACGGCGCGCAGCGCGGGCAGGTAGCCGGCCAGCACGTTGCCGGGCTTGGTCCGCGTGTACGCCTCCACGAGTTCGAGCATGTCGCCGGTGCCGGAGCAGAAGCCGATGATGCCGGCGGTGTAGCCCCGCCCGTCGCCGATGTCCTCGATGTAGGAGAACTGCGCGCGCCAGTCGAGCGAGGAGTTCTCCGCCGCCGACACGAGCTGCATGGCGACGTCCTTCTTGGCCGGGTCGTCGAGGGGAGCGCCGGCCGGCGCGGACGGGGTGGGCGTGGCGCCGCCGCCGGGCAGGGTCCACCGCTGGTTGGCGGTGCCGGAGCAACTCCAGATCTGCAACCGGGCACCGTTGGCCGTGCTCCAGTCCGTGACGTCGAGGCACTTGCCCGAGCCGGTGTTGACCAGCGTGCCGTTGCTGGCGGTCCACTTCTGCGCGCCGGTGCCGTTGCAGTCGTACAGCTGCACCTTGGCGCCGTTGGCGGTCGACGCGGCGGTGACGTCCAGGCACCTGCCGAGCGCGCGGACCGATCCGTCGGCGTTGCCGACCGTCCAGACCTGGGCCGCGGTGCCGTTGCAGTCCCAGAGTTGGATCGGCGTGCCGTTGGCCGGGTTGGCCCCGGCGACGTCGACGCACTTCCCGCCGAGGCCGGTGACGGGCCCGGCCGCCGCGGCGCTGGCCGACGGCAGGCCGTAGCCGATCGCGGCGACGGTGACGGCGAGGGCGCCCGAGAGCTGGGCGACGGTCCGCTTGCGAGGCATGGCGCTCCTCGGGTGGGATGGCGGCGCGCCGCCTCCGGTCGGTGGGCCAGCGGCCCCGTGGGATGGCCGGACGGCCACCAGGAACCTCAGGAAACTGTATTTACAAATAGCAGTGTGTCGATTTGCTGTCAAACGTCGAGGCCGGTCACCTCTGGGGCAGGTGGCACCCGACGTGGCACGATGCGGGGTGGGCCCGAGCAGGGGAGGCGGCAGTGTCGATGCCCGTTGCCGAGCTGAGTGAGCTGCGACGTCGCCTGTCGCGGGTGATCCTCGTCCATGTCGCGCTCTCGGTCGGGTTCGCGCTGCTCGCGGCGGGCGGCGTGTCGTCGCCCGCCGGGCGGGCGGGGGCGTTCGCCGTGCCGTGGCTGGTGATCGGGGCCGCCGGCGCGCTCGGTGCGTCGCTCATCGCCGCCGCCGCGTGGCAGCTGCGCGCGGGCCTCACGACGGGACGGCCGCCGGGGAGCCGGTGGGCCGTGCGGTGGGAGGCGTCGGCCCGCCTGGGCATGGCGCTCGCGGCGGCGGTGGCGCTTGCCGCCGGTGTCGCCGTGGCGCCGGCCGGGTCGGAGCGGGGATTCGTGATCGGGGTGGACGCGGCCCTCGCCGGCGCGCTCGCGCTGTTCGCGCTGGCGGCCGGCGACGTTCGCCGGGCGGCCCGTTCGGCGGAGCGGGCCGCCGCGTCGCCGGTATGACGATTCCGTTATGCCGCATATCGGCGACCCTCGCTCTAGCATTCACGTACATCGATGACCGGCGGTGGCACGCCGCCGGACAACCCCAGGGAGTGCGTGTATGTTCCGACGACAACTGCTGCACGCGGCGACCGCCGCGCTGGCGGCGGTGCTGGCCGCAACCGGAATGCAGGTTGCCACCGGCGCGAGCGCGTCCGCCGCCGACACGGGCGCGTCCGCCGCCCGGACCGTCTACTACGACGCGAGCCGGGCCGGCGAGTTCCGCACCAACTTCGACCAGGCCGCGGCCATCTGGAACAGCCGGGTCAGCAACGTCCAGCTGGTCGCCCGTACGCCGGGCAACGTCACCATCTACGTCGACAGCGGCTGGCCGCGCGCGCAGGTCACCAGCCTCGGCGCCGGCCGGGTCTGGATGGGCTGGACCGCCGTCAACCAGGGCTACAACCGCACCCGCATCGCCACCCACGAGCTCGGCCACATCCTCGGCCTGCCCGACCGGCGTACCGGACTCTGCTCCGACCTGATGTCCGGCAGCAGCGCGCCGGTCTCCTGCACGAACGCCAACCCGAGCGCCGCCGAGGCGTCCCGGGTGAACCAGCTCTTCGCGGGCGGCCTGGCCGCGTCGGAGGTGCCCACCGGGACGTTCACGTGGAACGACACCGACGACATCTCGCCGCAGGTGGTCAACGGCCGGCCGGCGAGTGAGAACTACCCGTGGATGGTGTACGTCTCCGGCTGCACCGGCACCCTGATCAAGGCCAACTGGGCGGTCACCGCCAAGCACTGCGGGACCCCCTCCTCGGTGCGGGTCGGCAGCGTCAACCGCAGCAGCGGCGGCACCGTCGTCTCGGTGACCCGGGCGGTCAACCACCCGAGCGTCGACGTGAAGCTGCTCCAGCTGTCCAGCTCGGTCAGCTACGCCCCGGCGCCGATCCCGACCACCTCCGGCGCGGTCGGCACCGCCACCCGGATCATCGGCTGGGGCCAGACCTGTGCTCCCCGGGGCTGCGGCAGCGCCCCCACCGTCGCGAACGAGCTGGACACCTCGATCGTGGCGGACAGCCGCTGCCTCGGCATCAACGGCCCGTACGAGATCTGCACCAACAACACCAACGGCAACGCGGGCGCCTGCTACGGCGACTCGGGCGGCCCGCAGGTGCGCCGGATCAACGGGGCGTGGGCCCTGATCGGCGCCACCAGCCGGGCCGGCAACAACAACTCCACCTGCGCCACCGGCCCGTCCATCTACGTGGACCTGCCGTCCATCCGGTCCTGGATCAACACCCAGGTCGGCGGCCTGCCGGCCTGACCCACCCCGCTACGGGGGACGCCGCGTGCGGCGTCCCCCGTAGCGTCGTCACCCCGGTCGTACCGCCGGGGCGTCACGCGGCGACCACCCGGAGTGCGGTACGGTGCCTGGCACATCGACCCCTTTCCGAGGTGAACCATGCGTGTCGTGGCTGCGCTCGCCCTGACCCTGGCGCTCGCTCCCGCGCCGACGCCGACGGCCTCCGGCGGGCCGGTCGGTGACCTGCTCGGCGGCGTCGGGCGGGTCGTCGACGACCTGCTCAAGGGGGGTGGCCGGGCCACCCCGGGAACCTCCCCGACGCCCGTGCCGTCCAGCTCGGCGGCCCCTGCCCCGTCCCCGGCCGGCCCGTCGGCCGCGCCGGCTGTCCCGGCGGCGCCGGGCCGCTCCGCGCCCGCGTCCAGCCCCGGGGGTGCGTCCGCGCCCGCACCCGCCGGCGATCGGCCTGCCGGGCGACCGGCCGGACGGGAGGCCGACGCGCCCGGCCCGCCCGGGCAGGGTGCCGACTCCGACGCCCCCTCGACGGTCGCGGCCCCGCCACGCGAGGGCGAGGGGGGAACGGACCGCTGGCTGGTCTACGGCCTGGCGCTGGGCGTCCTGGCGGTGCCCGTGCTGTTCGTCCTGCACCGACGGCGCCGGCCCGCCGTCGCGGCCACCGGCCCGGCCACCCCGCCGACGCCCGCCCCCGAGCCGGACGACGAACCCGTGGTCGACAACGTGACCCACCTGCCGACGGAACTGAACGCGATCTACGAACTCGGCCGGCTCGACGAGCGGCTCAGCCAGGAGCGCAACCGCCGGTCCTGAGCCGGGTACGGGTGGCGACGGTGGACACGA